>JAWLFQ010000086.1:0-10320 GCA_041685505.1 Nitriliruptoraceae bacterium
GGCGTGGGCCAGGTCGAGGGCGTGGGCGTTGAGGGAGCACAGGGCACGCACCGCCTCGATGTTGGCCTTCATCGTCAGCAGCATGCGCCGCACGTCGGCATGCTCGATGATCGGCGCCTGCGCGCCGGCAGGGGTGCTCGGACCGCGGCCCTGTTGGCGGTCCTGGGCGTAGGCCAGCGCCTGCTGGTAGGCCCGCTCGGCGATGGCCAGTCCCTGGAGGCCGACCCCGAGCCGTGCGTCGTTCATCATGGTGAACATCTGCCGCATGCCCTGGTTGGGCTCGCCGACCAGCTCACCCACGGCACCCTCGCCGTGTTCGCCGAAGGCCATCACGCAGGTCGGCGATGCGCGGATACCGAGCTTGTGCTCCAGCGACACCACCTCGACGTCGTTGCGTTCACCCGGCGAGCCGTCCTCGTTGACCAGCACCTTGGGCACGATGAACAGCGAGATGCCCTTGGTGCCCGCTGGCGCGTCGGGGAGGCGGGCCAGCACCAGGTGGATGATGTTGTCGGTCAGATCGTGATCCCCGTAGCTGATGTAGATCTTCTGCCCGGTGATCCGGTAGGTGCCGTCGCCGGCAGGTTCTGCCTTGGTGGTCACGGCACCGACGTCGGAGCCCGCCTGGGGTTCGGTGAGGTTCATGGTCCCGGCCCACTCACCGGACACCATCTTCGGCACGTAGGTGTCCAACTGCTCCTGCGAGCAGTGGTGCTGCATCAGGTAGACCGCACCGGTGGTCAGCAACGGGGCCATCGAGAAGGACATGTTCGCCGAGGTGATGAACTCCTTGACCGCGTTGGCCACGGTCAGGGGGAACCCACCGCCGTCGAACTCGGGTGGGTGCTGGACCGCGCCCCAGCCGGCGTCCAGGTACTGCCGGTAGGCGTGCGCGAAGCTGTCGGGGGTGACCACGCTGCCGTCGACCAGCCGCGCACCCTGCGCGTCACCATCGCGGTTGGTCGGCGCGACGGCCGACGCGGCGAACCGGCCCGCCTCCTCCAGCAGCCCGCCGACGAGGTCGGGTTCGGCGTGCGCGAAGCGCGAGGTTGCGGTGAGGTCCGCGAGCGGGGTGATGTGCTCGAGGACGAAGCGGACGTCACGGACCGGAGCGGTGTAGGTATCCATGTCCGGATGGTAGAGGTGGGCACGGCGCCTGACGAAGCCGGGTGCGACACGCGGCGGTGACCCCGGGGCCGGGTATCGACGGTCGCTAGCCTCGCCGTCGCCGGCGGTGGTCGCCGCAGGCCCACCGCTACCGACACCGAGGAGGTCAGTGTGAGCCCACGCCCACACTGGCCCAACGTCCCACGGGTCCCCGCCGTCGTCCGTTTGATCGGTCGGGCCCTCGGCCTGCCGGTGATCGCGGTGCGCGCCTACTGGATCCAGGAGGCACGCAGCATCCGGACCGGATCGTCCGCGCTGGCGCTGGGACTGTTCGCCACCTTGATCGCCGGCATCGTGCTGGCATCGGCAGCCGCCCGCCTCGAGGCCGTCCCCGGGCTGCTGGCGCTGATCCCGGCGGCCATCGGGATGCGGGGGGCGATCTTCGGGGCACTGGGCTCGCGGCTGTCGACGGGGATCCTGACCGGGCAGTTCGACCGGGCGCTGCACCGCACCAGCTTCCTCGGACGCCAGGTCGAGGCCTCGACGATCCTGAGCCTGACCTCGGCGTTGCAGGCCGGGGTGATCGCCTGGGCGGTGAGCGCCGCGCTGGGCCTGCGCACGGTCCCGCTGCTGCAGCTGGTCGCCATCTCGCTGGTGGGCGCCCTGCTGTCGTCGGTGGTGCTGTTCGTGGTCGTGATCGCCATGGCACGCCGCAGCGCGGCCGTCGGGTTCAACCTCGACGACGCGGGGGCGCCGATCATCACCGCGACGGGCGACCTGATCACCCTGCCGGCGCTGCTGCTGGCGAGCCTGGTCCTGGAGGTCCCGTGGCTGGCGAGCACCACCGGTGTCGTGGGGCTGATCCTCGGGGTGGTCGCGGTGGTCCTCGGCATCCGCCGGGACGACGCCCTGATCCGCCGGGTGGTGCGGGAATCGCTGGTGGTGCTGACCGTCGCGGTGACGATCGACGTCCTGGCCGGCGTGGTCGTGGAGGCCCGCGCCGAGCAGCAGTTCGGTTCGGCCGCTCTGCTGGTGCTGATCCCGCCCTTCATCGCCAACTGCGGCTCCCTCGGCGGCATGTTGTCGAGCCGGCTGGCATCGAAGCTGCACGTCGGCCAGCTCGAGCCGCGGCTGCTGCCCGGCAAGCTGGCGATCCTGGACTTCTCGCTCACCACGCTGCTGGCCGCCCTGGCCTTCACGGGCGTCGGCCTGGCCGGATGGTTGGCGGCGCTCATCGTGCCGGGCGTGTCCCCCCTCCCCCTGCTCACGACCGTGTCGGTGGTCCTGCTCGCCGGGTTGTTCGCCCTGCCGATCCTGGCCTCGGCCGCCTACGCGGCCGCGACGGTGTCCTTCCGGTTCGGGTTCGACCCCGACAACCATGGGATCCCGGTCGTCACCGCCACCATGGACCTGACCGGCGTGCTGTGCCTGTTGGCCGCCGTGACCCTGCTCACGATCTGACACCCCCGAGGGAAGCGATGAGGAACGTCAGGACCGTCAAGGAGTTGCTCGTCGAAGCGAAGGACGCTGCGGAGCTGATGGTCGACCTGGCCTACGCCGCGATCTTCTACGGTGACGACGCCCTGGCCCGTGAGGTGCTGCGCCTCGAGGACCGGGTGGACGAACTGCTGGTCGATCTCCGTGCGGTGTGCATGCTGGCAGCGCGGACCCGTGACGATGCCGAGCAGCTCGCGGGCGTGCTGTCGATGGCGGTGTCGATCGAGGGCATCGCCGACGCCGCCGAGGACATCGCCCGTGTGGTGCTCAAGGACCTCGGCGTCCCGGCGGAGCTGCGCGACGACCTCCGCCATGCCACGGAGGTCACCGCGCGGGTCAAGATCCGCCCGGAGAACCGTCTGGAGGGCACGACCCTGCGCGACCTCGAGCTGCCCGGCCGGACGGGGATGTGGATCATCGCGATCCGTCGCGACGTCCACTGGGTCCACGGGCCCGAGGGTGAGGAGGTGCTGCGCGAGGGTGACGTGCTGTTCCTGCAGGGGCCGCGGGAGGGTGTGGACGAGGTGCGCCAGCTGGCTGGGGCCCCGCCGCGGGAGCTGCCGGAGCCGCCCGAGCGGGGCAAGCTCTCCCACCTCGATCGGGCCGTCGATCTGGTCGTGGAGCTCAAGAACGTCTCCGAGGTCGCTGTAGGGCTCGCCTACTCCGCCATCCTGCTCCGCGACGTCTCCCTCGCAGCGGAGGTCAGTGCGATCGAGGACCAGTCCGACGAGCTGTTCCACCTGCTCGAGGGGTGGGTGCTGCGCGCCGCCGCGGAGCTCGAGGACCCCGAGGAGCTGCGGGGCATGCTCCACCTCGCTGCCGCCGCCGAGCGGATCGTCGACTCGGCACAGTCGATGTGCCGGGTCATCGAGGAGGAGGGTCCGCCCCACCCGATCATCTCAGCCGCTCTCGCGGAAGCGGACGAGATCGTGGCCGAAGCCGTGGTCGCCGCGCACAGCGAGGTGGTGGGACGCAGCCTGGGCGAGTTGAAGCTGCACACCGAGACCGGGATGGAGGTGCTGGCCGTGCAGCGTGCGAACCGCTGGACCTACCGCCCCCGCCGCCACCACCGCAACCAGGCCGGGGATCGACTGCTGGCCATCGGGCCGGAGGAGGGGGCGCCGCGGCTGCGACAGCTCACCGGCGACGCGCGGCCCGAGGGTGAGGAGGGCTGGATCGAACCGCAGGACGAGGAGTGACGACCGGGCACCGGCAGCCGATCAGCGCAGCCGCGCCAGCGGGGAGAGGTAGCGCCGGAACGCGACGCAACCCAGCGCGATCGTGATGCTGAGCAGGCTCATGGTGTTGGCCAGGGCCCAGGGGGTCCCGGCGGTGGGGGGGATGTCGAAGGAGATGCGACCCCAGAAGATGGCGAGGGTCGCGTGCACCCACAGGTGCACCTTCGCGGTCCCCCGCCAACGGTGCGCCAGTTCCGGCACGATCCGTCGACCGAGGGGATCGGGGGGGAACTCGCGCCGCAGGGTCGCCATCGCGATCCGGTGCCGTTCGAGCTGCCCGAGCGTGCGCTCCCACAGCTCCTCCCACATCCGATCGTCGTAGCGCACCCCAGCTCCTCCCGGTTCAGCTGACGGGGACCAGCGCGTCCAGCACCCCCGCCAGGTCCTTGCGGTAGCGGCCCAGCCGGGGCTTGTGCAGCACCGACAGGCTCGCGCGTGGACCGTCGAGCCCCGGGCCACGGTCCCGTCCGGCGCGCCCGACACCGGGCCAGTCCAGCGGCACCTCCTGCCAGGCTTCGAGGACGGGGACGAGGTAGACGGGGGTGCCGTCGGGTAGCTGCAGCTCGCCCTTCAGGCCCCGCGTGAGCAGCTGCTCGTGCACGTGGGCGAGCACCTGCGGGGCCGCCTCGGCCTGGGCACGGTTGCACCCGTAGAGCTCGAGGTCCGGTACGCCGAACCGTGCAGCTCCGTGGGTGTGCACCCACCGAGTGCCCTCACCATCGACCCGTGTGACGATGCCGTCCCCGTGCTGCACGGCGCCGATGGCCACGCGGTTGATCCACGCGAGGTCCCGGTCCGTCATCGCCGCGATGTCGCGGATCCCCTCGACCCGGCCGGGGAGCTGTCGTGTCAGGGCCTGGAGCAGCTTCGCCTGCCGTTGCATACCGCCCGTCAGGCCGTCCTCGCCGAGGTAGGTCTCGGTGCGCAGCAGCGGTCTGCCGTCGGTGTCCGCCATGGCGCGGACCACGGCCTTCTGCATCCGGCCACCCCACTGCACCTCCTGGGCGAGGTGGCCCTCGTCCCGCACCGCCGCGGCGCGGTCGAGGTCACCAACGTGACCTGCCGCGCGCACGACCTCTCCGACGTCGTCCACGGGGTGATCGAGCACCAACGCGATCTGCGAGCTGTAACGGTCGGCCACGTTCGGCTCCGGGGCAGGGTGGATGACAGGGTGCCGTGTCGGACCTTCGCCGGCACATCGTGGATCGGACCGGTCACGCCACGGCGGCAGCGTCACCGCCGGTGGTGCTCACAGCCCGAGGTCACGACCGATCAGCAGCCGCTGGACCTCGCTGGTGCCCTCCCCGATCTCCAGGATCTTGGCGTCCTGGTAGAACCTGCCCACGCGCGTGTGCGTGGTGAAGCCCATGCCGCCGAAGATCTGCGTGGCCTCGCGCGCGGCGGTGACCGCAGCCTCGGAGCTGTAGAGCTTGGCGATGGATGCCTCGCGCTTGTAGGGCAGGCCGGCCTGCTTGCGACGACAGGCGTAGCGGTACATCTGCCGCGCGGTCTGGGCCGCAACCTCCATATCGGCGATCTTGAAGGCGATCGCCTGGTTGTCACCGATCGGACGGCCGAAGGCCTCGCGCTCCTTGGCGTACCGAACGCACTCGTCGACACAGCCCTGCAGGAGTCCGACCGCCAGGGCGCTGATCGCGATGCGACCGTCATCGAGGATCTTGAGGAACTGCCGCAGGCCCTGGCCGACCTCGCCGAGGGTGTGCTCCAGGGGCACACGTACCCCCTGGAGGCTCAGCTCCCGGGTGTCGGAGGCGTGCCAGCCCACCTTGCGGTACGGCGGTGCGACGCTGAAGCCCGGGGTGTCGGTGGGGACCACGATCGCCGTCAGCTCCCCGTCCCCGGTCGACGCGATGACGGTGACGAGCTCGGTGAGCTCGGTGCCGGAGTTGGTGATGAACTGCTTGCTGCCGTCGATGACCCAGTGGTCACCGTCGCGTACGGCCCGGGTCCGGGTCGCCCCGTGCACGTCGGAACCGCCGCCGGCCTCGGTCAGACCGAAGCCGGCCAGCGCCTCGCCCCGGCACAGCTGCGGCAGCCAGCGGGCGCGCTGCGGTGCGGTCCCGAACTCCGCGATGGGTGCCGCGCCGAGCCCCACCGCGGCCTCCAGGGTGATCCCGAGCGACTGGTCCACCCGCCCGATCTCCTCGATGGCCAGGCAGAAGGTGAGGTAGTCCGCACCCGCACCGCCGTCCTCCTCGGCGAAGGGCAACCCGAACAGTCCGAGCGTGCCCATCTGCCGGACGAGCTCCACGGGGAACCGGCCCTCGGCGTTGTAGCTGTCGGCAGCGGGGGCGATCACCTCGTCGGCGAAGGCGGCCACGACCTGCCGGAAGGCCTCCTGCTCCGGGGTCAGTTCACCTGCGCTGGCCGAGGTCGACGCTGCTGCCACGCGCATCCTCCCTGTTCGTACGAGCTGACGGCTCCTCGGACCGGAACGCTAGCGCCCCGAACGTCTCAGCCGGCACCCCCGCCCGACACGTCGCCCGCACGCACCGTGACCCGCTCCGCGCCGGTGTCCACCTCGAGCAGGCCGTCGGCGTCCAGCCCGACCGCCTGGCCCCTGAGCCGGTCACCTCCCGGCAGCGTGACCTCCACCTCGCGACCGATCGTCACGCACTGCCGCCGGTACCGCTCGAGCAGGCTCGCCGGTGCGGCCAGGGCGTCCAGCTCTCGGTCCAGCGCAGCGAGCAGCGCGGCGAGGACCCCGGCACGGTCCACGTTCCGACCCAGCGCTTCGGCCAGGGAGGTCCACCCCGCGGTCACGCCCCTGCGCTCCACGCCCCGCCAGTCCAGGTCCACGCCGCAACCGATCACGACCACGTCGCGTTCCGCGAGCAGGTGCCGCTCCACCAGGATGCCTGCAGCCTTCGCACCACCGAGCAACACGTCGTTGGGCCACTTGAGCTCCGGGTGCGCACCGGCCTGGGCGTAGGCCGCCGCCACGGCCAGGCCCGCGGCGAGCGGCACCAGACCCGGGGCGTGCCGGGGCGTCGCGGCCGCGAGGGTGACGGCGAGGTTGGCGGGCCCGGTCAGCCCGTCGACGTCATCGGTCCACGGCCGGCCGGCGCGACCCCGTCCGGCACTCTGACGGTCGGCGGTGATCAGCTGTGCGAGCGGCGCACCGCCCGACACGGCCTCGCGGGCGAGGTCGTTGGTCGAGGTGACGCGGTCGTGATGGGTGTGCGCACGGATGCGCGGGCTCGCTGCCACGGCGGCACGGACCCTCGGTTCGTCGGACAGCGCCACGGGGACCTCCGGGCTCGGGGAGCGGTCCCGTTAGGATGCCCGTTCCACGGGCACCGGCCGACCACGTGCCCGCGATCGGACGTCGTCCGGTCGGGATCGACACGGTGCAAGGAGGAGCACGTGGCGCAGACGACGCGCGAGAAGCTCGCCGAGCTGGAACGCCGCCGCAACGAGGCGGCTGCCGGTGGTGGCGAGACCGCGATCGCCAAGCAACACGACAAGGGCAAGCTCACCGCCCGCGAGCGGGTCGAGCTGCTGCTCGACGACGGCTCCTTCACCGAGACCGACGCCTTCGCGGTCCACCGGGCGACGGGCTTCGGCCTGGAGGACAAGCGCATCCTCGGTGACGGCGTGGTCACCGGCCACGGCACCATCGACGGCCGACGGGTGTGCGTCTTCAGCCAGGACTTCACCGCCTTCGGTGGCTCCCTGGGTGAGGTGTTCGCCGCCAAGGTCGTCAAGATCATGGACCTGGCCGAGCAGATGGGTGTCCCGGTGATCGGGCTGAACGACTCGGGGGGCGCCCGTATCCAGGAGGGTGTGGTCTCGCTCGGTGGCTACGGCGACATCTTCCTGCGCAACGTGCGGGCATCGGGGGTGGTCCCCCAGATCTCCGCCATCATGGGTCCCTGTGCCGGTGGGGCCGTCTACTCCCCCGCGATCACCGACTTCGTGTTCATGGTGCAGGACACCTCGCACATGTTCATCACCGGTCCCAACGTCATCAAGACCGTCACCGGCGAGGAGGTGACGATGGAGGAGCTCGGCGGTGCGATGTCCCACGCCGGCACCTCCGGCGTCGCCCACTTCGCCGCCGACGACGAGCAGAGCTGCCTGGCCGACATCGCCTACCTGCTGAGCTTCCTGCCCGCCAACACCCTGGAGTTGCCCCCGCGGCTGCCCTGCGACGATCCGGTGGACCGGCTGGTCGACGAGCTCGACACCTTCATGCCCGACAGCGCGAACACGCCCTACGACGTCCGCGACATCGTCGGCGCCGTGGTGGACGAGGGCGAGTTCTTCGAGGTCCACCAGCACTACGCGCCCAACATCGTGGTGGGCTTCGCGCGCGTCGACGGCCGCGCCATCGGCGTGGTCGGCAACCAGCCCCAGCACCTCGCGGGGGTGCTCGACATCGACTCCTCGGAGAAGGCCGCACGGTTCGTCCGCTTCTGCGACGCCTTCAACCTCCCCCTGGTCACCTTCGTGGACGTCCCCGGGTTCCTGCCGGGCACGGACCAGGAGTACGGCGGGATCATCCGCCACGGCGCCAAGCTGCTGTACGCCTACGCCGAGGCCACCGTGCCCAAGGTCACGATCATCGTGCGCAAGGCCTACGGCGGGGCCTACGTGGTGATGGGCTCCAAGCACCTCGCCGCGGACGTGAACCTGGCCTGGCCCACCGCGGAGATCGCGGTGATGGGCGCCAAGGGTGCGGTGTCGATCCTGCACCGTCGGGAACTCGCACAGGCCGAGGATCCCAGCGCGCTGCACGAGGAGTTCGAGGAGCGTTACGCCCGTGATCTGGCCAACCCCTGGCGGGCCGCGGAGCGCGGGTACGTCGATGCGGTGATCGCGCCCTCGGAGACCCGCCGTGAGCTCGCCCGGGCACTGGATCTGACCGCGTCCAAGCGCGAGCAGGGGCCGGCCCGCAAGCACGGGAACATCCCGCTGTGAGCGCCGCGGAGGATGCAGCGGTGACCGCGGCCCCCGAGCACGTCGACGGCACCGTCCGGCTGCGCATCGACAGCCACGGGGTCACCGACGTCGAGGTGGCCGCGGTGTCGGTGGCGGTCGCGGCGCTGCTCGGCGGGCAGGCAGCCGCCCCCGAGGAGCCCCCGCGCGCGCCGGCCTGGCGTCGGGCCGGGATGCGGGAGGCCAGCACGGCCCGCAGGATCCGTTCACCCGCTGAGCTTCGCGACAGCGAGGCGCGCTGAGACGGGGTCCGGGCTGCGAGCCTGCGGTCAGGTGCCGGTCCGGCGCGGCTCAGGTGTTGGGCATCTCCCGGTCGCGGTCGACGTCGGTCTCGCCCGCTTCCACCGCTGCCTGCGCCTCCTCCTCGGTGGCGTAGACGGTGACGGCCAGCTCCATGCCGGCGGCACGGTGGCCGGGCACGTTGCAGATCATCAACCACTCGCCCGGGAACAGCTGCGCCGTACCGGTGTCGGTCTCCCCACCGTCGGCACCGAGGATGGCTTCGCCGTCCGAACCGCCGAGGTAGCTGCCGTCGGCCGCGCCCAGGAACTCGATGTTGTGGTAGGCGTCGCTGATGTTGATCCCGGTCACCTCGACCTCACCGGTGATCGCGAGACCGTCGGTGACGTTGAAGAAGAAGTTGCCCATCTCGACCTCGACCTCGCCGCCCGGGCCGACGGGAAGGACGTCGTCGCAGCCCTCCTCTCCCGGGGGGCAGACCAGGGCCTGCGCCTCGGCCGCGCCCTCGGGCACGCTCGAGCAGCCGGCGAGCAGCGCGGCGGAGGCGAGCAGGGCGGTTCCAAGGCTCAGACGGCGCACGGCGGGCTCCTGCGGATCGAGTCGGCGGGGCGGTGACGGCCTCAGGGGGCGAACGCCGCACCGGAGCTCAGCAGCCGGGTCGGCCGGATCGGTGACCTGGGGCTTTCCGGCCCTGGCGGCGCGTCGCGCGTAGGGTAGCGAGGTCCGATCGGCCCCCGGTAACCGTGGAGAGCGTCGCGCGTCCTCCGCCCCCGTGGCCGCTCACTCGACCGCGAGCTCGCCCCGCATGGTCGACTCGTGGCCAGGCACCGTGCACACGTAGGTGTAGGTGCCCGGCTCCAGCTCGATGCTGCCCGTGGCGGTCTCACCGGGAGCGCAGGCCACGACCTCCTCGTCGAGCTCGTCGATGACCAGGTTGTGGTTGACCGCGTCCTCGCAGACCAGTTCGAAGGTGACCTCCCCGGCGGGTGCGGTGAGCTGTTCGACGTCCCAGCGCAGGTCGTCCTGCCCCACCACGCGCAGCACGCCGTCCTCGGTGGCACCCCCCTGCTCCGTCGTATCGCCACCGTCGGCGCAGGCCCCCGACAGCAGTGCGACGAAGGCCAGCACCACCGTCAGCGCGGACCAACGACGCCGCGACGGTCGGAGTGTGGGAGCATGCATCTCGGTCTCCTCTCCCCGGCAGCGGCCGGGGACGAACGGGGTCGACACCAGGGTGCCACACCCATGACCGGGCACCCGCGGGCGCGCACGGCCG
>JAWLFQ010000087.1:0-1274 GCA_041685505.1 Nitriliruptoraceae bacterium
CGACGGGATCGCCGAGGTGCACGGTGAGCTCACGTCGCTCCGCCAGGTCCGCGAGGCACTCCGTGAGGAACACCAGGCGTTTGCCCGACAGGCGCAGCCTGGCGAGCAGCGGCGCGTCGAAGACGAACACCGCAGCGAGATCGGGGTGGGCCGCCAGCGCGGGATCATCGTCACCGAGCGACTCCGCGGTCAGCCACACCACCTCGGCGTCGCCGTCGACCAGCGGCCGCGACGGACCGGCGGTGGCAGCCGGGTCGTCATCACGCCGCAGCCCGGCGGGCTCCTCGACCGCGGCGAGCGGTGGGTCCTCGGGCCAGTCCTCGATGGGGCAGGCGGCGGCCAGCGGACAGGTCGCACACAGCCCGGGCGCCCGTTTCTCGACCTGCCAGCGCGAGAAGCCGTAGGCCTTGCCGGTACCGGTGCCGATGGTCCACTGCCAGCCGGCCCGGTTCGCGGCCCGCGAGCCGTCGAGGAGGTGTCGGAAGAACTCGTCCTCACCGGCACGCCAGTCGACACCCTCGCGCACCGCCCAGTGGGAGGCGAGCCACATCCGGGTCTGGTTGACGAGGTAGCCGTCGGTGACGAGTTCCTCCGTGGCCATGTCGAGGCACGCCATGGCGGGATCCCACACCGGTGCGGCTGTGGGTGAGGTGCCGTCGTCGGTGTCCGGTGGGGTGGGGGGTGTTCGGGGTGGGGCCGAGGCCGCTTCCGGGGAGGATCGCGACCACATGTGGTCGCGATCCTCCCCGGTGCCCGGCTCCCTCGTCGCCGCCGGGTCGGCGAACACGGCCTCGCGCTGCGCCCCGAGGGGTGCTCCCCGCCACGGGGTGCCGCGCAGCTCACGCCGCAATCCCCAGCGGGTAGCTGGCCCGACCCGGGCGTAGAGGTGGCGCGCATGCTCCTGCCACAGCAGTTCGTCCCGGAACTTCTGGCGGTCCTTGGCCGGCGCGTCAGCGACCGCCTCCCACAGCAGCGGCAGCGGCAGGAGTCCGTGGCGTACGTAGGGCGACACGGCGCTGGCACCACGTCGTCGCGTCGGCCACACCTCGTTGCGGTTGGCCGCATACCCGGAGATGTCGAGGCTCGCCAGCGCGGCGTCGGCAGCGATCTGGCCCCCGCGGAACCGGCGGCTGGCCACGACCTCGTCGCCGACGACCGCGCCGAGGTGGTCACGCACGAACCCCTCCGCCGCGGCGACGTCGCGGGCAGGGGGCAGCGGCAGAGCGGTGGTGGGCATGACCGTCCTTCGCGGTGGCCATGGCCTGCGGACGGGC
>JAWLFQ010000087.1:1374-7485 GCA_041685505.1 Nitriliruptoraceae bacterium
ACGGGCGGGCGCGCGACCGGCGTCGGCCGGGTCAGGGACGTGCGTGCGACCGGCGTCGGGGCGGTGGGAGTCGGTGCACGCGCGCAGCCGTCTACGGTGGAGCTCGGTCGCGGTGGGTCGACCGATCACCGCGCAAGACCCCCCGAGACCCGCTCCACAGAGGCGGTCGGCGCAGGCACGCCGACGCCGAAGGAGGGCGTGTCGGACCGAGGTGTCGGAGAGAGAGCGAGGAACATCGATGGGTTCCGGGAGCCGCGGCGGTGGTGTCCGGCCGGTCGCGGGCCGACGTTCGCGCGCTGGTGGCGGGCCGGTCGCGGGCCGACGTTCGCGCGGAGCCGATGTCCGGCGCGCTCGACGCCGCACGGGCGCCCTCGGGGTGGTCTGGGTCGGGCTCATCCTGGCGGTGGTGACGCGACTCGGTCGCAACGCAGGCGCCACGCCCTCCGAGGTGGGGGCCGTGTTGCCGGGTGACGGCATCGCCCCGCAGGTGCGCAGGGTGAGCACCCGGGCGGTGCCGATCGCGGCGCCGCCGGCAGCGGTGTGGCCATGGCTGGTCCAGATGGGCTACCGGCGAGGTGGCTGGTACGCGATCGACGCCCTGGAGCGCACGTTGGGTGTGGGGGACTTCGTGACAGGGGGCTCTGCCGACCGTGTCGTGCCCGAACTGCAGGATCTGGCCGTGGGTGATCGCGTCCCGCTCAGCGAGTACCTCCACCTCGTGGTGGCCCACCTCGACGCGCCCCGGTCACTCGTCCTCGTCCTGCCCGGTGGACCGCTGGTGTGGGTCTGGTCCTTCAACCTCTTCCCGGTGCTGCCCGAGGGTGGTGGCGCCGAGCCCGTCGGAACGCGTCTGGTGGTGCGTACCCGGATGGGTGCGAGGGCCGGCTGGACGCGGGCGCTGCTGTGGCCCCTGGAGGTCGGGCACCTGGTGATGGAGCAGGTCCAACTCCACCGTGTACGGCGTCGGATCGAGACCGCGGACGGCTGACGCGGCCGGTGCGTCCGTCGTGCTAGCTTGTGAGTGAACGTTCACGTACGGGAGTGCGTGGGTATCGGGGGAACCGGAGCAAGGGATCGCGGGAGAGGCAGCATGGGTGTCGATGAGCGTGCACTGATCGAGGAGCGGATCGAGGCGCTGTTCGCCTCCCATCCGCCTGCGGATACCGACGAGCGGACCTTCTGGGGCGCACAGTTCGACCACGGTCTGGCGTGGGTGCAGTTCCCCGAGGGGCTCGGTGGGTCGGGGGTGAGCCCGCGGTGGCAGCCCGTGGTCGACCAGCGCATCAACGACGCCGGTGGCTCGACCCGCAACCGCATCAACAACGTCCTCGGCATCGGCATGGGGGCTGGCACGATCGTCGCTCACGGCACCGAGGAGCACCGCCAGCGCTTCCTCCGCCCGATGTTCACGATGGAGGAGATCTGGTGCCAGCTGTTCTCCGAGCCCGGTGCGGGCTCGGACCTGGCGGCGTTGTCGACCTCCGCGGTGCGTGAGGACGACCACTGGGTCGTCAACGGGCAGAAGGTGTGGACCACCCTCGGACACCTCGCCAAGTGGGGGCTGCTGGTCACCCGCACCGACCCCGACCAGCCCAAGCACGCTGGCTTGACCTACTTCATCGTCGATATGGAGGCCGATGGCGTCGACGTCCGGCCGCTGTACCAGATCACCGGTGAGGCGGAGTTCAACGAGGTCTACTTCACCGACGTGGTGATCCCCGACGACCAGCGGGTCGGCGACGTCGGCCAGGGCTGGACGGTGGCGATGACCACGCTGATGAACGAGCGCGTGGCCATCGGCGGCAACGTGCAGCCGCGTGGATCGGGGGCCATCGGTGAAGCCGTCGAGGTCTGGCGGGAGCGCCACGGCACCGAGGGGGATCCGGTCGCACGCGACCAACTGCTGCAGCTGTGGACGGCCGCGGAGTCGCTGCGGCTGACCTCCGTGCGTGCCAAGGAGGCTGCCACCTCCGGCACCCCCGGCCCGGAGGGATCGACCGCCAAGCTGCAGTGGGCGGAGCTGAACAAGCGGATCACCAGCTTCTGCGTCGACCTGCTCGGTCCGCAGGGCCTGACCTACCCGGGTGGGTACTCCTTCTCGCGGCCCGATGGGTCCGCCGACGTCGACGGCGCGCCGCACAAGCGGTTCCTGCGCGCCCGTGCCAACTCCATCGAGGGTGGCACGAGCGAGATCATGAAGAACATCCTCGGCGAGCGCGTCCTCGGCCTGCCCGGTGAGCCTCGCGTCGACAAGGACAAGCCCTGGCGCGAGGTGCCGCGGAGCTGACGGGCACGGCACACAGCCGACCACCGCTCGGCGGCGACCACGACCACCGCTCGGCGGCGACCACGACCTCCGCGTCCTCACCCCGACGACGCGCCCCACCAACATCAC
Organism: Nitriliruptoraceae bacterium; assembly: GCA_041685505.1. Lineage (GTDB taxonomy): Bacteria > Actinomycetota > Nitriliruptoria > Nitriliruptorales > Nitriliruptoraceae > T1Sed10-7. Next base: position 3,770 of record JAWLFQ010000087.1, read on the forward strand.
CCCCAGACACGTGACCTGCCGCGGCAGGCACCCGCGACCCCATCGGAGCCGAGATGGACACCGCCACCGTCGACCCCGTGACCGCCGATCCTCCGGAGGTCAGCTACGTCCTGACCGACGAGCAGCGCCAGCTCCAGGAGATGGTCCGCGATCTCCTCGGTGACCATGCGACCTCCGAGCGTGTCCGGGAGGTGATGCTCGGTCGGGCCGAGGCCCCATACGACACCGGCCTGTGGCAGGAGCTGGCCGGCTACGGGCTCCTCGGACTGACGATCCCCGAGGTACATGGTGGCAGCGGCGCCAGCTTCGCCGAGCTGGCGATCGTGCTCGAGGAGGCCGGCCGTCGTCTGGCGCCGGTGCCCCTGCTCTCGTCGCTGGTGCTCGGCACCGAGGCGCTGCTCGGCGCGGGAACCGAGGAACAGCTCGCCGCGTGGCTGCCCGACGTCGCGGCCGGCACGACGCGCCTGGCCCTGGCCCACCTCGACGTCGGGGGCGATCTGGTCGCGCCGCCGGGGGTGCACACCTCCCGCGACGGTGACACCTGGCACCTCGACGGCACCGCCGCCTACGTCATCGATGGCGCGAGCGCCACCCATCTGGTGGTCGCTGCGCGTACCGACGCCGGCGGTCTGGAGCTGTTCCTGGTCCCTGGCGACGTGGTCGGTGTCACCCGCACCGAGATGGAGGTACTGGACCTCACCCGTCCGCTCGCCACGGTCGAGTTCGCAGGCGTCGAGGTCGCGGAGTCCGAGCGCCTGTCGGGTGGTGAGGCGATGGCCGCGCTGCACCGGGCGTTGACGGCCGGCGTGGTGGCGATCGCCGTGGAGCAGGTCGGAGGCATCCAGCACACCCTGGAGTCCACCACGGCCTACGCCCGCGACCGGATCCAGTTCGGTCGGGCCATCGGCTCCTTCCAGGCGATCAAGCACCGCCTCGCCGACATGCTGGTGGAGCTCGAGTCGGCGCGGTCCGCTGCGCTGCACGCCACCCGGGTCCTGGCCGCGGGCGAGCGCGAGGAGCTCGCCATCGCCGCTCCGCTCGCCAAGTCCTACTGCTCGGAGGTCTACGAGCGCAGCGCCGCGGACGGGATCCAGCTGTTCGGCGGCATCGGGTTCACCTGGGAACATGACCAGCACCTCTACCTCAAGCGTGCGAAGGCGACGAAGTTGCTGCTCGGTGCTCCCACGCACCACAGGGCGCTGCTCGGCGAGCTGCTCGGGCTGTGAACGCACGGGCGAGCCGCTCTGGCGGTGCCGCTCGCCGCGCGGGGCCGGCCTCGACCGTCGCCGGCGTGACGGGTGCGACGCCCACGCCGAGCACGGATAGGGGGCGCAGACGTCGCGCCGAGCTGCTCGACGCTGCGGAGGAGCTGTTCCTCGCCCACGGCTTCCATGCGGTGTCGGTGGACGACCTGGGCGCGGCTGCCGGCATCACCGGCCCCGGCCTCTACCGCCACTTCCCCTCCAAGGACGCCCTGCTCATGGCGGTGCTGGACCGCATCTGGGAGCGGCTGGCACCAGCGGTGGAACAGGCGGAGTCCGCGCCCGCAGCTGACGCCCTCGAGATCCTTCTCGCCGCCCACCTCGATCTCGCGCTCGACCGTCCTGCGGCGCTGGAACTGCTGCTGCGCGAGCTCCCGCACCTGCCCGAGGACTACCGCCGCCTCGCGCGGCGCAACCACGAGCGCTACGTCGCCGTGTGGGCGCGCGCACTGACGGAGTTGGGCGAGGGTCTCGGGCAGGAGGAGGCGCAGGTCCTCGCCCTGGGTGTCCACGGCCTGCTGGACTCCACGACCCTGCGCAGCCGTGCGGTCCCGCCTGCGGTCGATCGGGCTGGGCGCGCGCGGCTGCTCGAGGCCGCAGCCCGGCGGGTGCTCGCTCTGGACGCTTGACGGTGCCCATGGGTGCTCATGGGCGAGCGGTGGCCCGTAGTCTGCGCCGCACGGGTGGCCACGGACGTCCGTCGTCCACGCTGCCCACCGTCCCCTGCCGCCGACATGCTGTGAGCACGCCCACCATGATCCCCGAGGAGCTCGCCGACGTCGCACGGGCGTGGATCGACGGCGACCCCGACCCCCTGACCCGCTCGCAGCTCGAGGCGTTGGTCGCGGCAGGCGACACCGAGGCCCTCCGCGATCACCTCGGCGCCAGCCTGACCTTCGGCACCGCCGGCCTCCGAGGCGAGGTGGGGCCCGGGCCGAACCGGATGAACCGCGCCGTGGTCATCCGCACCAGCCGGGGGTTGGCCGATCACCTGCTCGCCGCGGTACCCGACGCCGCTGAGCGCGGTGTCGTGGTGGCTTTCGACGCCCGGCACGACTCCGAGCGCTTCGCCCATGACGTGGTGGCCACCATCGCCGGGGCGGGGATCAGGGTGCACTGGTTCCCGACCCACCAGCCCACGCCGATGGTGCCCTACGCGCAGAAGGTGCTGGGTGCCGTTGCCGGGGTGGTCATCACCGCCTCCCACAACCCGCCGGCCGACAACGGCTACAAGGTCTACGCCGAGGGTGCCGCACAGATCGTGCCGCCGACCGATGCCGCCATCGCCGCCGCCATCGCCCAGGTCGGACCCGCTGCCGAGGTGGAGCGTGTCGACCTGGACGCCAGCCCGCTGGTCGCCCACGTCGGCCCCGAGGTGGTCGAGGGGTACCTGGCGGAACTGCCGTCAGCCCGGCCGGCCGTGGCCGGCCCCGAGGTGCGGCTGGCCTACACCCCCCTGCACGGTGTCGGTCTGCCCCTGGTGACACGAGCCCTGCAGGATGCCGGCTACCCGGACGTCCACGTCGTCGCCGAGCAGGCCGAGCCCGACGGTGACTTCCCCACCGTGGCGTTCCCCAATCCCGAGGAGCCGGGTGCGATGGACGGCCTCCTGGCCCTGGCAGCCGAGGTGGACGCCGACCTGGCCCTGGCCAACGACCCGGACGCCGACCGCATCGCGGCGGCGGTGCCGGACAGCTCGGGTGGCTGGCGGGCGCTGACCGGTAACCAGATCGGCGTGCTGCTCACCGATCACCTGCTGGGCGGCCTGGAGGTGGAGCGTCCCCTGGTGGTGTCCAGCATCGTCTCGTCACCGCTGGCGGCCGACGTCGCAGCGGCCCACGGGGCCCGCGCCGAGGTGTCGCTGACCGGGTTCAAGTGGATCTGCGCAGCCGCTCGCCGACTCGAAGAGGAGGGTGGCTACACCTTCGTCTACGGCTTCGAGGAGGCGCTCGGCTCCTGCGTCGGCGACGTCGTGCACGACAAGGACGGGATCGGTGCGGCGGTGGTGCTGGCCGATCTTGCGCGGGTGTGCAAGGCGGAGGGTCGCACCCTGCTCGACCGGTGGGACGAGTTGTGTGCCCGGCACGGACGCTGGGTCAGCCACCAGCTCAGCGTGGTACGTCCCGGCGCCAGCGGCGCGGCGGAGATCGCTGCGGCGATGGACCGGTTGTCGGGCTGGGCACCGCAGGAGCTGGCTGGGCAACAGGTCGTGGGGACCACCGACTTCCGAACCGGTGCCGACCAGCGCCCGACGTGGTTGGCTGCACAGGACCTGGTCCTACTGGAGTTGACCGACGGTCGGGTGATGATCCGACCGTCGGGGACCGAACCGAAGTGCAAGATCTACGTCGACCTGCGCAGCCCCGTGGCTGCGGAGGGTGACCCTGACACCCTGGACGCGCAGCTGCGCGAGCGCGCCGCGGCGGTCGCCCGCGCGCTCGCCGGAGCCGTCGG
>JAWLFQ010000087.1:7585-10236 GCA_041685505.1 Nitriliruptoraceae bacterium
GAGGCCGCCGGTGTTCCGCGCGACAGCGCCCGCACACGCCTCATCGGCAACCACGACCTGCGTCCCCACGGGACGCCCACCCACGAGCCGCGCCCCGTCCCGGGGTGCCCACCCCCGTCGGAAAGGACGGCCACGATGCCCATCGCAACCCCGGAGCAGTACGAGGAGATGCTCGACCGCGCCAAGGCCGGCGCCTTCGCGTACCCCGCCATCAACGTCACCTCGTCGCAGACCCTGCTGGCCGCGCTGCGCGGTCTGGCCGAGGCCGAGAGCGACGGCATCGTCCAGGTGTCGACCGGTGGTGCCGCCGCCTGGTCCGGCTTCACCGTCAAGGACATGGTGCTCGGTGCCACCGGCTTCGCCGAGTACGCCAAGGTCGTGGCGGAGAAGTACCCGGTGACGGTCGCGCTCCACACCGACCACTGCCCCAAGGACAAGCTCGACGGTTTCATGCGCCCGCTGGCGGAGATGTCCCGCGACCGTGTCGCGCGAGGTGAGGCGCCCCTGTTCAACTCCCACATGTGGGACGGCTCGGCGGTCGAGCTCGAGGAGAACCTCGACATCGCCGAGGAGCTGTTGGAACTGTGCACCGCCGGTCGGACCATCATGGAGATGGAGATCGGGGTGGTCGGCGGCGAGGAGGACGGCGTCGTCGGCGAGATCAACGAGAAGCTGTACTCCACGCCGGGTGACGCGCTGGCCACCGCCGACAAGCTCGGTGTCGGGGAGCGTGGCCGCTACCTGTTGGCCGCCACCTTCGGCAACGTGCACGGCGTCTACAAGCCGGGCTACGTCAAGCTGCGTCCGAGCGTGCTCAAGGACCTCCAGGACGCCGTGGGTGCCAAGGTCGGCAAGGACAAGCCCTTCGACCTGGTCTTCCACGGCGGCTCCGGCTCGACCATGGAGGAGATCCACGAGTCGCTGGACTACGGCGTGGTGAAGATGAACATCGACACCGACACCCAGTACGCCTTCACCCGGCCGATCGCCGCCCACATGTTCGAGAACTACGACGGCGTGCTCAAGGTCGACGGCGACGTCGGCAACAAGAAGGTCTACGACCCCCGCTCCTACGCCCAGAAGGGTGAAGAGGGCATGGCGGCCCGTGTCATCCAGGCCGCGCAGGAGCTGCGCTCGGCCGGGACCAGGATGGTCTGACCGCGCTCCGACCGCCCCGCCGCGGCTGTCGAGGTGGCCGTGCCTCGCAGGACCACCTCGGGCAGCCGTGGGCACCTGACACGACCTCACGCGCCCGCACCCACCGCTGGCCGTCAGACGGTGGGCGAGGCGTCCTCGGCTACCCGTCGCCAGACCCCGCCGACCTGCACCGGCAGTCCGTAGCCATCCACCTCGATGTCGTACACCTCACCCTCGAGGTGCTGGCGGTAGCTGTGCACGCCGGCACGGTCGTAGCGCACCTCGAGGGGGCGGAGATCCGTGTCCGGGTGCGAGACCATGGCCAGGTGGGAGGTGCCGGACTCGCCACTGCCGAGGCCGAGGCGACGCACCGCCACCTGCAGGCCTGCCGGCGTCATCTCCAGCCCGATGTCGGTGCAACCCTCTACGTCGGGCTCGGGCCGACCATCACGCCACCACCGGCCGGCACCGTCGGAGCTGAAGCGGGTGCGCCGCCCGTGGCGCTCGAGGGTGATGCAGCGGGGTCGCCAGGCATGGTCGACCTCGATGTCGTAACGGGTGCCGTCGACCGCCCCACGCAGGATCGAGCCGTCGGGTAGGGGGCGCGCAACGACCTCGTCGGTGCCGAACGGGCCCACCCAACGCACCGGTGGCGGGTCCTCGGCGATGTCGAGATCCGTGACGAAGCGGTGCTCGGTGGTGTCGGAGGGGTCGTGGAGTCGGCGCCGGTCGCCGGTGTCGCGATAGCCGAGGCTGGTGTAGCGGTGGTGTGCGGAGGTGAACCGGCTGTCGCTCCACAGCGTCACCTGTCGAGCCCCCAAGGCTGCGGCATGGGCCTCCACGCGGCCGATCAGACGGGTCGCCAGGCCGCGGCCGCGGAGATCGGGTGAGAGGTAGAGCCGCTTGAGTTCGAGGACCCCGTCGGCCTCCACAGGCCCGGTTCCGATCGATCCGACCAGGGTCCCGTCACGCTCGAGCACCCACCAGCGACCCCCCGCCCGCGCTGCGGTCGTCGCCGGGGCGGTGAGGTCCGCATCGACGCCTGGCAGGTCGAGGACGCATCCCGGGTACTCGTCGTAGGCCGCGCCGATCAGCGCGGTCAGGCCTGGCGCATCCTCGTCACGCACCGCACGCAGCTGTGCTCCGTCGAGAGGCGAGTGCGGCACCTGGGTTCTCCTCCTGCAGAACCGACCGCGGGTCGGCGGCGACAGGTGGTGGAGCACCGTCGACGGTCACCGGTCCGGTTCGTACGCCCGGCGCACCGAGCGGTGCGGCCTGCAGCGCTTCTCGTCGGGTGTGGCACAGGGTCGGGGTGATGGACGGGTGGACGGGGTGGGGCAGCGCCTGACCGGCCATAGGTCCGTGGCTGTCCGGCGGCGTCAGCACCGGTCGTTGGACGGCCCTACGGTAGAGCAGGAGGTGCCACGAAGGAGGTGGTCGGGCGTCCGGCGCAGCCCCAGCAGGCTCCACCATGCTGGACACATCCCGGTTGGCAACGCACCATGCACCCACCG
>JAWLFQ010000088.1:0-10165 GCA_041685505.1 Nitriliruptoraceae bacterium
ACGCAGCGCACGGCGAAACGGGTCGCCTGGATGCGGTCGAAGGGGCTCGGGTCACCGCCCTGCTGCACGTGGCCGAGGATGGACTGGCGGACGTCGAACAGCCCCCCGCCCTCCTTCTCGAACAGCGCCCACAGGAAGGCGGTCGTGTAGACGTCGTCGGCCCCCTCACCGCGGATGATGACGCCGAGGCGCTGGCCGCTGCGGAAGCGCTCGGTCAGCTGCTCCACGTCGTCCTTGAGCCGGTCGAGGGTGATGCCCTCCTCGGGCGTGTAGACGAACTCCGCGCCCGTGGCCAGACCACCGGCCAGCGCGAGGTAGCCGGACTCCTTGCCCATCACCTCCACCACGAAGGCGCGGGTGGAGGCCACCGCGGACTGCTTGATCTTGTCGAGGTTCTCCGCGATGGCGTTGAGCGCGGTGTCCGCCCCGATCGTGAACTCCGTGGCCGGGATGTCGTTGGAGATGCTCATCGGCAGGCACACGATGGGGATGTCGAGCTCAGGATGACGCTTGCGGGCCCGGTGCAGCACCTCCGCGGCGACGTAGCCGTCGAAGGTCCCGAGCATCAACAGCCCGCTGATGCGCTGCTCGGCGATGGTCCTGGCGATGGCCGGCAGATCCTCGGGACCGGGGGTGAAACGCTTGGTGCCGAGCTCCGCACCACCGTGGGACACCCAGCCGTGCACCGACATCCACCCCAGCTCGGTGACATCGCCGTCACGCAACCCCGGGAACCCGCCCTGGACCGCCAGGGGGATGTGGCCACGATCGAGGATGTAGCGCACGGCGGCGCGCACCCCGGTGTTCATCCCCGGCGACAGGCCGCCGCCGTGGACGATCGCGATCCGCTGCGGCTCGCTGTCCTCGTCGGGTGGGCGGGGACGGCCGCGCACCAGGGTGCGCATGGTCTCGTAGGCCTCGACGAACCCGGAGCCACGCAGCTGCATGGCCTCGTCGTAGCGCTTCTCCTTCAGCAGCCCGGCCACCGAGCGGGTGCGCTCCACGGCCTCCATCAGCGGTGAGGTGACGATGCGGTTCTCGCTGATGCCCACCAGCTGTGCCTGCTCGGCCGCCCGACCCGACGCCAGCTCGTGGACGGCGTGGTAGCCGCACCGTGAGCCCAGGATGCGGTCGAAGGCGCTGGGCGCGCCACCGCGCTGGACGTGACCGAGGATGGTCACCCGGGTGTCCTCGCCGAGCCCCTCGGAGAGGATGTCACGCACCCGCTCGGAGGTGATCGAGACGCCGTAACGATCGCGCGCGCCCTCGGCGACCACGACGATGTTCTGTCGCCGGCCGTGCCGACGACCCATGGAGACGGTGCGACGCAGCGTCTCCTCCCAGCTGGCGGTCTGTGGCGGCCGTTCGGGGATGAAGACCCACTGCGCGCCGGTGGCCAGGGCCGACATCAGGGCGAGGTACCCGCAGTTGCGCCCCATCACCTCGATGACGAAGGACCGTTGGTGGCTCGAGGCGGTCGAGTGCAGCGCGTCGAGGGCCTCGGTGATGCGGTGCAGTGCCGAGTCGGCCCCGACGGTCATGTCCGTGCCGAACATGTCGTTGTCGATCGAGCCGACGATGCCCACCAGCTGCAACATCGGGTGGGCGTCGGCCTCGGGCTGCTCGAGCTCGCCGGCCTCGACCAGCTCGGCGAGCAGTTCCGGCCACTCGTTGGAGAGCAGGTTCGCGCCCGTCAGCGAGCCGTCGCCGCCGATCACGACCAGCGCGGTGATATCACGGGTGACGAGGTTGAGCGCCGCCTTGCGCCGACCGTCGCGGGTGCGGAACTCCTCGCTGCGCGCCGTGCCGATCGAGGTCCCACCCTTGTGCAGGATGCCACCGACGTCGGAGGAACGGGCCTTGATGATGGCATCGCCCCCCGCGACCATGCCGACGTAGCCCTCGTGGATCAGGTAGGGCTGGATGCCGAGCGACAGCGCGGTGCGCACGACACCGCGCACTGCGGCGTTCATCCCCGCGGCGTCGCCACCGCTGGTCAGCACGCCGAGGCAGTCCGGCTTGGCCGAGGGGTTGTCGGAAGCGTCGGTCACCGGGGTCCTCCGGGTCGGTCGTAGCGGGATCGTGGGGGTGGGTGGGCGGCGCGTCGGGTGGTGACCCGGGTGGGGTCGCGCTCGCTCAGGCCCAGCCGAGCTCGTGGAGGCGATCGTCGTCGATGCCGAGATGGTGCGCGAACTCGTGGACGACGGTGACGTAGATCTCCTCGACGAGCTCCTCGGCGTCCTCGGCCATCGCGCACAGCGGTAGCCGGAAGATCCGGATCACATCGGGGGTCACGCCGCTGTACTCGTCGCGTTCGGTCAGGGGGATGCCGTCGTAGATGCCGAGCAGTTCCGGTTCGTCCTCGTGGGCGTCCTGCACGAGCACGACCACGTTGTCGAACCGCGACCACAGCTCCTCGGGCACGCCGTCCAGCGCTGCACCGACGAGCTCCTCGAAGCGGGGTGGGGGGATGGGCTCCATCACCACCAAGGCTAGTGAGCCCGTTGCCCACCGCGGGCGCACACGGCCACCGGCCGCGGGCGCACACGGCCACCGGCCGCGGGAGCCGGTCAGGCCTCCAGGGGTCGGGTGGACAGGACCCAACGCTCGAAGCCGGGCACGCTGAAGGCCAGGCGACCACGGGCGGGCGTCCAGCAGATCCCGAGGTCGAGCAGCGCGCGCCGTGCCGGTGACGCCGCCTGGTGGGTGATCTCGACCACCTCGAGCAGATCGCCGATGGCTGCCTCGCCGCCCTGCTCGGCGAGCGCCTGGACCAGCAGCCGCGCACGTCCGGATGGCACCCGACGCCAGCGGGTGGCGTAGAAGTCGTCGACCCTGACCCGTACCCGGGCACCCGCTGCCCTGGCCACGGGGAGCTCGATGCGGACGGGATCGGTCGCCAGGTCCCACAGCGCCTCTCCCCACAGCTGCACGAACCAGGGGTAGCCACCCGAGGCGTCGTGGACCGCCTCGACCACCGCCTGGTCCACCTCGGCGTCCGCCACCCGTTGGAAGGGCCGCCTGATGGCCTCGGCGGTACCGGCGGCGCCGAGCAGGCCGAGGTCGACCCGGGCGAGCCGTTCGGTGTAGGTCTGCCCCTCGTCGAAGAGGTTCTCCGCGGCGGTCGGCAGGCCGGACAGCAGGACACCGAGGGGACGGTCGTCCTGCGCGGCGCGGTGCGCGGCGCGCAGCAGCGGGCCGAGCAGCACGTCACCTGCCTCGTGGACCTCGTCGATGGTCAACAGCACCCCGCGGCCGTGCCGGGCGGCCAGTTCGCCCACGTCGCCGACCAGCGCCTCGAAGGTCTCGGGGTCGGAACGCCCGCTGAGACGGGGACCGTCCTCGCCGTCGCGGACCACCGCCAGACCCGCCAATGGGTCGGCGCCGGCGGTCGACGCCAAGTCCGCGACGCCACGCAGCAGCACCGAGGTGGCCCGTGCCAGCTCGGTGTCGTCGCGATCGGCCTCCACGTGGATCGTGGCCAACCCCAGCTCACGGGCCCGCTGCCGGACGTAGGCGAGCAACGCGGTCTTGCCCACGCCGCGCACACCGCGGTAGAGGACGAACTCCGGGGAAGTGCCCGCCGTCAGCTGCTCGACCACGATGCGCGCCCTGAGCAGGGCGTCCTCCCGGCCGCCGAAGTCGGGCGGGATACGCCCCATCCCCGGACGGAAGGGGTTGGCACTGGCGGGCAGGGCGGCCGCGCCGACGGTGAGGTCGTCGAAAGGGTTCGGCACCCGTCTCCTCACGTTCCGCGGGCCGCGGATGCTACTGCGCAGCCCTCACACGGCGGCGGCCGGCCAGACGCACGCTCACACGCGTCCGGTCCACAGCGCGCCATGGCCGATGCGGTGTGCGCCCGCCGTGACAGGATCTGTGGAGGAGCTGGGGATGAACGGTGGACATCCTGTGACCTGCCTGTGAACTGGCGGTTACCTCTGGACAACCCTGCACCCATCGGCGTAGCGTTGCTCTCGCCGGTCGGGAACGGACTGCGGATCCCTGATCGGTCACCGGGAGCTTCGTGCAGAGGCACCAGGTGCAGGTGGTGGGCTCCGGCCCACCGTCACGGGAACCGGGCACGTGCCGGGCCCGCGGCGGAACGTCCCCGCGAGGGGATGGCCACCGAGCGGACGGTCGCGAGATCGTCCGTCGACCGGGGTGGGCGCTGCACCGTCCACGTCGGTGGGACGCCCCGACGCAGCGGGACGTCCTGGCGGAACGGGCCTTCGCGAGGAGGCACGGGTCGTGGCCCGGGTGTCATGGCCGCCGAGAGGTGGCGATGCCGCGCGGCGCGGCGGCTGACCGAGGGACCCCTGCGGTCCCGAGGACCGCGACGATGTCGGCTGAGCGACGGACACCGCGAGGTGTCCCGAGCCGACGACATCGAGGTGGCGGAGGATGCCGTGCTCGGACACGGCGAACCGACCACCGACGGCCGGGACGGGCCGCGAGGCCCGTCCCGCCGCCCTCCCGGGCGGTCGCCGTCCCACGGGAGCGGTCCGCGAGGACCGGCCCGATGGGCACGGGGAGCCAGGTCCCACACCGACAGGCACGTGGGACACGACGCGACGCCCCGGACGTCTGGCAACGGACGCCGGGGCGTCCTCGCGTGCGCCACCCTTCACCCGGCGAGGCCACGTGCGGCAGTCGCGGATCGTGCGGTGCAGGTCCCGGCGGTCCTGCGGTCACCTCACCCGAACAGCGCGCGTACCAGCGCCGCTGCACCGCCTACCCCCGCCCACGCCAGGATGGCGGTGCGGATCCGCTCGACCGGCACGCGGCGTACGACCACGCGGCCGACCAGCAGGCCCAGGAGCAGCACCACCGCGAGCGTCACCCCGACGCTCGCCTGGAGTGCGGTGAAGCTCCCGGTGACGCCGAGGGCGGTGAGGGTGAGCACGATCCCAACGGCCCACACCACCGACAGCGTCGGCCGCAGGACGCCGGGATCGTGGTGGCGGTACAGGATCGCGAGCGGCGGCCCGCCGAGCGCGGTCGCCGCGCCCGTGAACCCCGATGCGACACCGGCGAGGAACTCGCGGCGCGGGGTGACCCTCACGCGCCAGCCGGAGGCCGACACGGCCACCGCGGCGAGCAGGATCACCGCCACGATCGCGGTCAACCAGCGCACGTCCACGACCACGACCACCGCCGTGCCGAGCCCGAGGCCGGGGAGGCGGCCGAGGATCAACCGCCGCGCGGTCGCCACGTCGAGCTGCCGCCGCTCCAACCACGCCATCAGCACGGTCAGGGGCAGGGCCGCCACGAGCATCGCGCCGGGCAGTAGCTCGGGGAGGGTCAACGCCAGCGCGGGGACCGTCGCGAAGGCCGCGCCGAAGCCCACGGTGCCCTGGGCGATGCCACCGGCGAAGGTGGCCACGAGCACCCCCATCACGCCGAGCACGCCCGTGGCGACCACCACCGCCCCTATCGCATCCGCCACGACCACCTCGTTGCCCGTCAGGGTCCACGCCCGACCACAACGGCCGGCGCAGACCGCCGGCCCTGCACGGCCCACGGCCGCGCCAGCCTAGGGACGGTCAGCGGCCCCCGTCGTCGTCCGCCGCGGCCCGCTAGCGTCGCGCGCACGCGACCACCATGGAGGCATCCACGTGAGGATCGGCATCCTGACCGGCGGCGGCGACGTCCCCGGACTCAACCCCTGCATCAAGGCGGTCGTCGACCGCGTGATCTACGACGGCCACGAGGTCGTCGGCTTCCGGCGTGGCTGGGCCGGGCTGCTCGAGTACGACCTCGAGGATCCGGAGGCCTCCGCCGAGCGCTGCGTGATCGACCTCGACCTCAACGTCGTGCGCACCATCGACCGCACCGGCGGGACCTTCCTGCACACCTCACGCACCAACCCGCAACGTGTCCGCGACAAGGAGCTCCCCCACTTCCTCAAGGAGCAGGCTCTCGGCGATGGTCCCCACGACTTCACCGAGCACACCCTCAGGGTGCTCGAGCACCTCGGCATCGATGCCATGATCCCGATCGGGGGGGATGACACCCTCTCCTTCGCGCTGCGACTGCACGAGGAGGGCTTCCCGGTCATCGCGATCCCGAAGACCATGGACAACGACGTCCACGGCACCGACTACTGCATCGGGTTCTCCACCGCGGTGACGCGGTCCGTGGAGTTCATCCATCAGCTGCGGACCTCGACGGGATCCCACGAACGCATCGCCGTGGTGGAGCTGTTCGGTCGCTACTCCGGGGAGACCTCGCTGATCGCGGCCTACCTCGCCTCGGTGGACCGCGCCGTCATCTCCGAGGTCCCCTTCGACCCCGAGCGCCTCGCCGCCCTGCTGATGGAGGACAAGCGCCGCAGCCCCTCCAACTACGCGATGGTGACCGTCTCCGAGGGAGCGACCTACACCGGCGGGGACATCCATCTCTCCGGTGAGGAGGACGCCTTCGGGCACCGCAAGCTCGGCGGGATCGGTGACACCACCGGGGCGATGATCAAGGAGTTGACGGGTGAGGACATCATCACCCAGCAGCTCGGCTACCTGATGCGCTCGGGCCGCCCCGACTCGCTCGACCTGATGGTGGCCATCAACTACGCCGTGATGGCGGCCGACCTCGCCGTGGAGGGCCAGAAGGGTCGCATGGTGGCGCTGCGCAGCGGCACCTACACCAACGTGCCCATCACCGCGACCGGCGAGGGCGCACGCCGCGTCGACATCGATGCCCTCTACGACAGCGAGGCCTACAAGCCGAAGCTGCGCCAGGTCGCCGGCAAGCCGATGTTCCTGTACTGAGGTGCACCCGTCCGCCGGCCCGCCCGGGAACGGCCCGGGCGGGCCGGCGGACGTCACCGCAGCGGCGTCATCGGACGTCACCAGTAGAAGCGACGTGGCCCCACGGTGCGTCCGAGCGCGCCGATGACCAGGAGGACGAGCCCGACGGCGATCAGGATCCACCCGATCGTCGCCAGGATCCCCGTCTCCAGCAGGAACATGTCGAGCAGCAGCAGGATCAGTCCGAGGACGATCATCGCAGTTCCCCTCCATGGAGTGGATCCCTCCACCATGGCACGCGGCGTGCCCGGCCCACAGGGGCCGTCCGGTCGGGGTTGCGCACGGCCGGGAGCACGATCCCGCTGCCCCGGTCGCCCGCTAGCGCACCCGCCGGAGCGCGTCCAGGCCCAGGGCCAGGGGCGTGGCCGCCAGCAGCGCGGCCGCCGCGACCGTCAGCGCGCCCTGGCGCCCCAGCGTCGCGACGACCGGTCGCCACAGCAGCGGTGAGAGGAACTGGCCGAGGAACAGCGCGCTGGTCATGATGCCCACCAGCCTGCCGCGCAGATGCGCCGGCGCGGCCTCGGCCACCCACGCCACCAGGTTCGGGACGATCAGCCCGAGCCCGGCTCCGCCCACGACCAGCCCCGCGGCCACCGCCCACAGGGTGGTGGCCGTGCCGATGGCGAGGTAGCCGAGGCCCGTCACGGCCGTGGCCGCCGCGAGCACGGTGGCCCGGCGCCGATCCGTGGCGAAGCGGGTCGCCAGCAGCGACGCACCGGCGTAGGCCAGGGGCGGGATCGCCACCAGGAGTCCGGTACGGGCGGGGCCGAGGCCGAACACCTCCTCCAGCACGAAGGGCAGCTGGACGGGCAGCAGGTAGAACACCACCTGGACGCCGAGCAGCAGGGTGATGCTCACCGCGACCACCAGGATGGCGGCACGGCGCATCGGCGTCTGATCGCGCTGCCACCCGTGTGCGGTGACGGTGCCCGGGCCGGGGACCACAGCGCTCACACCGGCCGCGGCGCTGCGCCGTCGGCGTCGGGCGGACGGCACCGGAGCGGGCAGCGAACGCACCACCGCCGGCAGCAGCAGCCACGCCAGGGGGTAGAGCAGGAACGACCACCGCCAGGAGGTGGCCGCCAGCAGTCCACTGGTCACGGTGAACAGCGTGCCGGACAGCCCCATCGCCGCCGCCTGGCGGGAGAGCATGCGCGCACGAGCGACGCCGCGGTACAGGTCCCCGATCACGGTGGTGACGGCGGTCAGCACCATCGCGACGGCCAGGCCGAGCCCGACCCGGCCGGCGAGCAGCGCCGGCAGGCCGGTCACCACCAGGCCCGTCCCGCCGGTCACCCCGTAGAGCACGATGCCGGCGATCAGCACGGGTCGGCGGCCGAGACGGTCGACCACCACACCCACGGCCGACGCCGTGACGGCGATCACCAGCGCCGGCAGCGTCAGCACGAGCGGCACGAGTACCTCCACCGAGGGCGCGTCGGCGAAGGCCCGGGCGATCGACGGCAGTGCCGGGGCCACGATGGTGGGTGCCATCACCGTCAGGGTGCTGGCGGCCAGCAGCGTCACGGCCGTTGACGACCGCGGCGCCGGCAGCTCCGTGGAGGCGGCGCGGCGACGCGGCGGCGGTTCCCCCTCGCCCGGAGATCCGGCGGGAGGTGGCAACCTCGGCATGGACGCTCCTCGGTGCGACGGCGCGCTGAGGGGTCCGACGCGTGCCTGCAGTCAACCGCGTCGGTGGTGCCATCGACCAACCGGCCGCCTTCCTTCGGCCGGGCACTCGCCGCCCGGGTCGCCTACGGTCGAGGCTGACCAGCACGTGACGAGCGCGATCAAGGGAGGAGATCCACCGTGGGACTGCACATCGAGGACCTGGCCATCTCGAGCCGGGAGTTCACTCCCGGCGGTCCTCTGGAGGACCGGCACGCCAACGACCGGGAGAACGAGGCGCCCTCGTTGCTGATCGATGGGGTACCGGACGAGGCGGTCGAGCTCGCCCTGATCTGCCACGACCCCGACGCGCCCCTGCCCGACGGCTTCACCCACTGGACCCTGTACGGCATCCCCGCCGACGTCACCGAACTGCCCGCTGATGCCGACCGTGTGTACCGGCCCGGCCCCAACGACTTCGGTGCCACGGGCTACGGCGGCCCCCAGCCGCCCGAAGGTCACGGCGTCCACCACTACTACTTCTGGATCTACGCCCTCGGACGCAAGGTGGAGGGCACGCCCTCACGTCGCGAGTTCCTCGACACCTACGGCGACGACATCATCGAGCAGAACCGCGTGATCGGCACCTACGAGCGCTGATCCGCGCCGCCGGCTCGCCGCGTCGGTCCTGTCGAGCGCAGGAGGCGTCGGCACCTGCTGGTGCCGACGCGCCCACAGGAGAACCCATGCCTGGTAACGAGACCCTCGAGTCCGACCCACGCTGGCTCCCCCAGGACCGTCTCGACGCCGTCCGCGGCGAGATCCCCATGGTCTACGTGGAAGCGGTCCCGGTGCGGGTCGACCACCTCGGCGCCATCACCAAGGTGGGTCTGTTGCTGCGGGCCCAGGCCGACGGCGCCGTGTCACGGGCCGTGGTCTCCGGGCGCGTGCTCTACGGCGAGTCCCTCCGGGATGCGTTGTGGCGCCACCTCACCAAGGACCTCGGCCCGGAGTCCGACCCGCGCATCCCCACGGGGGTCGCACCCTTCACCGTGGCGGAGTACTTCCCCGAACCGGACCGCTCGGGCTTCCACGACCCCCGCCAGCACGCCGTGGCGCTGGGGTACCTGGTGCCCTGCGATGGCGAGTGTGCCCCGGCACAGGACGCCCTCGACCTCGCGTGGCTGTCGCCCGCGGAGGCGGTCGACCCCTCCATCGCCGACGAGATGTCGTCCGGGCACGGCCGGCTGGTGCGTCGTGCCCTGGCCTACGCCGGACAGCTGCCCTGAGCCAGCTCCCGGGCTGCAGCCCGGATCAGGTCGACGGCGCGGGCCACGGTGTCCGCGGTGGTGCGGTGCGACAGCACGGCCAGCCGCAGCACGACCCGACCATCGATCACGGTGCTCGAGAGTCGCACGTGGCCGTCGGCGTGGATCCGCGCCAGCGCGGCGTCCTGGAGCGCGTCGCTGCCGCGCAACCGGAAGGTGAGGATGCTCAGCTGCGGCGGTGACACGACCTCGATACCCGGCTCGTCGTCGAGCTGCGCTGCCGCCCACGCGGCCAGATCCAACGCCTCGTCCAGGGCGACCGCGAAGGCATCGGTCCCGTGCAGGGTGAGCGGCAGCCACAGCCGAAGGCCCCGCCACTCACGGGTCAGCTCGGGGCTGATGGCGCTGAAGTCGGGGAGCGCATGCGGGTCGTCGTCATGGTCGCGCAGGTAGTCGGCGTCCTCGGCGAAGGTGCTCGCCAGG
>JAWLFQ010000015.1:0-38087 GCA_041685505.1 Nitriliruptoraceae bacterium
CCCGTGAGGTGATCCACCGCGACGATCTGGTGGTGCTTGGCTGAGCGCAGGTGACGGTCGGCACACTCAGTCGTCGGAGTCGATCGAGGTCGGGTCGTCAAGCCCCTCCGCGTCGTCGGCGTCGTCGTCGGCGTCGTCCGCGTCGTCGTCCTCGGCGGCGTCGTCGGCCCGGTGGTCTGTGTCGTCTGCGTCGTCGTCGGCGTCGTCGTCGGCGTCGTCCGCGGCCGTTCCCTCCGGGCTCGCCAGGCTGGCAACCGACACCTCGTCCACATCCCCGAGACCCGCCGTCGGCCCGGGCGCTGCAGGCGTCGGGGAGCTCGCTCGCTCCTCGGGGCCGGGGCTGAGCAGGTCCTCACGGATCACGGGTGCCACGATCTCCGGGGACGGGCGGAACGCGTCCTCGACCGATGGACCTGCCGGGGCGGTGACGGTGCTCGCGTCGAGGTCGATCGATGCGACATCCACCCCGGGCGAGCGCCCGATGAGCAGGGTCCCGATGCCGAGCCCGGCGACGGCGGTGGCCACGCTGGCCACTTGCCAGCGCCGTGGGGTGTCCATCTAGTCCACCTCCGTGCGGTCATGTGGAGGATGTGGCTGGAGCGCAGCGACGTGATGCCGGCCGGGTGCGTCCATCCCGGGCGCGCCGTGGTCCTCGGTCGTGGACCGCTCCCCGGCCGGTCCCGGGTGCAGGGGTGCCGGCACGTCGCCGAGCAGATCGGTGTCCTCAGCGGTGGGTGTCCAGGGGAGGTGCAGGCTGATGCAGGTGCCCTCGTGATCGGAGTCCACCTCCACCTCTCCGCCGTGGGCCGTGACCACGGCGTGCACCACCGACAGTCCCAGGCCGGTGGAATCGCGGGCCTTCCCGGCGCGTACGAAGGGGTCGAGGACCACGTCGCGGATCGCGGGATCGATGCCCTCGCCGTCGTCGAGCACCGCGATCCGCAGCCGCTGCTGCTGCGGCTCCAGGTCCGCTGCGATCGTGATCCGCGTGCCCGCGGGGTTGTGCACGGCGGCGTTGGTGGTGAGGTTGAGCACCGCCTGGGCGAGCCGGTCGGGGTCGGCCTGCAGCGTGGCCGGTGGTGGCGGCAGGATGCGTACCTGGGCACCGAGACCCGTGCCGGCGAGCTTGATCTCCAGCGCTTCGAACCAGGCGACCAGGTCGAGCGGCTCCGGGCGGACGAAGTCCTCGGTGCTGATGCGCGCGAAGGTCATGAGATCCTCCACCAGCCGGCCCATGCGCCCGAGCTCGTCGCGCACGATCTCGGTGGTCTCGGTGACCGCTGCCGGATCACCGCGGTCGAGGGTGCTCAGCAGCTCGAGGTGGCCCCTCGCGATGGTGATCGGGGTCCGCAGCTCGTGGCCGACGCTGGCGAGGAACCGCTGCTGCTCGGCGGTGGCGTCCGCGAGCCGATCCAGCATGGTGTTGAACTCGGCGGCGAGCACCGCCACCTCGTCGTCGGAGTCGGGGACCTCCACGCGTGCGTCGAAGCGGCGCAGCTCCGTGGAGCGGGCGGCGACCGCCAGCGCCCCCAGGGGTGCCAGGGCCCGCCACAGCGTCGCGGTCAGGAGCACCCCACCGACGAGCAGCGAGGCCCCCGCGGCGGCGGCCACGATCCCGGCCGCCTCGCGCGCCTCGGCACGCACCGGCGCCAGCGGGGAGACGATCTGCAGGGTCGCGAGGCGCTCCCCACCGAGCAGGACCGGCACGCTGGACGTCCGGATCTCGCCGGCGGCGGTACCGGTGTCCAGCGTCTCGCGACGGTTGAGCGCACCCGCCGGCAGGGTGCGCTCGGCGAAGGGCGCCGCGAGCTCGGGTGGTCCGTTGCTGGCCGCCAGCCGCTGCCCGTCGGTGAAGGTGACGATCGTCCAGTAGGACGGCGTGCTCGGGTTGAGCTCGAGGAAACGTCGCACCGCGAGCTCCAGCGCGGCGCGGTCGGAGATCTGCGGGTCCGCGGCGCGAGCTTCCGCCACGAGCGCAGCGGTGGAGCGCTCGAAACGTTCCTGCTCCCGGGCGATGACCACGTCGATGTCCCTGCTGCCGTCCTCGAGCAGCAGCTCGTAGGCGAGCACGGCGGCGACCGCCAGGCTGACGGCCAGCACCACCATGGCCGTCAGGGGCACCCGAACACGCAGCCACCGGGTCGGTGATCGCTCGGGTCGTCGTGCCCATGCGGGGCGCCTCATGCGACGAAGCGGTAGCCGGCACCCCGCACGGTCTCGATCCGGTGCCGACCCAGTTTGCGGCGCAGGTAGCCGACGTAGACCTCGACGACGTTGGAACCCGGTTCGAAGTCGTAGCCCCACACGCGGTCCATGAGCTGCACCTGGGAGAGGACCTGCCCCGCATGGCGCAGCAGGGTCTCGAGCAGGGCGAACTCGCGGGCGGTCAGGTCCACCTCACGGCCATCGACCTGCACGCTGCGGCGCCGCAGGTCGAGCCGCACCTCGCCGACCTCGAGCGCGTCGCTGGAGCCCTGGTCGCGTGCACGCAGGCGGGCGTGGACCCGTGCCAGCAGCTCCGCGAAGCTGAAGGGTTTGGTGAGGTAGTCGTCGGCACCGGCGTTGAGGTTGCGCACGCGGTCGTCGATCGCGTCCTTGGCGGTCAGCACGATCACGGGGACGTCCGGTCGACGTTGCCGGAGCTTGACGAGGACCTCCTCGCCGGACTGCTGTGGCAACGTCAGGTCGAGGATCACCAGGTCGACGGCCTCGTCGCATGCCAGGGCGTACCCGGATGCACCGTCACCGGCGTGCTGGACGGTGAACCCTTCCGCGCGCAGACCGCGCTCCACGAAGGAGGCGATGCGGGGTTCATCCTCGACCAGGAGCACGTTCATGGGGTTGAGTGTGCCCGACGGCACGCCAGGGTGGGCCAACCTGAAGGTTCCCTCAGCTGGTGCTCAGCAGGCGCTCACGCTGCGGCGGCATCCTGCCCGCGCCGCGCACCGGCCGCGCACAGACCGCGTACAGGCCGCGTACAGGAGGAGCGAGCGTGGAGCCGACACCCTTGCGTGACAGCGAGGAACGGGCCGTGCTGACCGCTGCGGCGCGCGCCGCAGGGGCGCAGCTGGTGGAGACGCGGCTGCGCAGCATCCACCACCGCCCCGGCCGCAGCCGCTCGGTGCTGCACGATGCCGTCCTCGAGGTCGAGGAGCGACGCCACCGGGTCGTGCTGGTGACCCACCTCGATGTGCGCGGCTACCCCGAGGGTGCCCTGGTGCTGACCGACGGGCCCCGCGAGGCGGCGGTGTGGCGTTTCCCCCACGACCCCTACCTGCCCGGGCTCGCCTCGGCGGTCGCCGCGCATCGTGTCCGCGAGCTGCTCGACACCCTGGGTGGCCCCCCGGGGGACGTCACGCTGAAGACCCGCGCCTACCGCCCCACCCGGCGGGCGGTGGTCGAGGTCCAACTGCACGGTCCGAGCTCGGGTCGGGTGCTCTACATGAAGGTGCTCTCCCCCGCGCGTGCGGGATCGGTCGCCCGACGACACCGCCAGCTGACCCGGGCGGCACTGCCGGTCCCGACGCTGCTGGGGGTCGCACCGGAGCAGGGGATCGTGGCGCTCGAGGCGCTGGCGGGTCCGACCCTGGGCGCAGCCCTCCGGGCGGGTGCTCCCGTGCCGGACCCGGCGGCCCTCGTGGAGCTGTCCACCCGCATCGCCGCCAGCGGCGTCGACGGCCGCCGCGACCCCCGTGCCTTCGCCGATCCGGTGCGCCATGTCCCGCTGCTCGCCGAACTGCTCCCCGACCGCGCGGAGGAGATCGCGGCCCTGGCCGCGGCGGCTGCCGCCATCGACGCGCCCCTGGTCGGGGTCCACGGGGACCTCCACGCCGGCCAGCTCCTGCTGGGGACCGACGGAGCGGTCACCGGCATGCTGGACATCGACGGCGCCGGCCAGGGCTACCTCGCCCACGATGCGGGCAACCTGGTGGCCCACATCGAGGTCCTGGGCAGCATCGATGCGGCCAGTGCCCCCCGTGCGGCGGCCTACGCCGCACGGGTCCGGGACGCCTACGCCGAGGTCGTCGACCCCGACGACCTCGCACGCGCCACCGCCGCCTCCTGGCTGGGCCTGGCGACCAGCGCACACCGCGCTCAGGGCGACGACTGGCCGCTGCAGGTGGCGGCACGGATCGACCGGGCGGCCGCGCTCATCGACGGACGGTGAGCGCGGCGCGCCGTGGGAGGCGTCAGTCGTCCTCGTCGGAGATCGACTCGTCCTCCTCGGAGAGCTCCTCGTCGGAGATGGACTCGTCCTCCTCGGAGAGCTCCTCTGCGGAGATCGACTCGTCCTCCTCGGAGAGCTCCTCTGCGGACATCGACACCTCGGATACCAGGGCCTCTTCGGCGTCGACGTCCTCCTCCCCCTCCTCTGGAGAGGCCGCCGACTCCTCGGACACCGACTCCTCCGACACCGACATCGGGCTCGGGCTGCCCTCTTCGGGGCTCTCCTGCTGCGTTGCGGCAGGTCGCGCGGAGGCGATGTCTGCCTGATCGGCGATGTCGCTGGGCGAGTCGTTCGATACCTCGTCGTCGGGCGCGCTCTCGCCCGAGTCCTGGGTCGGGCTGGGCTCCGGGCTGGGCTCCGGGCTCGGCTCGGCACTGTCCGTCGGGTCCGCCGAGTCGGCTGCACGGTCCTGGGTCGCGAAGGGCGCAGGAACGACCTGGAGGTTGTCGAGGGCTGCGTCGCCGGTGGGCTCGGCGGCGAGCTCGATCGGCGTCGCCTCGTTCGGGCCGGAGACGGCGGTGGCGATGCCGAAGGCGCCCGCGGCGATCGCGACGGACGCGGCGGTCGCGGTGACGGTGCGCCAGCGTGAGAGGTGGATCATGTCGTCGCTCCTGGTCGGGTTGCTGGATATCCGGACCCGAGCCTGCGTGCAAGGGTAGCCGCGGAAGCGTCGGATCCGGCGGGCAGATGCGCCGCCCGTCGACAGTGACGGTGCACCACCAACCTGAAGCGGACCTGGCAGGCTGCTGAGAGCTTCCTCAGCGGGCCGGGTCGAGGACCAGCTTGCCCACGGTGCGGCGCTCCCGCAGGTCGCGGTGGGCTGCGGCGGCCTCCGACAACGCATAGGTGCCACCCACCACCGGGGTGAGCGCGCCGGCCAGCGTCAGCTCCAGCAGTTCCTGCATCGGGGTGGCGAGGTGACGGGCGGGGTCCTGCATGGCGTGTGCCAACCAGAAGCCGATCACCCCCCGGCTGCGTCCGATCAGCATCCCCGGGTCGATGGGGCTCGGCGCCTGGCGCGAGGCCATGCCGTAGACGACGCAGCGGCCGAAGGGCGCGAGCGCGGCGATGCACTGGTCGGTGGTACGGCCGCCGGCCATCTCGAGCACCACGTCGACCTTGCCGCCGTTGGCCTCCTCGAGCGCTCCCTTGAGGTCGTCGCTGCGGGAGTCGACCGCGACGTCCGCGCCCAGCTCGGTGGCCAGCTGGCGCTTCTCCTCGGTGGAGGCGGCGGCGATGATCCTGCCGGCCCCGAAGCGCCGGGCGAGCTGGATCGCCAAGGTGCCGACGCCGCCGGCCGCGGCGAGCACCACCACGGACTCACCGGGCGTGATCCGGGCGCTGGTGCGCAGCAGGTGCCAGGCCGTGGTGCCCTGGAGCACCAGTGCCAGGGCGGCACCGTCGGTCACCGCGTCAGGGACCTCGAAGGCGACCGCCGGGGAGACGACGGCACGCTCGGCGTACCCACCACCGGCGAGTAGCGCCACCACCCGGCGACCGTCCGCCAGCCGTCCCACCGCCTCGGCGCCGGGGATCATCGGCAGGCTGGCCGGTGCGAGGTAGGTGTCCTCGGCCTGGTGGGTGTCGGCGTAGTTGACGCCGGCGGCGGTGATCTCCAGCAGCTGCGTGCCGGGCGGCGGTGTCGGATCGGGCTCGTCCTCGACCAGCTGCAGCACCTCGGGTCCCCCGAACTGCGTGATCCTGATGGCGCGCACCGCGGCCTCCTCGCTCGCTGTCGACCCCACGCCCCGCGGGGACGGGAAGGGGACCGTAGGCGATGGTGCGACGACCTCGGAGGATCCCGGCTGCGCCCGTCGGTGCTGCGCGCGCCGGGACGCCACGACGGTGTGGAGACGAGCGCGCCGCGCATGGCGTGGTAGGTGGACACCGCCTCCGACCGGCCGCCAGGCGGACCTACCGTCCGAGCGGGTCACGACGGGTGGGGGCCGGGGAGCAGGGGGATGTCGGATGGGAGCTGGTGGACAGGGACAGCGCGCTGCCGAGGGGCACGTCTGGTCGCGGGTGATCCACCTGGATGACGCGTGGTCCCAGCCGCTCGGCCCCCTGGACCTGCTGGCGCTCGAGCTGCGTGGCGCGACGCTTCGGCCCGACTTCTCGCCGACCGTGACCCAGTACGAGGCCGTGGCCGAGGCCTTCCCCCACACCGACGCCTCGGCCGGTGGCTCGCCTGCAGGCGTCGCACGGGTGCTCACCGGCATGTTGGTGGTCGAGCTCGCGGTGACCTCGGCGTGGCGCGGCACGCCGGTGCAGGTCACCAGCTCCACCGGTCGGGTGGAGCCGCTCGGCCGGGGGCGCTACGTCGTGCGCGGGCGGGCCGGCGGCGATCACCACCTCGCCGTCACCGTGGGGTCGATGTCGGGACCCTGCCGGAGCACGGTGATCATGCTGCGGGGGAGGCCTGGTGCGATCAGGTGAGCGCAGCCACCTCGGCGTCGACGGTGGCCAGCAGCGCGTCGGCATCCATCTGCAGGGACACGCCGTGGGCCCCGGCGCCGATGGTGAC
The DNA here is from genome assembly GCA_041685505.1 of Nitriliruptoraceae bacterium. Taxonomy (GTDB): domain Bacteria; phylum Actinomycetota; class Nitriliruptoria; order Nitriliruptorales; family Nitriliruptoraceae; genus T1Sed10-7. The sequence continues at coordinate 6,753 of JAWLFQ010000015.1, forward strand.
CGTGCCGGCGCCACGGATCGACGCGTCGGCCAGCACGGGCCAGCCGCCCTGCGCGCCGAAGGGTGTGATGGTGCCGCGTTCGTAGCCCGTCGCCGCCCGCGCCTCCTCGGCGTCGGGCAGTGACAGACGCGAGACACCGAGGTGGGCCCGCAGCTTCGGCCAGGAGAGCTGCGCGGGCCCCGGCACCAGCACCAGGACGTACCGTCCGGCGGCGAGGCGCACGACGAGGGTCTTGAGCAGGCGCTGCGGCGGGATGCCGTAGCGTGCAGCCGCCTCCTCCAGGCTGCGGGGCCGCTCGATACGCCGGACCTCGAAGGCGACGCCGGCGGCGCGGGCAGCCCGGATGGCCGGGGTGTCGACGTCGCCGCCCTGGGCGCCGTGCTCGGTGGTCATGGCAGGACCAGCAGCTTGCCGGTGGTGGTACCCGACGCCAGGTCCTCATGGGCGCGTCCCACCTCGGCCAGGGGGTAGCGGTCGTGGACCGCCAGCGCCAGCGCGCCGGTGCGGACCTGCTCCAGCACGCTCGACGCGCGCCACTCGAGCTCATCGGTCGATGCCACGTGGTGGAACAGCGACGGTCGCGTCAGGTAGAGCGATCCATGGGCGTTGAGCACCTGCAGGTCGATCGGCGGCACGGGTCCCGAGGACGCCCCGTAGACCACCAGCAACCCGCGCGGGCGCAAGCTGCGCAGGGAGTCCTCGAAGGTCGCGGCGCCGACGGAGTCGTAGACCACGCCCACGCCCTCCCCGCCGGTCAGCTCCCGGACCGTGCGGGGGACGTCCACGTCCCGGTACAGCAGGACCTCCTCGGCACCGAGCGCGCGGACCTGCGCAGCCTTCTCCGGCGTCGAGGTGGCAGCCAGCACCCGGGCACCGCGACGCACGGCGAGCTGGACCAGCAGCCGTCCGACACCACCAGCGGCGGCGTAGGCCAGGACCGTCTCACCCTCGCGCAGGGTGGCCGTGGAGTGGGTCAGGAAGTGTGCGGTCATGCCCTGCAGCATCACGGTCGCGGCCTGCTCCGGTGTCACCCCCGCCGGGACCCGGACGCAGCGGTCGGCCGGTACGCACACGTGGGTGGCGTAGGAACCCCGTGTGCCCGCCCAGGCGACCACGTCACCGACCTGGCGTGTGGTCACGTCAGAGCCGACGGCGACCACCTCGCCGGCGCCCTCCAGCCCGAGGCCGCCGGGCAGGTCGATGTCGTAGGCCCCCGAGCGCTGGTAGATGTCGATGAAGTTCACCCCTGCCGCGGCCACGGCCACGAGCACCTCCCCGGGCCCGGGTTCGGGCTCGGGGATCTCGGTGAGCTCGAGGACCTCCGGCCCGCCGGGTCGCTTCAGCCGGATCGCCTGCATAGGGGGCCTCCTGTGCCGGTGTGCGCCGTGGGCTCACGGCCTGGGAGGGGCACCGTAGTCACCCGCGTGCGCATGACCCCGGCCGGGTGGTCGCCGGGTGCGGGGGTGGCGTAGCCTCGCGCGAGCCGAGCGGCCCGCGGATGTCGGGCACGGTGAGGAGTCCGCTGGTGTCGCCCGACTTCGCCGGGGTGGAGGACGTCCGCGCGCGCCTGGAGGCGGCCGGCTACCTCGTCGACACCGCGATCGAGACGATCGTCTTCCTCGCCGAGCGGCTGGGCAAGCCCATCCTCGTCGAGGGCCCTGCCGGGGTCGGCAAGACCGAACTGGCGAAGGCCGTGGCCGCGGCCCGCGACGCGGAGCTCGTGCGCCTGCAGTGCTACGAGGGGCTCGACGAGGCCAAGGCGCTGTACGAGTGGAACTACCGCAAGCAGCTGCTGCGCATCACCCACGCCCGCGGCGGTGAGGCCGGGGGAGGGGAGGCCTGGGACGAGGTCGAGGACGACCTGTTCAGCGAGGACTACCTCCTGGAACGCCCCCTGCTCCACGCCCTGCGCAACCCCCGCTACAGCGTGCTGCTGATCGACGAGGTCGACAAGGTGGACCTCGAGTTCGAGGCCCTGCTGCTGGAGATCCTGTCGGATTTCCAGGTGACGATCCCCGAGCTCGGCACCGTCACCGGTTCCCGCCAGCCCTTCGTCGTGCTCACCTCCAACGGCACCCGCGAGCTCTCCGAGGCGCTCAAGCGGCGCTGCCTCTACCTCCACATCGACTACCCGACCGTGGAACGGGAACGGGCCATCGTCCGTTCCCGGGTGCCGGAGATCCCCGACACGATGGCCGACCAGCTCGTCCGCGTGGTGCGCTCGCTCCGGCAGCTGGAGCTGCGCAAGCCGCCGTCGGTGTCGGAGACCCTGGACTGGGCGCGCACGCTGTTGGCCCTGGGCTTCGGCACCGTGGACGAGGAGACCCTGCGGGCGACCATCAACGTGGCCCTCAAGCACCACCAGGACATCGACCGGGCACTGACCCAGCTCGCGGCACCGCAACGTCCCGGGCGGAACTGAGCCGTGGCCCGCGATCCCCGCCGTCAGCTCTCTCCCGGTGCCCCGACCGAGGATCCCATGGCCGCCGACCGGCGGACCCTGCTGGTCGCGGGCGCTGCGATGGTCGGCCTGGTGGTCCTCGGTGTGGTCAGTGGTGCCCTGTTCGCCCGTTCGGCCTGCGACACGATCGCGCCGGAGCCCATCGCGGTGGGCGAGGTGCTCACCGGGGCCGCCCTCGCGGACACGGGCTCCGCCGCGGCGGTGACCGGGGCGCTGGGGGACCTGGCCCCGGAGGACCGGGTGGCCGTCGAGGACGCGGTGGGGGAGCTCGAGCAGCGGGTGGGGCCGGTGCGCGCGGTCGCGGCACTGCGCGACGTCGACCGACTGGCCGCGGTCGATGGGGGCGTCGCAGCGCTCGGTGGTGCGGTGCGTGTCCTGGAGGTCCCGGAGGACGGGCCCGTCGTGGCCCGCGGTGCGGTGAGCCTCCAGGAGGGGCTGGCCGTGGGTGACGGCGCCCACCTGTACAGCCTGGCGATCACCAACCCCCTGACGGGGCAGGTGGATGCGTTGCAACCCCTCGACGGGGAGCTCGAGGGGATGACCTGCGTCGACACGGCACTGGTCGGCAGCCCGCTGGCCTTCCACCTCGACGCCGGTGACGGGGAGCTGTTGCTGCTGCGCATCGAGGAGGACGGCGAGGACCCGGAGCTGGAGCTGCGCGACCCCGTGGCAGGGCGGCGTTGGGCCGCCGAACTGGCGCTGCCGACAGCGCCGGCCGGACTGGCGGGGGCCCGGTTGACCGGCCGGCTCGGTCCGGATGCGGCCGTGGTGGCCACCCGCACGGCTGCCGAGGACGAGGTCGCGGTCGTCACGGCCGTGGAACGCTCCGACGGGTCACCACGCTGGCGCCTGGACCGGGACGAGCTGCGCGCCGCCGGCGTGCCACTGCCCGCAGCGCCGGTGCGGGCGGAGGTGGCCGCCCTCGGTACCGAGGTGGTGGTGGTGGGCATGCGCGAGGTGGATGGTGACGGTCGCGCCGACGAGGAGGCGGAGCAGGATGCCCGCGCCCGTGGTGCGCACCGGCTGGTGCTGCTCGACGCAGCCACGGGACGGGTGCTGGGGGTCGAGGCGCTGGCGCCGGGCGAGCGGGTCGCTGCGGCGACCGCCGACGGCGCCCGTGCCGAGCTGGTGGTGACCGATCTCGAGGCGGGCGGTGTCAGGCTCGTCGAGCTGTCACCGGCCGGTCTCGACGAGGTGGTCACCGATGCGCTCGGCGCGCCGGGGCGGACCCTCGCCGGTGATGCCGAGGGTCCGTTGCGCGCCGTGGGGCGTGGTCCGGCGGGGGTGGTGAGCACCTCGGGGGCACGCGCCGGTGTCGCGGCGCTCGGCGGACCACTCGCCGTGGTGGAGGATGCGGGTGCGGTGTCGTTGCCGCTGCGGACGATCGATGTGGTGTCCCATGCGGGTGGTACCAGCCTGCTGCTGGCCGGTGAGGACGGGGCCCGTGTGTTGCTGACCGTCGGCGCGTGAGGTGTGGTCATGACCGGGCACGAGGCGTCGAGCTCGGGATCTGCGGAGCTGCCCGGCGTCGCGAGCCGGATCCTCGAGCTCGTGGCGGCCCTGCGGCGCGCCGGCCTGCCAGCTGCGCAGGCCGAGGCGATCGATGCCATGCGTGCCCTGGCACACGTCGAGTTGCTCGAGCGGGACCAGTTGCGTGAGGCCCTGGCGGCGGTGACGGTGACGTCGCGCAGCCACCGCTCCACCTTCGATGAGCTGTTCGACCTGTACCTGCCGGCGCGGGACGTCGCCGCAGGCCCCGCGCAACGACCGGCCGCGCACTGCGGTGACCCGGCAGCACAGCCGGACCCCGAAGCGCTGCTCGAGGACGTGATCGAGGCCCTGGGTGGCGGGCGTGAGGACGCCATCCGCGGCGCAGCCCGTCGGGCGGTGGAGCGTCATGGACGGGTCGAGGGTCAGGACGGGCGCGCCACCTACTTCCAGTACCGGGTGTTCCGTGCGATCGACCTGGATCGTCTGCTCCGAGAGCTCCTGCAGCGCGAGCAGGACGATCATGAGGAGGCCCTGACCCCACTACAGGAGCGCCTGCTCGAGGACGAGTTCCGGCGGCGTGTGCGGGCCTTCCAGCAGGAGGTGGACGCGGAGGTCCGTCGGCACGCCGCCGAGGATCGTGGGGTCGACCGGGTCGCTGACCGGGTCGTACGGCCACCGATCGAGGAGCGCGACCTGTTCCACCTCGACCGTGAGGAACAGCAGGAGCTGCGGGCGCAGGTCCGACCCCTGGCACGCAAGCTGGCGACACGCGTCGCCGCGAAGCGGCGTATCGGGCGCGACGGGCGTCTGGACGTGCGTCGGACCGTGCGACGGTCGCTGATCACCGGTGGGGTCCCCTTCGAGCCGATCTTCCTGCCCCGGCGTCCCCACCGCCCCGAGCTGGTGGTGCTGTGCGACGTGTCGGGGTCGGTGGCCTCCTTCGCACGCTTCACCCTGCAGCTGGTCCATGCCCTCCAGGAACAGTTCGCCACGGTGCGCTCCTATGCCTTCATCGACGCGCTCGACGAGGTGACCGGCTGGTTCGCCCATCAGGACGCCGCCGACGCCATGCGTCAGGTCCTCACCGAGGCGAACCTGGTGTGGCTGGACGGGCACTCCGACTACGGCCGGGCGCTGGCGCAGTTCCACAGTGAGCACGCGCGAACGCTCACCCCACGCACGACGGTGCTGATCCTGGGGGACGCGCGCAACAACCACCGGCAGTCCAACGCCTGGGTACTGGCCGAGCTCCAGCGTCGTGCGCGGCACGTGTACTGGTTGAACCCCGAACCCCAGCGGTTCTGGGACACGGGCGACTCGATCGCCGCGAGTTACGCGCGCTACGTCGACGACATGGTCGAGGTCCGCAACCTCGCCCAACTGGCTCGCTTCGTCGAGCGCATCGCCTGACGGCCGAGGGCTGCGAGGGGGCCGGCGGCGGGTATCCGGCGGCGCTGGCCCTCGCCGGTCAGTCCGTGGTCGGACCGGGTGATGTCGGCTCCGGTGGGGCCGGTCCGGGCGGGGCCGGCCCGGGCGGATCGGCGGTCGGTCGCCACGTCGCCGGGACGGTGTCACTGTGCAGCCCGCTGCGACGGTGGATCCAGCGTCGGCGTCCATCCGCCGACTGGTGGACCTGCCAGCCGTCGCGTTCCTTGCGTCGGTTGTGGCGCGGGCACACGGGCGCGAGCTCGCTGATGTCGGTCGTACCCGGGAGGTCGTCGGGGCGCGGCGCGTGCCATGGTCGGGCGTGGTCGATGTCGGCGCAGCGCGCCGGCTCCTCACAGCCAGGGGCTGCACAGGTGTCGTGCAGCGCCAGCACCGCGTCACGCAGCCAGCCCGGGGCGACCCGTTGGCGTCGTCCGACCCCGACCACGCCGCCCGTGTCGTCGAGGATCACGGTCCGCAGATCCGCACCCCGCTCGTCCACCAGCCGTTGTGCCGTCCGGCTGCTGACGCTGACGTGACCACCCAGCAACGAGGTCAGCAGGGTCCCGGGTGTCCGCGCACGATCGAGCAGGCTGTCGAGGTCGGCGCGCAGGAGCAGCTGGGGACGGCTGCCCGTCGCTTCGTCGGCCGGAAGGGTCGGTGGGTCATCGGCATCGCCTCCGGTTCCGGCGGTGCCACGCTGCTCGACCGGCGTCCGGTCGCCGCCGGGCAGGCCGGCCTCGAGCAGGGTTACCAGCCGGCGTGCGCGGGCGTGTCCGGCGGCTGCGCCGGCGGCGGTCTCCTCCAGCGCCGCGTCCACCACCGCCCACGACGTGGCTCCCAGCTCACCCCACAGCCGACCCCCCGATCCGTCGAGCCGTGGCTGCAGGGCCAGGAACTCGCGCTCCTGCGCCGCCCGCTCCCGGCGCTCCGCGTGCTCGGGTCGCAGCGTCGACAGTGACCAGGCGATCACGCGTGTGATGGCGTCGGGCTCCGCACCGCCGACGCCGTCGAGGGCGTGGGCGATCGCGGTGTCGACGCGCTCGTCGAGATGCGACGGCAGGCTGCGTGCCTTCAAGGCGACGGAGCGGACCTGCGCCCAGGACAGCCGCCCCTCCTGGAAGGCAGCCCGCAGGGTCGGCAGGCGTCGGACCATCTCCGCCGCCGCGAGGAGCATGCGGGCATCGGCACGGGTCCGGCGGGCGATGGTGGTCACCCAGGCGTCGATCGCGACGCCCGTGGTGGCGACGACGTCGACGTGGTCCTGCAGCAGCAGGATGCCCTCGATCGCGCGGGCGATGAGCCGGTCGGCTTCCCGCAGTTGCTCCAGGACCGTGGCCAGACCCGGGATCTCCGCGAGGATCGGCAGGTCGAAGGGGGGTGCGCCCTCTCCGGGCCTCGGCGCATCGAGGTCGTGCACGTAGCGCCAGGCGGCGTCATCGACCGGGTGCGGGGGGCGCTGCGGTGCGTGGGGTGTCCCGGGCCCGTCTGCCCCGCGAGTCGGCTCCTGACCGCCGCCGCTGAGGGGCACCGATCCCGTGGGGCTGACGTCGTAGTTCGCCGTGTGTTCGCGCACCACCCGTGGTCGTGTGCCGCCGCGGTGCCGTGCTGATCCCTCCGGCCGGCAGGAGTTACGGACACCACCGGTCGGTGGGGGTGTGCTGGCGGCGGTGCCGCTCGGGTAGCCGGCCGGAGGGTGGTCCGGCGGTCGCGGGACGATCGTCGATGGGCTCATGGGGTCGAACATACGTTCGATATCCGGGATCCGCAAGGGTGCGGTAACGATCGCCGCCCGACCGCGCTGCGAGCGCGCTCGGGACCTGTCTGGCCGCACGGGGTACCGTCGAACCGTTCCCGAGCGGACGGCAGGTGTGGACGCCGAGCAGGACGATCTGGACGGCTTCCAGACCAGCATGTCGCGCGTGTTCGGACGCCTGCGTCTGGTGCTCGGCGTGCTGGTGGCGCTGGCCATGCTGATCCCCGCCGGCGGGTGGCTCCTCGACCGACTCGCCTTCCAGAGCGCCGGTGACCAGGTGGAGGAGGCCCTCGGCGACGAGGCGGCCCTCGCCGATGCGCTGCTGCTGGTACGCAGCGTGGACTGCCTCGGTCGGTCCCGTACCGGCAGCGCCTTCACCGTCGAGGTCGACGGTGTCGCGACGGTGCTCACCAACCGTCACGTGGTCGAGGGCGCCCGTTCGACGGTGGTGCAGCCCCTCGACAGCCCTCAGGGCATCCAGGTCACCGCGGTGCTGGAGTCGCCCAGCGCCGACGTGGCGGTCCTCTCCATCGAGGAGACGGCCGTACCGCCGCCGTTGCCGCCGGGGGCACCCGTCACACTGGGTCAGTCCATTCGGACCGTCGGGTTCCCGGGGTCGCGTCCGGCCTTCCGTCAGGGACGCGTCGACCGGGTGGAGGACGACCGTCTCCTGCTCGCCCTGCAGGTCGGCGCCGGTGCCTCGGGCTCGCCGGTGCTCGACGACGACGGCGCCGTGGTGGGGCAGGTCTACGCCCGCACGAACGATGGGCGCGGGGTCGCGACCCCGTGGCAGCGTGTCGTGGACGCGGTCCGAGGCGCACAGCCGGCCGCGTCGTGTTCCTGACCGCCTGCCACCACCTCGGTGTCGCTGGTGCCGCGAACGTGGTCCGGCGTCCCCGGTCCGGCGCGCCCGGTCCGGCGCGCCCGGTCCGGCACGCTCCATCCGGGGTGGGTGCGCCGTCCGATGTCACGTTGGAACGGATCCTCACGTATCGTCTCGGGGTGTGACGCAGGCGGGAGAGCCGGCGCCACCGGGCGGGACCGCGGCCGAGCGGGCACCGTCATCGGGCGGCGACCGCGGGCCTGCGGACACCGCCGCCAGGCGAGGACCGCCACCGAGCGAGGACGAGGAGCCAGCGATGGCCGAGGCGTACGTCTACGACGCGATCCGCACCCCCCGCGGCAAGGGAAAGGCCAGCGGGTCCCTGCACGAGGTGAAGCCCGTGACCCTGCTCACGGGCCTCCTGCACACGCTCCAGGAGCGCCACCCCGCGATGGATCCGGGCGCGATCGACGATCTCGTGCTCGGGGTCGTGGGGCCGGTGGGCGACCAGGGCGGCGTGCTGCCCCGCACCGCGGCGCTGGCTGCCGGCCTGCCGGAGCCCGTGGCCGGCGTCCAGCTCAACCGGTACTGCGGATCCGGCCTCGAGGCCGTCAACCAGGCCTCGGCACGGCTGCGCTCGGGGTGGGAGGACCTCATCGTCGCCGGTGGGGTGGAGTCGATGTCACGGGTGCCCATGGGCACCGGTGGTGATCCCTGGGCGATGGACCCCGAGACCAACCTGGCGACCGGTTTCGTCCCCCAGGGCATCGGCGCGGACCTGATCGCGACGCGGGAGGGTTTCAGCCGTCAGGACGTCGACGCCTTCGCCCTCGAGTCCCAGGTGCGCGCGGCGAAGGCCTGGGCCAACGGGTACTTCGAACGCTCGGTCGTGCCGGTCCGCGACCGTAACGGACTGACGATCCTCGACCGGGACGAACACGTCCGGCCCGACACCACCATGGACAGCCTGGGCAACCTCGGCCCGGCCTTCGCGGGCATCGGGGACATGGGTGGCTTCGACGCCGTGGCGCTCCAACGCTACGTCGACGTCGAACGCATCGATCACGTCCACACCGCGGGCAACTCCTCGGGGATCGTGGACGGGGCGGCGCTGGTGCTGCTCGGCTCCGAGGAGGCCGGCCGGCGCCACGACATGACCCCACGGGCACGGATCCGGGCCGCTGCCGTGATCGGTTCCGAGCCCACCATCATGCTCACCGGCCCGGCTCCGGCCTCGCGCAGGGCCCTGGAGCGGGCCGGGATGACGCCGGCGGACATCGACCTCGTGGAGATCAACGAGGCCTTCGCGTCGGTCGCGCTGAAGCTGATGCGTGACCTCGATGTCGACCATGACCGCACCAACGTCAACGGTGGCGCGATCGCGATGGGACACCCGCTCGGGGCCACGGGAGCGATGTTGCTCGGCACGATGGTCGACGAGCTCGAACGCCGCGACCTGACCACCGGCCTCGTGACGCTGTGCATCGGCGGCGGCATGGGCATCGCCACCGTCGTCGAGCGCGTCTGACCCCGCGCACCCGATCCACCCGCGTCATCGACGCCACCACCTCGAGGGAGCCGCTGTGACCACCGAGCTCGAGACGATCCGCTACGACCGCGACGACGACGGCGTCGTCACCCTCACCATGGACGATCCCGCCCAGCGTGCGAACACGATGCGGGCCCGGTTCGGCGTGGACCTCGCCGATGCGGTCCACCGCCTGGAGTCCGAGGACGGCCTCACCGGGGTCATCCTGACCTCGGGCAAGCCGACCTTCTTCGCCGGCGGTGACCTCAACGAGCTGATCCAGGCCACGCCGGACGACGCCGCCAAGGTGTTCACCGACACCGAGGCCCTCAAGCGCAGCCTGCGCCGCCTGGAGACCCTCGGCGTGCCCGTGGTCGCCGCGCTCAACGGCACGGCGCTGGGCGGGGGGCTCGAGCTGGCGCTGGCCTGCCACCACCGTGTGGCCATCGATGATCCGCGGGCGGTCTTCGGGCTGCCGGAGGTCACCCTGGGGCTGCTGCCCGGTGGGGGCGGGGTCGTGCGCACGGTCCGCCTGCTCGGCATCGTCCCCGCGCTGATGAACGTGCTGTTGCAGGGGCAGCGCCACAAGGTGGCCAAGGCCCATGAGCTCGGCCTGATCGACGAGGTCGTCGCCGACGCGGAGGACATGCTCGCCGCCGCGCGCACCTGGATCGCCGCCAACCCCCTGGCCCGCCAGCCCTGGGACACCGACGGGTACCGCATGCCCGGCGGCGACCCGTCACGGCCCTCCTTCGCCGCCAACGCCCCCGCCATCCCGGCCAACCTGCGCAAGCAGACCAAGGGCGCCGACTACCACGCGCCGCACAACATCATGTGCGCCGCCTACGAGGGCGCCCAGGTCCCCTTCGAGACCGCGACGCGCATCGAGTCCCGTTACTTCACCGACCTGGTGTGCAACTCGCCGCAGTCGAAGAACATGACCCAGGCGTTCTTCTTCGACCTCCAGGCGATCGAGAAGGGCTCGTCCCGCCCCGAGGGCCACGAACGCTGGCAGGCCACCAAGGTCGCGGTCCTCGGTGCCGGCATGATGGGGGCCGGCATCGCCTACCAGTGCGCCCGGTCCGGGCTCGAGGTGGTGCTCAAGGACGTCGACCCCGAAGCCGCAGCCAGGGGCAAGGCCTACTCGGAGAAGCTGGTCGCCAAGGGTGTCGAGCGGGGCAAGGTCAGCGCGGAGAAGGGACAGCAGCTGCTGGACCGCATCACCCCGACCGACAGCTACGCCGAGCTCGCCGGCTGTGACCTGGTCATCGAAGCGGTGTTCGAGTCCACCGAGCTCAAGCACCGGGTGTTCGGCGAGACCGAGGCGCTGGTCGCACCCGACGCCCTGCTGTGCTCCAACACCTCGACCCTGCCGATCACGGAGCTGGCCGAGGGCGTGGAGCGTGCCGAGGACTTCATCGGGCTGCACTTCTTCTCCCCCGTGGACAAGATGCCCCTGGTGGAGATCATCCGTGGCGAACGGACCTCCGACGCGGCGGTCGCCAAGGCCATCGACCTCGTCCAGCAGATCAAGAAGACCCCGATCGTGGTCAACGACTCCCGCGGGTTCTTCACCTCCCGGGTCATCGGCACCTTCCTCAACGAGGCCGTCGCCATGCTCGGCGAGGGGATCCACCCCGTGCGTATCGAGCGCGCCGGGGAGCAGGCCGGCTACCCCGCACCGCCGCTGCAGCTGATGGACGAGCTGACCCTCACCCTGCCGCGCAAGATCGAGGCGGAGTACCGGGCGGCCGCCGAACGCGACGGCACCGACTACCAACGCCACCCCGCCTACGAGCTCCTGGACACGATGGTGGAGGTCCACGGACGCCAGGGGCGCTCCTCGGGTGGCGGCTTCTACGACTACGACGACGACGGGCGGCGCAGCGGGCTGTGGCCGGGCCTGCTGGCGGACGTCACCAGCGGTGACAACGAGGTGCCGCTCACCGACCTGATCGAGCGGATGCTGTTCGCCGAGGCACTCGAGACCGTGAAGTGCTTCGACGAAGGGGTGATCGAGACCTTCGAGGACGCCAACATCGGTTCGATCTTCGGTATCGGCTTCCCGGCCTGGACCGGTGGCGTGGCCCAGTACATCGACCAGTACCCCGGCGGCACGACGGGCTTCGTGGGCCGGTGCAAGGCGCTGGCCGAGGCCTACGGGGACCGGTTCACCCCGCCCGTCAGCCTGCTGGCCAGAGCGGAGACCGGTGAGCCCCTGCGTCCGCACGGCTGAACCGTCGCGGTCCACGGCGTAGGGTGACCGATCACCACCCGCCGTCGAGATGCCGGAGCGCCCCCGTGGAGACCTCCCGAACCAGCCTGTCCACCCGTGACGGGGCTGAGGTGGTGGTCCACCGCCACCTCCCCGACGGTGCGGTGCGCGGTGTCGTGCACCTGGCCCACGGGATGGCCGAACACGCCCGTCGTTACGACCATCTCGCCGCGGCGCTGACGGACGCGGGGCTGGCCGTCTACGCCGAGGACCACCGCGGGCACGGGGAGTCGGCCGACAGCGAGGAGGAGCTCGGCTACTTCGCCGAACGGCGTGGTTGGGCGATGGTCCTCGACGACCTGCACCGGGTGACCCTGCGCGCCCGGGCGGATCTGCCGGACGTCCCCGTCATCCTCTTCGGCCACTCGATGGGCTCCTTCCTCGCCCAGCAGTACCTGTTCACCTTCCCCGGTGAGGTGGATGCCTACATCCTGTCGGGCTCCAACGGCCCGGTGGGCCCGCTCGGTGAGGCGGGGGCGGTGGCGGCGCGGGCCGAGCGCGCACGCCTCGGGCCCCGGGGGCGCTCTGAGCTCCTCGACCGCCTGGTGTTCGGGGCCTACAACAGGCCCTTCGAGCCGGCGCGGACACGCTTCGACTGGCTGTCCCGCGACCCCGACGAGGTCGACGCCTACCTCGCCGATGCGCGCTGCGGTTTCGTGCCCACGACCCAGATGTACCTCGATGTCTTCTCCGGCCTCCGCGTGATCGGACAGACCGAACGGGTCCGTGCGGGCGCACGTCCTGACACGCCCGTCTACGCCTTCGCCGGCAGTGAGGACCCCGTCGGCGGTGCCGCGGGCATGGCCGCGCTGCTCGCGCACTACCGCGAGGCCGGGCTGACGGCGGTCGACCACCGCATCTATCCGGGTGGTCGCCATGAGATGCTCCACGAGACCAACCGTGACGAGGTCGTCGCCGATGTGCTCGAGTGGATCGAGTCACAGCTGCGCTGACACGCCCCGTCGGGTGTGCGGTGCCCCCGCAGCGCCCGGCCCCCGCGACCTCACCGGTGTCAGGTCACCCCTGCGAAGCCGAGCATGGCCGGCAGCACGGTCCCGAACAGGTAGCCGGCGATGCCCGCGACCGCGGCCAGAGCGACGATCTCCAACCCGGACCACAACCAGAAGCGCTCCGTCCAGCGTGACTTGACCACCCCGATCGCGAACAGCACGAGGCCGGTGCCCACCGTCGCCAGGATGAGCGCGACGACCCCTTCGGTGAACAGGAAGGGCAGGATCGGCGGCACGGCACCGGCGGCGAAGGCGGCACCCATCACCACGGCTCCGCGTAGCGGGCTGCCCTCCGCGTCGGCCTGCTCGTCGCTACTGAGACCGAGCTCCTTGGCGAGCATGGTGGCCAGCAGCGAGCGGGGGTACCGCGCGATCACCGCGGCGGTCTCCCAGGCCACCTCGCTGTCCACGCCCTCCTGCATGAACAGGTAGGCGACCTCGGCCTCGGACTCGAAGGGGCGCTCCTGGACCTCCTGCCACTCGCGCTGGACGTGGGAGCGCTGGATCTCGGCCTGGCTCTTGCTCCCCATGTACTCGCCGATGGCCATGGAGAAGATGCCGGCCATGGCGGAGGCGAACCCCGCCACCAGCACGGCGAGGTTGTCGGTGGTCGCGCCGGCGACGGTGGCCACCACGGCCAGGGTGGACACCAAGCCGTCCTGGGCGCCGAAGACGAGCTCGCGGAACTCGCCCAACACCGACACCCGCCGGCGCTCCTCGCCGATGTGCGCCGCGACGTGTTCGAGCGGGAACTCCCGTGCGGAGCTCGGGTCGTCGGGGAGCGGTGGTGTCGCCATGGTGGTCTCGCTGGCAGCGCCGTCGATGGTCGTCGCCAGCCTAGGAGGACGGTTGTCGACGGTGGTCGTCAACGCCGCGCCCGCGCCGTAGGGTGCCGGTCGACCGCACCGGAGGAACCCGATGTCGCAGCTGTCCATGGAGCCGCCCGAGGAACATCCGACGCGCGCCGGCCGTCGTGCCTGGTACGACCGTCCCTTCGCGGCGCTCGATCTGGAGACGACCGGTGTCGATCCGGCCACGGCGCGCATCGTCGAGCTCGCGTTGATCGTGGACGAGGGCGACGGTCAGCCACGGGACCTGTACGCCGGGCTGGTCGATCCCGGACCCGAGGTGGAGATCCCACCGGGTGCGTCGGCGGTCCACGGGATCACCCGTGCGCGGCTCGAGGCGGAGAACGCACCACCGGTCGCCCAGGTGCTGCCGCGGGTGCGGGAGCACCTGCTCGAGTTCTCTGCGGCGGGATGGCCGGTGGTGATCTACAACGCGACCTACGACTGGCCCCTGCTGGCGGCGGAGCTGGCGCGCCTCGATCCCCCCCGCGGGCTGCCGGACTGCGCGCTGATCGACCCACTGGTGCTGGACCGGTCGGTGGACCGCTACCGCAAGGGCAAACGCACCCTGGAGGCGGCCTGCCAGATCTACGGTGTCGTCCTCGACGACGCGCACAGCGCCCGGGCCGACGCGGTCGCCTCCGTGGCCATCGCACGTGCGCTGCTGGCCCGGTTCCCGCAGCAGCTGCGCACCGATGATCTCGACGCGCTCCAGCGGTTGCAGGTCGAGGCGCACGGGGTGTGGCGGGACAGCTTCAACGCCTACCTGCAGCGCATCGGCGCCGACCGCGAACCGGTCACCGGCAGCTGGCCCGGCCTGGACCGCGCGGGGTGATCCCACTACGGGGTACGGCCGGTCAGCGGCCCACGGAGCCGGCCGTTCCCGAGGCTTCCCAGGTCACCGCGGTGTCGAGCAGAGCGGCGAGCTCAGCCAGTGACAACGCCGGCCAGCCCGGCTCGGACACCCAGTGGTCGAGGCAGGCCGAGCGCAACTCGGACCAGGTACGCAGGCTCGGGTCGCCGAGGTAGGGGTTGCCGGTCCCGGCCAGGTGTGAGCCGACCTGACGCGGACGGGCGATCAGCCCCGCGGCCTGGCGGTCGATGCCCTGCTCGGCACACGGGACGCACCGATCGGGGATACCCACCTCGACGACCCGCTGGCGCTGGGCGCGGTAGCCGAGGTCGTACTCCAGCACGACGCCTGACAGCTCCACGTCGAGCCGTACGCTCAACGGCTCCGCCCGCCGGGCCCAGGTGGTCTCGTGGGCGAGGTTGCGGGACTCCACGTCGGAGCGCATGGCGTAGAAGCCGCAGCGGCAGGTGGGACGTGGCTGCGTGCAGCCCCGGGGACAGTGGGCGGTGGCGTCCACGGGGTAGCGGCTGCCAGCGGTCAGGCCGGTGAGCGTCGCTGCATCACCCTCGGGGGAGAGCCGCACGTGGGCACGCTTGACGGCCAGGATCGGCTCGTCCAACGCGCCCTCGGCGACGCCCTCGGCGGGGATGTCCGGGTCGACGGAGCCGACCGCCCGCAGCAGCAGGACGAGGGCGACGATCAGGAGCACGAGCAGGACCGCCGGGGGCATGCGGGCTCAGTCCCGTGCGCCCGGTCCCGGCTCGTCACGGTCGATGACGTGCAGCGGCGGCAGCTCGTCGTCGGCGACCTGCGGCGCAGGATCACGCGCCTCGATGGCGTCGAACTCCTCGGCGTCGCCCTGACGGACCACCGCGGGCTGCGCTCCTCGGCCCGTGACCTGCAGACGGCGGCGTAGCTTGCCGAGGTTCATAGCGGCTCCTGGTCGTCAACGTGGTGACCAGGGTACGTCGGGCGGATGGCGGGCACCACCCCCCCCGTGGCGTGGCCCGGGCAGCGGCCGGCAGCGGCGGGCGGTACCAGCCCGGCGTACGGACCGGTCCGGTACCGCCGTCGGCCTCAGCCGTCGATGACCGGGACCCGCCGCATGGCGTCGGCGACCGCTTCCCGGGAGTACTCGTGGTCCACGAGCTGGCCCGACAGGTAGGCGTCGTAGGCGGCCATGTCGAAGTGGCCGTGGCCGCACAGCGCGGTGAGGATCACCTTCTCCTCACCGGTCTCCTTGCAGGCCTGCGCCTCCCTGATCGCCGCGGCGATGGCATGGGTCGGCTCCGGTGCCGGCACGATCCCCTGGGTACGGGCGAAGGTGATGGCCGCCTCGAAGCAGTGGGTCTGGTCGATCGACTCCGCCTCGAACAGGCCGAGCTCGTACATGTGCGACAGCAGCGGCGACATGCCGTGGTAGCGCAGGCCCCCGGCGTGGATCGGGTCGGGGACGAAGTCGTGGCCCAGGGTGTGCATCTTCATCAGGGGCGTCATGCCGGCCACGTCCCCGAAGTCGTAGCGGTACTCGCCCTTGGTCAGCGACGGGCACGCCGAGGGTTCCACAGCCAGGATGTGCGGTGCCATCCGGCCGGCCAGCTTCTCGCGGAGGAAGGGGAAGAACAGCCCGGCGAAGTTCGAGCCACCGCCGGTACAGCCCACGATGAGGTCGGGTGTCTCATCGACCTTCGCCATCTGCAGCAGCGCCTCCTCGCCGATCACGGTCTGGTGCAGCAGCACGTGGTTGAGCACGCTACCGAGGGCGTACTTGGTGTCCTCGTCGGCCACCGCGGCCTCGACGGCCTCGGAGATGGCGATGCCGAGCGAACCCGGGGAGTCGGGATGCTCGGCGAGGATCGCACGTCCCGCCTCGGTCAGCTGCGAAGGGGAGGAGTGCACCTCGGCACCCCACACCTTCATCATCGAGGCGCGGTAGGGCTTCTGGGTGAAGGAGGCCGCCACCTGCCACACCTCGCAGCCCAGCCCGAACTGCGCGGTGGCGAAGGCCAGCGCCGAGCCCCACTGGCCGGCACCGGTCTCGGTGGTGAGCCGTTGCACGCCCTCGGCGGCGTTGTAGTAGGCCTGGGGGACCGCGGTGTTGGGCTTGTGGCTGCCGGCGGGCGAGACCCCCTCGTACTTGAAGTAGATCCGTGCCGGGGTGTCGAGCAGCCGCTCGAGGTTGCGCGCCCGGTACAGCGGGGCCGGACGCCACAGCTTGTAGACCTCACGGACCGCGTCGGGGATCTCGATGTAGCGCTCGGTGGCGACCTCCTGCTCGATCAGACCCATCGGGAAGATGGGCGCCAGCGCATCGGGACCGATCGGGTCGTGGGTCCCCGGATGCAGCGGTGGCGGCGGTGGTACGGCCAGGTCGGCGACCACGTTGTACCAGTGGGTCGGCAGCTCGGACTCGTCCAGCACGATCTTGGTCATCTCGGCCACGTGGGCTCCTCCTCATCCGATCCCCCGGCCTGCGCCGCCGGTCGCGGTGCGGACAGTAGCGACGGGCCGGTCGAAGGGTGGTGTGCACGCGCGCAGGTCCCTGCCGCGGTCGGACCCGTCGGCATCGGGGAGCCGCAGGCCTCCGGCTCGGTAGCCTCAGAGGATGACCCGCCGCGTAGGACTGCTCGGGGGCACCTTCGATCCGCCCCATCTCGGCCACCTCGTCGTGGCCGAGTGCGCGCGCGTGGAGCTCGCACTCGACGAGGTCCGCCTGCTGGTCGCCGGTGACCCCTACCAGAAGTCGACCACCTCGCCTCCGCACCAGCGGGTGGCCATGGCCCGGGCGGCCGTCGCCGCGGACGAGCACCTGCGGGTCGACGACCGGGAACTGCACCGCAGCGGCCCGACCTACACCGCCGACACCCTGCAGGAGCTCAGCTCGGAGGAGCCCGGGACCGAGTGGTACTTCGTGCTGGGTGAGGATGCTGCGGCCGGCCTGTCCACCTGGCACCGCGTCGAGGAGGCCTTCGCACGGGCCACCTTCGTGGTGGTGACGCGTCCAGGTGACACGGCGCCCGATGACAGCGTCCTCCCGGCAGCCATCCTGCACCTGGAGATCCCGCACCTCGAGGTCTCCTCCACCGAGCTGCGACAGCGGTTCGCCGCCGACCGTGCCACGCGCTACCTCGTGCCCCTGGCGGTCGACGCCTACGTCCGAGCCCACGAGCTGTACGCGGGGCAGGTGGATCACGGTGGCTGACGCCGACGGTGAGCAGCCGTCCCCACGCCCGCGCCGGTCGCAGCGGTCGCAGCCCCACCAGCGGCCGCGGGCCACACCGGGGTCGCAACCCGAGCAACCGCCCGCGCGGCCGCGTCGCACGGACCGCTCGGGCGGGGATCGGCGGCGCCGCCGCCGCCGCGTCGAGCCGCCAGCGACCACCGGCTCCCGACGCACGACGCACGACCGTCGGCACCGCAGCCGGCCTCGCAGCAGGTGGCTGGTGGGGCTGCTGGTGCTGGCGCTGCTCACCGGCCTCGCCGCCTGGCTCGTCGCAGGTGGCACGACCCAGCTGCGCGACCTGCTCACGCCCGCCGCGCCCGGCGGATCGCCCGCAGCCGACGCGCCGGACGCAGCGGACGCCAGCCTGGCCCTGGTCACCGTCGATGCGCACGGCCAGGGCGCGAGCGCGACGCGTCTGAGCGTGCTGGCCACGGACGCGGCGAGCGACATGGCCACGGCGCTGCTCGTGCCGACCGCCACGATCGCCGACATCCCCGGGCACGGCACCTTCACCCTGGCCGAGGCCCAGGGTCTCGGAGGCCCCGATCTGACCCGGCTCAGCCTCGGCAACCTGCTGGGTGTACGTCTCGGGGCGGTGGCGAGCATCGACCACCGGGGATGGGAGCAGGTCCTCGCCGCGGTCGGCCCCGTCGAGGTCACCAGCGACCGCACCCTGGTCGATGACGAGGGGTCGGTGATCGTCGAGGCCGGTGTCACCACGCTGCAGGGCCCTGCACTGGCCCGTTTCCTCACCGCAGAGGTGGCGGGAGAGAGCGAGCTCGAAGCGCTGCCACGGGTCCAGCAGGTCCTGACCGGTGTGCTCGACGCCGTGGCCGAGGATCCCGCCCTGGCGGCGCGGTTGGTGGCCCTGGAGACGCCGGACGGCACGCCCACCATCCGTACGGCCGAGCCACAGCTGCTGACCGAGTTGCTGGTGGCACTGGCCGATGCGCGTGACGAGGAGCGCTTCACGACGCTGACGCTGCCGGTGGTACCCCTGGGGACGGGCGCGGAGGACGGCTACCGCGTCGACACCGCACGGGCGGAGGCGATCGTCGCCTCCCGACTGTCCGGCGCGCGGCCCGATGGACAGGTGACCGGCGAGAGGGACGTGCAGATCCTCAACGGCAACGGGGTCCCGGGCGTCGGGCGGGCGGTTGCCGATCGCCTCGCCGACGGCGGCTACCGCGTCGTGCTGACCGGCAACGCCGACCGCTTCACCTACGAGACCACCCGGATCGTGCTCCACGACGATGCCGAGGCACAGCTGGCCGTGGGACGTGATGTCCAGCAGCGGCTGGGTGTGGGCGAGTTGGAGCTGGCGGCCACTCCGGGGTCGGTGGTGGACGTCACCGTCGTGGTGGGCGCGGACTTCCGCCCCGACGGCTGAGGTCCGTACCGTCGCGGTGTCGGCGCTCTACCCTCTGCGCGGTGGGCGCCGGGTGTCAGCTGCGCGTCCACGCTCCGGTCCCGCACCCCGATCCCCGAGGTCCCCGTGCCCGCAACCGAGGAAGCCGTCGCGCTGGCCGTCGCTGCGGCCGACGCCGCAGACGACGTCAAGGCCGACGATCTCACGATCCTCGATGTCAGCGACCTCCTGGCGATCGTGGACGTGTTCCTGTTGGCCAGCGCCAGCAACGAGCGGCAGCTCAAGGCCATCGGTGAGCGCATCGAGGAACGCCTGCGGAGCCAGCAGCGTCGGCCGCTGCGACGCGAGGGCACCCCGCAGGCCGGTTGGGTGCTGCTGGACTACGGCGACGTGGTCTGCCACCTGTTCACCGCCGAGCAGCGGGGCATCTACGCCCTGGAGCGGCTGTGGGCCGACGTCCCGCGGCGCGATGTGACCACGGGCGCGGTGCTCGCCTCCGCGGTGGACCATGAGGTGGGCCGCGGCGTGCCGTCGCCCGGTCGTGCCGAGGGCGCTGCAGGCCCCGGGTCCGGCGGCGTGAGCGGCGCGACGTCGTGAGGCGCCTGCTCCTGGTACGGCACGGGGAGTCCCTGTGGAACGCCGAGGGCCGTATCCAGGGCCAGCGCTGCTCGGGCCTGTCGCAGCGGGGACACGCGCAGGCCGCGTCGCTGGCAGCGGCCTACCGCACACCTCTCGCCCCGCTGCTGGCGACCACCCCCGGTGCGGTGCAGGTGGTCAGCTCCGACCTGCCCCGGGCCCGGGAGACGGCCGCACCGCTGGCGGCGGAGCTCGGTCTGCAGGTCCGCACCGACCCGAGGTTGCGCGAGCGGGCGTTCGGGCGCTGGGAGGGGTGGTCCCACGCGGAGCTGGCCGCCGAGGAGCCGGATCGTTGGCAGCGATGGACCAGCGGTGCCGACGTGATGGAGGAGATCGGTGCGGAGACCGCAGCGCAACTGGCGGACCGGGTCGCACCGGCGCTGGCGGAGCTCCACGCCGCCACCACCGAGGGTGGGGTGTGCGTCGTGGTGAGCCACGGCGGGAGCATCTGGCACGGGCTGCACCGGCTGCTGTCACTGCCGGCTCGCAGCCTCGGTCCGGTCGGCAACGCCGCCGTGGCGGAGTTGCTGCTGCTCACCGAGAGCGACCACTCCCGTCTGAGCCCGCCCGTCCGCGCTGCCGCCGGTGCGGACACCACGCACACGGTGCTCGCCAGCTACAACGACCTCGGTCACCTGCCCTGGGAGCTGCGCTCGGGGGGCTTCACTGCCCGCTCCGGCAGCGACGCCGTGCCGCAGATGCGCTGAGGCTCAGCGGTCGCGCTCGGCGAGGGCGGCGATGAGCGCGTCGGCCACCTCGAGCCCCGACAGCGCGGCGCCCTCGATGCGCCCACCCTGGAACGCATCACCCGCCACGGCGAAGAGCGCCCCGCCGATGCGGTCGACGAGGGGCTCGGAACCCAGGACCGCGGTCGGGGTCGCGTAGCGCCACCGGTGCAGGTGCACGCCCCGCGCGGCCGTGCCCAGCAACGGCGCCGCGAGCTCGGCGATCTCGGCGCGGACCACCTCGGCCGCGGTCTCGAAGCGTGCGCGGCTGTACTCCGCGCTGGTGTGGATCGTCAGCGCCGGCGCGGCGGAGGTCCCGGCCACCTGATGGTCGGTGATCCAGGTGATGTCGCCGTCGGGGACACGGACCGCGCCGCGGGCCGGCAGCGAGGTGGGCCCTTCGGGCACGGCGAGCATGGTCAGGCAGGGGTCGTAGCTTGCGGCGGCCAGCCGCTGCTCCGCGCTGCTCGAGAGCGTCACACCACCCGCTGCGAGCACCGCACGGGTCTGGGGGATCGGCATGGTGGACACCACGGCATCGGCGGCCAGGCTGCGTCCGGCGGAGGGGGCGTGGGTGTCCGCGACCGCCGCGGGCGGGCCCACCCGTGCGG
This sequence comes from Nitriliruptoraceae bacterium, assembly GCA_041685505.1. Taxonomy (GTDB): domain Bacteria; phylum Actinomycetota; class Nitriliruptoria; order Nitriliruptorales; family Nitriliruptoraceae; genus T1Sed10-7. The sequence goes on from JAWLFQ010000015.1 coordinate 27,787, forward strand.
GTGCATCCGGCGGCCGTGGGGAGAGGTGGACCACGGCCCCCTGCGCGGTGGGGGTGATGGCGTGCACGATGCGTCCGAGGTGGAGGTCCAGGCCCGTCGCCACGTGCTCCACGATGCGGCGCATCGTCGGTGTGCCCCGCATCCGTGGATGGCCGTCGGGGTCCCGGGGGGCCTCGAGGTCGGGGCTGCCGTGGAACCAGGTGCGCAGCACGCCCTCTTCCGCCCAGCGTGTGGTCATCGCGGTGAAGGTGGGTGACTTCGCCGTGAGGAACTGCGCCCCCACATCGAAGCGCGCGCCGTCCACGGTGCGCGCCGCCATGCGCCCGCCGACGGCGAAGCCCTTGTCCACCACCTCGACGGTGTGGCCCGCGGCGCGCAGCGCCTGGGCGGCCAGGCTGCCGGCCATCCCGGCGCCGATCACGATCACTGCAGCCACAGCGCACCACCTCCGCGCGGGTTCGCGTCCGTGGCCCCGATGGACCGGCGTCGAGATGGTCCGGTCCGTGCGGTCGAGGTCACACCCGCCCGACGGTCGCCGCACCGGGGGCCGCAGGGTGGGGGCTGTTGTCCACGGCCGCGAAGGCCGTGGGCGCCACGCTCCGGGCGAGGTGGAGCACCGCGTCCGCGTGCCGGTAGCGCACGGTCGACAGGACCATGTCGACCGGTCCGGCGTAGCCGGTGCCGCGGAACACCGTGGCGCGGTAGCCGGCGTGGTGCAGCACGCGTGCGACGTCGTTGCCGTCGAGGTGGGGCCCGTCCTGCTCGACGTGGACGTAGATGCGCACGGTCTTCATCCCGAGCTTGAGGCGGGCCGCGAGTTCCACGCCGATCGCCGTACCCAGGGCGACCCCGGCCACGAAACCGGCGGCGCGCACCCAGGTCAGATCCGCCAGCACGATGCCCGCGGCAGCCAACCAGATGCCGGCCTCCAGGCCTGCGGCGGTTGCGGCCAGCGTGCGCCGCCCCTGCACCACGAAGACCACGCGGAAGACGTTCATGGACACGTCGGCCGCACGCAGGCCGGCGACGGCCAGGGCCGGCCACAGCGCGGCCCACACGAGGAGCGGATCAGGTGACCAGGCAGGCACGGCAGCCTCCGCGACGGCGGACGGCCGCCAGGGGTGGTGTGGTGGGGGGAGCGCAGCAGGTGGGGTGAGCGAACCATCGGCCGCGGTGCCGCCGGCTGGAGCGGTCGCACCCGTCCGAAGGGAGACCATCGCAGGGCATCGCCGGGACTGCACACACGCACGAGCCCCGGTCGATGACCGGGGCTCGTGGCGGACCCTTCGGGTGGACCGGATGGGATTTGAACCCACGACCCCCTCCATGCCATGGAGGTGCGCTGCCGGACTGCGCTACCGGCCCGAACTGACCCGGAGCGGGACCTCCCGGGTGCGGCGGGGGAGCGTAGCGAGCCACACGCGGGGGTGCGAACCCCCACGTCGCGGTGGCAGCATCGCCGCAGCGGTGGCCGGCGATCAGGGGGCTCGCAGGTGCGCCCCCCCGGGCCCATGGCCCGCGGGGCTCGGTGGGGCTGCTCGCTACGCTCCGCGGGTCCGCGTCCGGAGGCTGAACCGCAGGATGTCCAACGTCGCAGGTGACACCGAGCGCTACGACCCGCTGACGATCGAACCGCCGATCGCCGAGCGGTGGGCCGAGGAGCGCACCTACAGCCTCCGTCCGGGCCCCACCGCCCGCGAGGACGAGGACACCGACGCGCCCTACTACGCGCTGACGATGTTCCCCTACCCCTCCGGTGACCTGCACATGGGCCACGCGGAGATCTTCACGATCCACGACGCGCTGGTGCGACACCTGCGCATGCAGGGCAGACGCGTCCTCAACCCGATCGGCTGGGACGCCTTCGGGTTGCCGGCGGAGAACGCCGCCCGGAACCGTGGTGCCGATCCGAAGGCCTGGACCTACGCCAACATCGACGAGCAGCGCTCGACGATCGCGCGGTTGGGCTACTCCTTCGACTGGGACACCGTCCTGCACACCTGCGATCCGGAGTACTACCGCTGGACGCAGTGGCTGTTCCTGGCCCTGTTCGATGCCGGCCTGGCCTACCGGCGCGAGGCGTTGGTCAACTTCTGCCCCTCCTGCTCCACGGTGCTGGCCAACGAGCAGGTCGTCGACGGGCGGTGCGAACGCTGCGGCACCGAGGTGTCGCGCCAGCCGCGGACCCAGTGGTTCTTCCGTATCACCGCCTACGCCGACGAGCTGCTGTCCGGCCTCGACGACCTCGACTGGCCGGATCGGGTCAAGAACTCCCAGCGCGCCTGGATCGGCCGGTCCGAGGGCGCCGAGATCGTCTTCCCCACCGCCGACCGCGAGGACGAGATCCACGTCTACACCACCCGCCCCGACACCATCTTCGGTGCGACCTACTTCGTCTTCGCCCCCGAGCACCCCGTGGTGCTGCGCCGCATGGCCGGCGACCGGGCCTACGACGCCTACCTCGAGGAGGTCACCCGCCGCTCCGATGTGGAGCGCCAGGCCGGCAAGACCGGCTACCGGCTGCCCTTCGACGTGGTCAACCCCTTCACGGGCGAGGACATCCCGGCCTACGCCGCCGACTACGTGCTGATGGACTACGGCACGGGCGCCATCATGGCCGTGCCCGTGGGCGACCAGCGGGACTTCGAGTTCGCCCGCCAGGAGGGGCTCGAGGTCCGGATCATCATCCGCCCCACGGGCCCCGACGGGGAGTTGCTCGCCGAGCTCGACCCGGAGGGCATGACCGAGGCCTACACGGGACCGGGCGTGATGGTGAACTCGGGTCCCTACGACGGGCTGTCGTGGGAGGAGGCCAAGGAACGCATCATCGCCGAGGTGGAGGCCAAGGGCTGGGGGACCGCGAAGGTCAACACGCGCTTGCGCGACTGGCTGATCTCCCGCCAGCGCTCCTGGGGGGCGCCGATCCCCATCGTCCACTGCCCCACCTGCAAGGAGGTGGCGGTGCCCGAGGAGGATCTCCCCGTCGAGCTGCCCGACGACCTCGATTTCACCGTGGCGGGCTCACCCCTGGACCAGCACGCCGCGTTCAAGCACGACGTGGTCTGCCCGCGCTGCGGGAACCCGGACGCCACCCGGGACGTCGACACCATGGACACCTTCGTCGACTCCTCCTGGTACTTCCTGCGCTACCTGTCACCGACCGACCACGAGCAGGCCTGGCCGGCCGACGTGGCGTCGCGCTGGCTGCCCGTGGACCAGTACACCGGCGGTGTGGAGCACGCCGTGCTGCACCTGCTCTACAGCCGCTTCGTGGTCAAGGCCATGCGCGACCGCGGCCACGTCGACGCCGACGAGCCCTTCCAGGCCCTGCTCAACCAGGGTCAGGTCATCATGGACGGCGCGGCGATGTCGAAGTCCAAGGGCAACCTGGTGGTACCCGGCGAGGTCACCGAGAACTACGGTGCGGACACCCTACGGGGCACGATGCTGTTCGCTTCCGCGCCCGAGGACGACATCGACTGGGCGGACGTCTCACCCACGGGGATGCACAAGTGGCTCTCGCGGGTGTGGCGGCTCAGCCTGGAGCACACCGCCCGGCGGCAGGCGGGTGCCCCGGCGCTGGCGGACGCCGCGGCCGCGACCCTGCAGCGGGCCACCGCCGTGGCGATCGCCAGGGCCAGCGAGGAGTTCGACGCGCGCAAGTACAACACCGCGATCGCCCAGCTGATGACCCTGACCAACGCGGTGCTCGATGCCACCCGCGACGGAGCGGCCGGCGCGGTCGTCGGCGAGGCCCTCGAGGCGCTGCTGAAGATGCTCGCGCCGGTGTGTCCCTTCATCACCGAGGAGCTGTGGACCCGGCTCGGTCACCCGGGTTCGGTCCATGACCAGCGCTGGCCCGTGGCGGATGCCAGCCTGCTGGTCGAGGACGAGGTCGAGGTCGTCGTCCAGGTCAACGGCAAGGTGCGCGGTCGCATCACCGTGCCCGCCGGCAGCGACCGGACGGCGCTCGAGCACCTGGCGCGTGCGGACGAGCGGGTCGCCGGGCATCTCGCCGGCGAGGTGGTGAAGGTGATCGCGGTACCCGACAAGCTCGTGAACTTCGTGGTCAAGGGCTAGGGCGGGCGTGGGACAGCGGGTCGCCGTCGTCACCGACTCCACCTGCGACCTGCCGCACGAGCTGGTCGAGCAGGTGGGTCTGCGGGTGGTCCCGCTGTCGGTGACCTTCGGCGACCAGACCCTGATCGCCGGGGTGCAGCTGTCCACCGCGGCCTTCCACACCCGCCTGGCCACCAGTGCACAGCTGCCGACCACCTCGCAGCCGGCACCCGCATGGTTCGAGGAGGCCTACGCCGACTGCGCCGACGAGGGCTACACCCACGTGGTGTCGATCCACTGCTCGGCCGCGCTGTCGGGCACCGTGGCCCTGGCGCGGGATCGGGCACGCCGGGCACCCCTGGAGGTCGAGGTGGTGGACAGCCGCCTGGTGGGGGCAGCGCTCGGTCATGCCGCCCTCGCCGCGCACGCGTGCGCACGCTCGGGGGGCAGCGTGGCCGAGGTGATCGCCGCGGCACAGCGCGTCCGTGCGAGCGCGCGCAGCCTGATCGTGGTCGACACCCTCGACCACCTGCGCAGGGGAGGCCGGTTGACCGGTGCGCAGGCCGCCATCGGGACGGCGCTGAAGGTCAAGCCGATACTGCACGTCACCCCTGAGGGCCGGGTGGAGGTACGTGAGCGCACGCGGACCTGGGCCCGGGCCTGCGCCCGGGTCGCGGCCCTGGCCGCGGAGGTGGCGGCGGGGGGTGCGGCGGACATCACCGTGACCCATGCTGCGGTGCCGGAGCGGGCCGCCCAGCTGTGGGCGGCCGTGGAGGAGGTCGTGACGATCCGCGACCGGCTGGAGACGCTGATCGGTCCCGTCGTGGGCACCCATGTCGGTCCGGGAGCGGTCGGTCTGGTGGTGGTCCCCGTCGCCGAAGGCGCTGCTGTCCACAGGCGGTGAGCGATCCATCCGTGCGGGGCCGGCCGCCTCGTGCACGCTGCGCCGATGACCCCACCTCCCGCAACCTCGGACCCTGACGCGGATGTCCCCACCGCAGGGCTGGCGGAGCGCGCCGCGGCATGGTTCGCGCCGACCCCGGCGGAGGTGATCGCGTTGGTGGTGCTGCTGCTGGGGTCGGTCGCGGCGACGCTGCTGTGGTGGTACGGCAGCCTCGCCGCCCCGGCGGCGCCCACCCCGGCCGCCACGGCGGGTGCCGCGCTCGACGACGGGTCGCCGGTACCACCACCTGCCCCGGCCGAGGTGGTGCCCCCGCCGGAGGTGGCGGACGCGGCGGCCGTGACGGTGTACGTCTCCGGGGCGGTGGCCAGCCCCGGCCTCGCGACCCTGCCGCCAGGCGCCCGGGTGGGAGATGCCGTGGCCGCCGCGGGTGGTCTGGCCGCCGGTGCCGACAGCGCGCGGATCAACCTCGCGCGCGCCGTGGTGGACGGCGAGCAGGTGCACGTCCCCGTCGAGGGCGAGGACCCCGTGGAGCCGTCCGCCGGCGCCCGCCCCTCGGATCCCGGTGGGACCGGGACGTCGCGGGGGGACGCCGAGGGCGCCGGCGCCGTCGACCTCAACCGGGCCGGTGCGGTCGAACTCGAGCAGCTACCCGGCATCGGACCCACACGGGCTGCGGCGATCGTCGCCCACCGTGCAGAGCACGGGCCCTTCCGGTCTCCCGGCGATCTGCGTGCGGTCCCCGGCATCGGTGAGGCGACCTTCCAGACCCTGGCCCCGCTGATCGTCGTGCGGTGAGACACGCCCACCTCGGCGCCCTGCTCGGGCCGCTCCCGGTGTGGGTCGGTGGCATCGTGCTGGCGGGCACCCTCGCGGCGCGGGCGGTGCGGTCCCGCGGAGTCGCCCCCGACTGGACGGCCAGGGGCGACGCCGCGACCTCATCCGCGGTCGTGGCAGCGAGCGGGTCCTCGGGCGTCGACGGCGTGCTCGGTCACCTCGAGGCCATCGCCGCGGCGCTGCGGACGACGCCGGCGTGGGGTGGCGCGGCGCTGGTGGTGTCCGTCCTCGGTGCTGTCGGCCTGGCCCTGCTCACCCGGCGGTACCGCGCCCGTGCGACCTGCCCACCGCTGGTCGGGGTGCTCGTGCTGCTGGTGGCGATGGCCGTGGCATGGGCAGGTGTGGTGTTGCGCGCCGACGCGGCAGCCCACGGTGCACTCCCCGCGCTCGCCGCCCGGGGAGGCCTCGCGACCCTGGACATGACCGTGGTGACCGAACCCCGGCCGATCGCTGCCGGGTGGCAGGTGATCGGAGGGCTCGAGGGTGGGGGGCGTCTCGCCGCCGAGCGCGCCGCTTTCGTCCTGGACGTGGAACCCCCCGCGCTCGGCGACCGCCTGACCGTGCAGGCCACCGCGCGGCCACTGCCCCAGGGCGGCTACGGCGACTGGCTGGCACAGCAGCACGTCCGCGTGGTGCTGGACGTGCGGCGGATGCGCTCGGTCGGTCCGGGCGGCCCCGCGGCCCGGGGGACGGAGTGGCTGCGTGCGCGGGTGCGCGCTGCGGCACGCCGCCACCTCGACGACCGGCACGCCGGCCTGCTGGTCGGCTTCGTGACGGGCGACACCCGGTTGCTGCCCGCCGCCGACCGGCGGGCCCTCGAGGCGACCTCGCTGAGCCATCTCACCGCCGTGTCCGGCACCAACGTGGCGATCGTGATCGCGGGTGTGCTGGCGGTGACGGGCGCGATCGGTCTGGGCGAGGGGGGTCGCCGCCTGGCGGTGGCCACGGTCGTGCCCTGGTTCGCCTTCCTGACCCGTTTCGAGCCGAGCGTGCTGCGTGCCGGGACAATGGCGCTGCTGCTGGTGCTCGCGGCGACGCGTGGCCAGCTACGTGATGCCCGCCACGCCCTGTCCGTCGCGGTGTTGCTCCTGGTGCTGCTCGATCCGCGCCTGGCCGGCTCCCTCGGGTTGCTGCTCTCGGCGACGGCCACCGGCGGCGTCCTGGTGCTCGCGCCAGCGCTGCGGTCGCGTCTGAGCGCGCGCATCCCGCGCCGTGTCGCCACCCTGCTGGCGGTGACCCTCGGTGCCCAGCTGGCCGTCCTGCCCGTGCTGCTGCTGGCCTTCGGGGAGCTGTCCGTGGCCAGCGTCCCGGCCAACCTGGTCGCGGTGCCGGCCGCCGTCGTCGCGGCGACCCTGGCCTTCGCCGCCACGGCGCTGGCGGTGGTGAGCACCGAGCTGGCCGCGCTGGTCTTCGCCCTGGCAGCGCCGGGGGCTGCCGTGGTGCTGGGCGTCGGCAACGCCCTCTCGGAGGTGGGCTGGCGCATCGAGCTGGCCCGTCCGGCCACCGTGGTCGCCGTCCTCGCGGCGGCGGTGTGGACGCTGGCGCGGCGTGCCGGGCGGGTGCGGTGGGTGGCGGCGATCGTGCTGACCACCGCCCTCGGGATGGTCGCGGCCCAGCCACTGGCCGGTGGGCTCCCACCCGCCGGACTGCGGGTCACCGCCATCGACGTCGGGCAGGGGGATGCCTACCTGGTCGAGTCTCCCGGGGCACGGGTGCTGGTCGATGCGGGTCCGGACGACCGCGCCGCACGGTGGCTGGCGCGGCATGGGCGTCGTCACCTCGACGTGGTGGTGATCACCCACCCACACCGCGATCACGTCGCGGGTGCCGCGGCGGTGCTGCGGACCAGGTCGGTGGGTGCGTTGTGGTGGCGCCCGCTGCCCACCGCCCTGCCGGAGGCCGCGGAGGTCCTGGCCGTCGCCGCGCAGCAGCAGGTCGCGACCCGGGTCGTACATCGCGGGGCGCGGATCCGCGTCGGTGACCTCGACATCGAGGTGCTCCACCCGCCGCCGGGCCGACCCCACCAGTGGGCGCGCAGCGAAGCGAACGAGACCTCCACGGTGCTGCGCATCACCCACCTGGGGGCACGGGTGCTGCTCGCCGGCGACGTCGAGGCCGAGGCCCAGGCCGACCTGCTGGCGGCCGTCCCCGACCAGCTGTCGGCGGAGGTGCTGGCCGTACCCCACCACGGTGCGGCGACCTCCGATGTCGACTTCCTCGCGCACGTGGCCCCCCGGGTGGCGCTGATCAGCGCCGGGGCCGACAACCGCCACGGGCACCCCCACGAGGCGATCGTCAGCGCGCTCGAAGCGCTCGGCACACAGGTGCGCCGCACCGACCTCGAGGGCACGGTCACCATCGACGTCGCGACGCCCGACCGCGCCCGCACCGGTCAGTAGGCTCACGTCATGGCCGTGCTGCTGCTCGCTGGGGACGACGACCTCCTGCTGTCCCGGGAGGTCGATCGGCGCGTGGGCGAGCTCGAGCGGGCCGATCCGGAGCTGGTGGTCGACCGGTACGACGTCGCGGAACTCGACCAGCTTCCGGAGCTGCGGACCACCTCGCTGTTCGGTGGACGGACCTGCGTCGTCCTGCGGGGGGTGGAGGCGATCACCGATCCGCTCAAGGCCGAGGTGGAGCGCTACCTCGAGGCGCCCTCCGACGAGGCGCACCTGGTGCTCGTCGCGCGTGGCACCGCCAGGGTCCAGCGCATCGTGCGGCTGGCCAAGGCCGTCGGGGAGCGGGTCGACGTCGCCCGTCCACCGGAGTGGGAGGACCGTGGCTGGGAACGGATCGTCGGTGAGGAGTTCCGGCGTCTGGGCACCAAGGCCGACGCCACCGCGATCGCCGCGGTCCGGCTCCACGCGGGCACGGAACCGGCCACCATCGCCTCGCAGGTCGGTTCGGTGTGTGCCACCCATGCGGGGGTCCCGGTCATCACCGGCGAGCACGTCGAGGCCGTGCTCAGCGGCCACGGCCGGGCATCGGGCTTCGCGGTTGCGGACGCCGTCACGGCCCGTGACCCGCGCGCGGCGGTGGTCGCCCTCAGTGGTGCGCTGCGTGCCGGGGAAGCCCCCCTGGCCATCGCCGGGGCGCTGACCTTCCGTATCCGTCAGCTCCTGCAGCTGCGTTCCGGTGCCGCCCCCAGGGAGGTCGGCCTGCGCTCGCGGTCGCGTGCGCAACAGGCGCAGGCCCAGGCGCGTGCCTTCGGGCCGGGCGAGCTCGCCTGGGCCCACGACCGTCTCGCGCGGCTGGATCTGGACCTCAAGGGCTCGGAGCTGCCCGACGCGCTGGTCCTGGAGTTCGCGGTGCTCGAACTGGCCACCCCACGCGAGGTCGGGGCGCCCTTCAACCCTCTGGCTGCCCGCTGACATCCGGTGGACGCTCGATGGTCTCGCGCACCGATCGGGCCGCGACGCCCAGGGCGTCGAGGCTGCCGGTCTCGGCCTTCTCCGCGGCCACCAGCGTCGCTCTGACGCGTTCCAGGTGGTGACGACGGCCTTCGAGGAAGGCCTCCACCAGGCTGGCCACGCTGGTACCGGCGGCGGTGTCACCCCCGGCGTCCTGCCGGGTGCCCGCGCCGGGGGCTGCGGGCGACAGCGCGTGCACCGCTGCGGTCCGCCGTGCCCGCCTGAGGTCCATCGCCAGGCCCAGCCGCTCGCGCCGCGCCCACCCGCTGGCAGCGTCGACGCGTCGCAGCGCCTCCTCGAGGCGGTCGATCCCGAGCCGTTCCGACAACCGCAGCAGCGCGTCGGCGATCCGCAGCTGATCGGGATCGGTCGGCAGCAGGCTCTGGACGGCGACGACGTCCGGGACCAGGGCCAGATCCCGGGCACCTGCCAGGAGACGGGCGAGGTCGGGCTCGACCAGATCGTCCAGCAGCCACCGTACGTGGGCGGAGCGCGCGTGGCGCTGTGCCGTGGTGCCGAGCTGCGCGAGGCCTTCGAGCAACCGTGTCGCGGTGGCGCGCTGCTCCTCCGCCGCTTCGAGCGCATCGGGGGCGGTGGGGTCGGTGAGCAGGACGCGTGCCAGGGTCAGTACGAGCTCCTCCAGCGGGAGCTCGACCTCCCGCAGCCGTGACGGGTCGTGGGCGTCGGTCAGCTGGTCGAGGCGTGCCCACCACCGCCGGGCGTCGACGATGTGGATGGCGGCCAGGATGGTCGCCGCCGAGGTGACCAGATCGACCCCCGCCTCCCCGGCCAGGCGTGACACGGCGGTCGGGCCGAGCCGGTCGACGACCTCGTTGGTGACCACGGTGGTGATCAGCTCGCGACGGAGCCGGTGGCCCTCGAGGAGGTCGGGGAACCGCGTCACCGCCGTCGGCGGCAGGGAGCGTGCCAACGCCGGGCGGCACAGCGGGTGATCGGGCAGCGACGAGGCCAGCAGCGCCTCCTTGAGCTCGCGTTTGCCCCACGCCATCAGGGTGGCGAGCTCCGGTCGGCTCAAGCCCGCCCCCGAGGAGGCGCGGCTGGTCAGTTCCTCCGAGGAGGGCAGCACCTCGGCG
>JAWLFQ010000016.1:0-37531 GCA_041685505.1 Nitriliruptoraceae bacterium
CGGTGTCGGCCACCTCGTCGCCTTCCTGTCGCTTCGACGCGTGCTCGCGCTCGTGCTCGGTCGTGAGCACGTGTCCGAGCGTAGGCTCGTCGCGGCTAGGCTCGCGAGGTCCGGAGGGTGGTTTCGGTCCGAAACCCGGGCGGGTAGCTCAGCTGGCAAGAGCGCCTCGTTTACACCGAGGAGGTCGGGGGTTCGAGCCCCTCCCCGCCCACCACCACACGACACCTCCGGAGTCCGTCATGTCCCTGGTCCCCGCTCCGCTCGCACGAGCTGTCGACGCCGCCCTCGAGGCCACGGTCGTGCTGTCGTTCAGCAAGGTCGGCCACGCCGTGCGCTCCCGCCTCGATGGCTGGGAGGCGCTCGACGACCTCGACGCCACCGACCGTCGCATCGTGGTCACCGGCGCGAACTCCGGGCTCGGTTACGCCACCACCCGTGCGCTGCTGCGCTCGGGCGCGACCGTGATCGCCACGGTGCGTACCGAGGAGAAGGCTGGCGCGACCCGCGCGGCGCTGGAGGAGGACCTCGGTCGCTCCCTCGACGAGCAGTTGCACACCGACCTGCTCGATCTGTCGGATCTGTCCTCGGTGCGGGCCTTCGCCGCCCGACGGCTGGCTGAAGCGGCACCGCTGCACGCGCTCGTCCACAACGCCGGCGCGCTGTTCGCGGACAAGGCCATGACCGGCGACGGGCTGGAACGCACCTACCAGGTCCACGTCGTCGCACCCTTCCTGCTCACCAGCCTGCTGCTCCCACGGCTCGCCGAGAGCGCACCGAGCCGGGTCGTGACGGTGACCTCTGGTGGGATGTACGCGGAGAAGCTGGTCACCGCCCGGGTCGACTCACCCGGCGGCTACAAGGGCACCGTCGCCTACGCCCGGGCGAAGCGGGCCCAGGTGGCGCTCACCCGTGAGTGGGCCCGCCGCTTCGGATCCTCGGGCGTGGGCTTCCACGTCGCGCACCCCGGTTGGGCGTTGACGCCCGGTGTCGAGTCCTCGCTACCCGGCTTCCGACGGCTCACCGGGCCGATCCTGCGCGATCTGGACGAGGGTGCCGACACCGTGGTCTACCTCACCCTGGCGGAGGACCTGCCGGGTGCGGGCCGCCTGTGGCACGACCGCCGCCCACGTAGCGTCCACAAGGTGCCGTGGACCGTGCCGGATCGCGGCGAATCGGGCGAGCTGTGGGCACGGGTGTGCCGTGACGCCGACACCGAGCCCGTCCTCGGCGCGCACGCGGGCTGATCCAGCCCCGACGCAGGACACGAAGGGTGGGAGAGCCTGCGAACTTCCCACCGCCGATCCCCGGAGTCACCCGTGTCCGACCACCCCGTCCACCTCATCATCGGCGCTACCGGTGCGTCCGGCAGCGCCACGGCCCGGCGCCTGGCCACCACCGATGCCGAGGTGGTGATCGCCGGCCGCGACGAGGATGCCGTCGGTGCCCTCGCCGAGGAGCTCGGCGCGCCGGGTCACCTGGTGGACGCCCGTGACATCGGCGCGGTCGGCCAACTGGTCGAGGACGTGGTCGAGCGCCACGGACGGCTCGACGGGGTCGCCAACCTGGCCGGCTCGGTACTGCTCAAGCCGGCGCACCTGACCACCCTCGAGGAGTACGAGGACACCGTCGCCACCAACCTGACCTCGGCCTTCGCCGTCGTACGCGCCGCCGCACCGGCCATGCGCGACCAGGGCGGGTCGATCGTGCTGGCATCCTCGGCCGCGGCACAGATCGGTATCGCCAACCACGAGGCCATCGCCGCCGCCAAGGCGGGCATCATCGGCCTGATGCGTTCAGCTGCCGCGACCTACGGGGCCAAGGGGGTACGCGTCAACGCCGTCGCGCCGGGCCTGGTGGACGCGAAGATGACCGCGAAGCTGGTCAGCAACGACGCGCAGGCCGAGGCCAGCCGCAAGATGCACGTCCTCGGTCGCCTGGGCACCGGCGAGGACATCGCGGCGGCGGTCACCTTCCTGCTCGATCCCGCCAACGACTGGATCACCGGCCAGGTGCTGGGCATCGACGGCGGGTTGGGACAGATCCGCACCCGGGGCTGAGGCTACGACGCTCCGGGCCGCGGTGCGGCCCGGAGCCCGTGTTCAGCTGCCCGGGAGGTCCTCGAACCGCACGTGCGCCACCCGGCGTCCGGCATCCTGGAGTGCGGCGAGGTCGCCGGCAGCCTGGGCGCGCTTGAGCCGCGAGAAGGTGTAGGGCCGGCCCGGGATCTCCGCATCCTCGTGATCCTCCCCGACGACCAGGAGGAAGGCCGCCCGGTCGTTGCCGCCCTTGTGGAGCTGCCCGGTCGAGTGCAGGTAGCGCGGGCCGATGCCCACGGTCACCGGTACCGGGTAGCGCGAGCGCAGCGCCGCGGCCACGGAGCGGGCCCGCTCCTCGTTGGCGGAGTCCGGCTCGACGAAAGCCAGGATCCCGAGCATGTCGCCGGGCTGCAGGGTGTCGAGGACCTGCGCCGGGTCGACCGTCCCGGGAAGGTCCGCACCGCTGTCCAGGACCTGTGAGGTGGCGGTCTTGGCCGCCTGGACGTTGGGTTGGTCGAAGGGGTTGATCCCGAGCAACACCCCCGCGACGGCGATGGCGAACTCCCACCGCACGACCTCACCGGCCAGCTGCTCGGGCCCTGCCCACGACAGCTGCAACACCGGGACACCCGCGGCTTCCAGGGCCTCCAACTCGGGATGGTCACCCAGGGCCACGACGAGTCGGTCGTCACCGAAGGTCGCGTTGTGGGGCGTCTCACCGAGGATCGGCACCACCCCTGTCGCGTCCTTGCCCGTGGATTCCGCCACCAACTGCTCGATCCACAGCCCGAAGCTCGCGATCTCCTCGGGCAGCAGCAGCGTGAGCTTGTCCCGTCCACTGCGCACGCCGGCGGCCATCACCGCCCCCAGCATCGCGGGGGCATTGGTGCCCGGCTCGACGACCCGGGCGAGGTCCAGCATCTCCTTGGCGCTGGCGACGTGCGCGTCGAGGTCCAGGCCGAGCAGGGCGGCGGGCAGCAGGCCGAAGGGCGTCAAGGCGGAGAAGCGGCCACCGACGTCGGTCTGGCCGAGCGCCGGACCCCGGAACCCTTCCGACCGTGCCCGCTCGTGCAGCCCACTGCCGGGATCGGTGATCGGCAGCACGAACCGTCCCGCCTGGTCACCGTGGATCGCCACGAGTCGTGCGAGGAAACGGTCGAGGTGGCTGAGGGTCTCGATCGTGCCACCGGACTTCGACGCCGGCACCACCAGGGTGGTGTCCCAGGGCACGGACCGCTCCATGTGCAGCACGGCCGCCGGGTCGGTGGAGTCCAGCACGTGCACCCGTGGGGCGTCGCCGACGGGGCCGAGGGTGCTGGCCAGCACCGCCGGGTAGAGCGACGAGCCCCCCATGCCGACCACGATCACGTCCGTGATGCCGTCGGCGCGCACCCCCTCGGCGAGGTCGCGCAACTGCTGACCGTCCTCCTCGACGCGCCAGGGCGCATCCAGCCACCCGAGCCGATCTGCGAGCTCGGTGGGATCCTCTGACCAGACCGTGTGATCGCGATCCCAGATACGGGGGACGGCGGCGAGGGCCTCAGCGTTGGCGGCGTTGACGGCGTCGGTGAGCGGGCCCAGTGGCACGGTGGCTCCGAGGTTCGGCGGGCGGACGGTGGAGGTGAGCGTAGACGCGCCAGCGCTAGCCTCGTAGGTGACGAGCCGCCATCTCGGAACAGCACGTTCCCAGGGGCACGAACCCGTCCGAACAGGGAGACGACGTGAGCGACCAGCCGAACCCGGACCCGAACCAGCCGCCGCCCCAGGGCAACAAGCAGGTCCAGGTGGTGGTGCCCGACGAGGAGAAGTTCGGCGACTACGCCAACTTCCTGGTGGTGTCCCACTCCCCCCACGAGTTCACCCTGGACTTCTGCCAGCTCCAGCCGTCAGGCGAAGCGGGCAAGGTCAACGCCGAGGTGGTGTCACGGGTGCGCATCGCTCCCACGATGGTCGGGCGGGTACTCAACGCCCTCAACACCAACCTGTCCAACTACGAGGAACGCTTCGGCCAGGTCAAGGCGCTGGGATGAGCACGGTCGCGCTCCCCCCCGGCCTGGCCCCCGGGGGGCGCTTCGATGCGTGGCAACCATCACCCGTGCGGTACGTGGTGTGCGACGTCGACGGGACCCTGATCGGTCCGCAGGAACTGGCCACCGACGCCGTCGTCGCCGCGGTGGCGCGCGCCATGGCCTCGGGTCTGCACGTGGGGTATGCCACCGGGCGGATGCGCGACGGGATCCGATCCCTCCAGCAACAGCTCGGTGCCGGCGGCCCCCACGTGCTGCACAACGGTGCCGAGGTGCGTGCCGACGGCACGACCGTCGCGGCCTGGAGCCTCACCCTGGAGCAGGTCGACGACCTGCTCGCCACCGCACGCGCGCACGAGGACGTCTACCTCGAGGTCTACGGCACCTCGGGCTTCCACGTCTCGGCGTGGGACGAGCGGGCCCGACCGCACTGGCGGTTGCTGGAGGCCGAGCCGGTGGGCGTCCTCGAGCGCGCCGCCGACCTCGGTGACACCGTGATCCCGAAGGCCACCTTCACGGCCTTCACCCCGGCGGCGCAGGAGTGGCTGGACGCACAGCTGGCACCCCTCGACGCCGAGATCGGCAGGGCCGGCTCGCCGCGCACCCCGGACCTGTCGTTCACCAACGTCAACCAGCCGGGGGCGACCAAGGGCGCGGCGGTCCGGCGGGCGGCTGCGCATCTCGGTCTCCCCCTGACCGCGGTCGCCGCCGTCGGTGACGCTGCCAACGACCGTTCCATGCTCGAGGCGGTGGGCACGGCGATCGCCATGGGACAGGCCCCGGAGGAGATCCGGCAGGTGGCCCACCTGGTCACGACCCCGGTCGACCAGGAGGGGCTGGCGGTCGCGTTGGACGCCCTGGTCGCGGCTGCTCAGCCCTTGCCGGGAAGCTGGTAGTTCGGGGTCTCGTGCACGACCTCGAGGTCGTGGACGTGGGACTCCGCGGCACCGGCGGCGGTCTGGCGGGTGAAGCGGGCACGCTCGACCAGGGCAGGCAGATCCCCCGCGCCCGCGTAGCCCATCCCAGAACGGATACCGCCGGCGAGCTGCGCGGTCACCTCACCCACGGTGCCGCGGTAGGGCAGCAGGCCGGAGACACCCTCCGGCACCAGCTTCGAGGCGCGTTGCGCCTCGGCCGCGCTCCCGGCGACGCGCTCGTCGGCCTGGAAGTAGCGATCGGCGGACCCGGCACGCATCGCATCCACGGACCCCATCCCGCGGTACTCCTTGTAGCGGCGACCGCCCACCAGCACGAGCTCGCCGGGGGACTCGTCGGTGCCGGCCAGCAGGTTGCCCACCATGACCGCCGTGGCGCCGGCAGCCAACGCCTTGACCACGTCGCCGGAGTAGCGGATACCACCGTCGGCCACCGTGGCCACACCCGTCTCCGCGCCGGCCTGGGCGGCCTCCAACACGGCGGAGAACTGCGGGACACCCACACCGGTGACCACGCGTGTGGTGCAGATCGAGCCGGGCCCGACACCGATCTTCACCACGTCGGCACCGTGGTCCACGCAGGCTCGGACCCCGTCACCGGTGGCGACGTTGCCGACCATGAGGGTGACGTCGGGGTGGCGATCCTTGAGCTTGGCGGCGAACTCGAGGATCCCCGCCGAGTGTCCGTGGGCGGAGTCCACCGCGAGCAGGTCGACACCGGCGGCAGCCAACGCGTGGGCGCGGTCCTCGCCATCGGGCCCGACACCCACGGCCGCGGCGCACAGCAGGCGTCCGCGCTCGTCCTTGGCGGCCTGGGGGTACTTGCGCACCTTCTCGATGTCCTTGAAGGTGAACATGCCCGTCAGCCGACCGTCCGTGGGGTCGACGATCGGCAGCTTCTCGACCCGCGCATCCTGCATCAGGTCACGCGCCTGATCGAGGGTCGTGCCCGGCGCCGCGGTCACCAGTTCCTCACCGGTCATGTAGCGGCTGACGGGGGTTCCCTGGGGGGCGCCGAGCCGCAGGTCCCGGTTGGTGACGATGCCGACCAGTCGGCCCTCACCGTCCACCACGGGGAACCCGGAGACCCGGTAGCGCGCCATGAGCTCGAAGGCGGTGTCGACGGGGTCCTCGGCCCGCAGGGTCACGGGATCGACGATGAACCCCGACTCGGAGCGTTTGACCGACTCCACCATCGCCGCCTGGGCGTCGATGGGCAGGTTCTTGTGGATCACCCCGAGCCCGCCCTGGCGCGCCATGGCGATGGCCATGTCGGCCTCGGTGACCTTGTCCATCGCCGAGGACAGCACGGGCAGGTTGAGCTGCAGCCGGGGGTGCAGGCGTGCCGAGATGTCCACGTCCCGGGGCAGGACCGCCGAGGCACGCGGGAGCAGCAGGACGTCGTCGTAGCTGAAGGACTCGGTGATCTCGATCACTGGCCGGATCCTGACGGTGAGCGACGCGTCGTACGGTACCCGTGCCGCTGGTCCCGCCGGGCCGGTGCCGGCCCAGCACACCGCCGGCACCGAAGGAGGGCCATGAGGACCTCGCCGCGGACAGGACCGATCGCCGCGTGCGTGGCGGTGCTCCTGACCGCCTGCTCGGGACCGCTCGCCGAGCCCGTGGTCGGCCCCGCCATCCTCGCCCTCGGCGACGAGGAGGTCGAGCTCGCCGTGACCGCGTGCACGCTGGTCGGGGGTCGCCTGATGGAGGAGCTCCCCGAGGGAGGCGCGGAGGTCACGGTCGTGGCCGAGGGCCCTGACCACACCGGCCGACCCCTGCGGGTCACCGCCAGGCGCGGGACGGACGTGGTCGCACCCCACCGCTTCGAGCTGCTGGAGATCTCGCGCGGGGATGTGGAGGAGCGGATCGAGGTGATCGTCGTGCTACGGGGCTGGGATCGCGACACCGGGACCTGGACGCAGATCGACCCCGATGCGCCCCGGGCCCGGCAGGTGGTGGCGCAGGGGCTGTTCGAGATCGATGGTGCCCGGCTGGCCACGCATGCGGCCGGTGCGCGAGCCGGGGACGGACGCCGGATCCCGGTGCGCTTCGAGGCGGTGTGCCCACCGCAGCTCGAGCGTGATCCCGGCGTGGCAGCACCACGGCGCTGACAGCGGGATCGACGCGCTCCCACCGCCCCGATGGGCGGGTGCTCAGATCGCGCCGAGCTGCGCCAGCGCCGCCCGCCAGGCCTGCTGGTCACGCGCCTGGGGGACGGGGTTGCGGTCGGTGTAGACCACCTTGCCGTCCTTGTCGACGATGAAGGTGCCGCGCAGCGCGAGACCGATGCCGTCATCGAACACCCCGTAGGTGCGCGCCACCTCGCCGTGGGGCCAGAAGTCCGACAGCAGGGGGAACTCGAAGCCCTGCTCATGCGCCCAGCGTGCATGGGTCGGTGGCGCGTCGACGCTGATGGCCAGCGTCTCGACCTCGTCGTTGCGGAAGGTCTCGATCGAGTCGCGGATCTGGCACATCTCGCCCTCACACACCCCCGTGAAGGACAGGGGGTAGAAGACGACGACCACGTGCTTCTTGCCGCGGTAGTCGGACAGCCGCACCGGCTGGTTGGTCTGATCCTTCAGCTCGAAATCGGGAGCTTCATCGCCGATCTGCACGCTCACAGCAGGCTCCTCGCGCGCCGGGAGCAGGCGCGCCGTCGGGGTGGGGGGAGCAGGGTCGCTGAGGCTACCCGGCGCTCCCGCTGCCCTCGGTGGGACCCCCACCGCTCGAACGCTGCGATCGCAGTTCGTCGATGCGTTCGAGCTGACGTTCCATCTGGTTGCGCCGCGTGGAGCTGAGCGCCTCGTAGGCGCGCTGGGTGGTCTCCAGTCCACGCCCGAGCTTGTCGAGTTGCTCCGTGAAGCGCTCCCACTGATCGGCGAAGCCCGCCAGCAGCGCGAGGATGTCGTCGGTGGCACGCTCCAGCGCGAAGGCGTCGACGGCCTGGCGCAACACGGCCAGCACCGCGAACAACGTCGCCGGTGAGCACAGCACGACCCGCTGGGCAAGCGCATCGTCCAGCAGGGTGGGGTCGTGCTCGAGCAGGAAGGCATGGACCTGCTCGTTGGGGATGAACAGCAGGACCACGTCCAGGGTGTGATCCTGCTCGTCGATGTAGCCGCGCGTGGCGAGCTCACGGACCCGGGCCCGGGCGGCGCGGCAGAAGGCCGTGCGGGCCCGCTCGCGTGCGGCGTCGTCCTGTGCGTCGACGACCTCGAGGTAGCCGGCGAGCGGGAACTTGACGTCCATGTGCACGACCCGACCACCGGGCAGCAGGAAGGTCACGTCCGGCCGGGTCCCCGAGCGCGTGGTGGTCTGGGTGCGGTAGTTGACGCCCTCGACGAAGCCGGCCGCCCGCAGCACGTCCTCGGCCATGCGCTCCCCCCACTGACCCCGCACCTGGCTGTTGGTCAGGGCCTGGCTCAGCGTGGCGGTGGTGCGACCGAGCTCCGCGTGGGTGCGGGCCACCCCCTCGAGCTGGGAACTGACCTGCCCGAGTTGGTTGGCACGCTCGGACTCCACCCGCTGGATCAACGCGGTCAGCTGCGTGAGCGTCGTGCCCAGCTTGGTCAGCTCCGCGTCGATCAGTTCCTTGCGGCTCTCCAGATGCTCCGCACCGGCACGTGCGCGGGCGTCGAGCTGCTCGCCGGCCACCGACACCAGGGTGTCGACAGCCTCCTGGAGGTGCCGGCCGCCGAGCTCCCCCTCCCACGGCTGCCCCCGACCACGCCCCCGGGCGCCGATCAGGGGCCCTGCGACGAGCACCGCGAGCGTGGACGTGACGACCGCGGCCAGCACCGCGACCAGGACCACCTGTGCCGCCTCCACGGGACCTCCCGGTCGACCACCACTGCCTGCCAGCACGATAGGTCACCGGTGCGACAGCCAGGGGGCGCGCCGACCGGACGACCTGGGTGTCAGCCGGGTCCGGCCGCCCCGTGGGGCCGGGCGCCGCGCCGGGGCGGTGGGTGGGCCCCGCCGAGCTCCTCGTCGAGCTCGGGGAAGGGCTCGTTCTCGACCAGTTCCTCGGACTCGGGGTCGAGCTCGGGCTCGCGGCGCACCGGTTGGACCGCAGAGGACGGGAAACGCTCCAGGGGCCCCTTGCGCGTGGCGTCCCAGGTGCCGAAGGTCAGCGGTGTCTGCAGGTACAGCGCGACCAGCCGGGCCGTGGCCATGATGGCGTCGAGGTGGGTGCGCTCGTGCCCGTGGGTGGCGTCCACCCCGAAGCCGATCAACGCCGCCCGCGTCTCGGCACCGGCCTCCAACGCCGAGGCGACGTCGGAGCGGTAGTAGCGGAACACGTCCCGGTTGACCTCGAGGCCGTGGGCACGAGCGAGGGCGTGCAGGCGTCGGCTGAGGTGGTAGTCGAAGGGGCCGTGCAGATCCTGCATCGCGATCGTGACCCCGGTCTCGGTGGAGTGCTGCCCGGGCGCGACCACCGCGGAGTCCACCGACACCATCTCCGCGACGTCGCGGTCCAGGCCGCTGGAGGCGCCGTGTCCCACCTCCTCGGCGATGGTGATCAGCAGGTGCGCGCCGACCTCGAGCTGCGCACCGCTGTCGACCACGGCTTTGAAGGCCGCGAGGGTGGCCGCGACCCCTGCCTTGTCGTCGAGGTGGCGGGAGGTGACGAAACCGGAGCGGGTGATGACCGGGTAGGCGGTCTGGGCGACGTGGTCGCCCACCTGTATACCGAGATCCTGCAGATCCCCGCGGCTGTGGACCTTCTCGTCGACGCGGACCTCGACGTGGTCCCAGCTGTGGGGATGGGTGTCGATCTCGTCGCCGTAGGCGTGCCCGGAGGCCTTGGTCGGCAGGATCGTGCCGGTGTAGGTGCACTCCGGATCGTCGGTGAAGATGCTGACCCGGGTGCCCTCGGAGAAACGGGAACTGTGGGTGCCCACCTGGGTGACGGCCAGACGCCCGTTGTCCTTCAGCGCCGTGACCATGCACCCGATCGTGTCGGTGTGGATCACCACCGCCCGATCGAGGGGGACACCACGCTGGGCACCCTCCAGGCGCGCGATGAGGGCACCGCGCCGGGTCAGCTCGAAGTCGAGGCCGATCTCCTCGAGCCGTTCACCGACGTGCTGCATGATCACGTCGGTGCGGCCCGTGGGGCTCGGGATGCGCAGGAGCTCGAGCAGCACCTCCTGCAGCCAGGTGCTGTCGATCTCGAGGTCGGTGGCCGGGGGCGGTGGTGAGGGCGTCATGGCGTGCACGCTACCCCGTGCCGTGCGGCCTTCGAGGTCGGCACCGCACGCACGCCCCGGCCGGTACCCGCCCGGCGGGTACCGTGCGCGCCCCCGGTCCCCAGCGGGATGGGTGTGCGGATGGCGGCGACGGCGAGGTGGACGGTGAGCCAGGGCGGCGCGGACGACGGCACCGAGGGCCGCGATCCCGTGGCGACGCCCACCTGCTACCTCCATCCCGACCGCCCAGCGCTGCTGCGCTGCTCGCGGTGCGAGCGGCCGATCTGCGGCGAGGACGCGATCGAGGCACCCGTCGGCTACCAGTGCACCCGCTGCGCTCAGGGCGGCCAGCCGGTACGACGCATGGTCGATGTGGCGCAGCACGCGCCGGTGACCCGCACCCTCGTCGGGATCATCGCCGTGCTGTTCGTGGTCAGCAGCGCGGTCCCCGACCTGACGGGCACCTTCGGTCTCCGACCGATCCTGCTCACCCCGGCCGGGGTCGAGGTGCTCGCCGAGCTGGCGGGCTGGTACCAGCCCTCCGCGCTCGCACGCACGATCGGTGCCCCGTGGCTGTTGGTCACCAGTGGGTTCCTGCACGCCAACCTGATGCACGTGGGCTTCAACGGCCTGCTGCTGTGGCAGCTCGGCCACCTCCTCGAGCCACTGCTGGGCCGTGGCCGGTTCCTCGCGCTGTGCGCGGCCGGGCTGTTCGGCGGCGGCCTCGGCGTGGTGCTGGTGTCGTGGGTCTCCACCCTGGCCGGCGTCAGCGGGATCGATCTCATCGCCCGGATCTTCGGGGGGAACCCCTTCCAGGTGACCATCGGGGCGTCCGGAGCCGTCTTCGGCCTGATGGGCGCGGCCATGGTGGTGCTGCGCAACCGGGGGATGAACCCCTGGCGCACCTCGATCGGCACCCTGGTGGCGCTGAACCTGGTGCTGACCTTCGTGTTCCCCAGCATCTCGGTGGGGGGTCACCTCGGTGGGCTGCTCGCGGGGGTGCTGGCCGGCAAGCTGCTGCTGGTCGGCCGGGAACAGGCCGCCAGCCGCAGGAACCGGGTGGTGGCCATCACCGCCGCGATGGCCGTCGGCGCCATCGCGGTGGCCGCGCTGACCGTCGGCGCCCTGACGGCCTGAACCGGCCGGGATCGGCACGGCCCCGGTCAGTCGGGGGTCGGGTCCTCGGCACGGTGGTCGGCGCCGGTCGCGCCGGGTCGCCACCCCCGTGGCAGCGCACGCGTCGCGGGGAAGAGCAGATCGACGAACCGCTCCGCCGTGGGCTGCGGCTCGTGGTTGGCCAGACCGGGACGCTCGTTGGCCTCGATGCACACGTAGGTGTCGCCGCCGACGTCCGGCACCAGGAAGTCCAGACCCACCACGGGGATGTCGAGCACCTCGCTGGCCTGCACGGCGGCACGGGCGAGCTCGGGGTGCAGGCGCTCGGTGACGTCGTGGATCGTGCCGCCGGTGTGCAGGTTGGCCGTCCGCCGCACGGCCAGGTCCACACCTGCATCGAGCACGTCCTCGAGGTCGTGGCCGGCGTCCTCCACCGTGCGGATCGTCGCGTCGTCGAGGGGGATGGTCGACTCCCCACCGGTGGCGGTCGCACGGCGGCGCGAGGTCGCCGCGATCAGCTCCGAGATGGTGTGGCGGCCGGTACCGGTGATGGTTGCCGGCAGACGCACCGCAGCGGCCACCACACGGTGGTCGATCACCACGATGCGCAGGTCGTCACCACGCACGTACTCCTCGAGCACCACCTCGGGGCAGAAGCGCTCCGCCAGCGCAACGGCACCGATCAACTGCGCATCCGTCTCCACCCCGACCGTGATGCCCTGCCCCTGCTCGCCCCGGGCCGGCTTGACCACCAGGGCTCCGTGGTCGGCCAGGAAGGCGAGGTCGTCGCCGTCGTGGGTCGCCACCCGCCCGGCGGGTACCCGCAGGCCCGCGTCGGCGAGCAGTCGGCGGGTCAACCGCTTGTCATCGCAGCGGGTCAAGGCCACGGCGTTGGTCAGTTCCGACAACGACTCACGGGTCTGGACCGTGCGACCGCCGTGGATCAGCTTGATCAGCCCCGACTCCGCGTCCACGACCTGCACCGTGATGCCCCGCCGCAGAGCCTCATCGGCGATCAGGCGGGCGTAGGGGTTCAGATCCCCGATGCCCTCGGCGGGCGCGGCCGCGAACAGCCGCTCGTTGATCGGGTTCTTGCGCTTGACGGCGAAGACCGGCACCCGGACGAAGCCGAGCTTCTCGTACAGGGTGATGGCCGGCGCGTTGTCGTGGACCACGGACAGGTCGAGGTAGGCGCGGTTGCGGCCCTGGTAGCGCTCGGCCAGGGTCCGCACCAGCGCCCGCCCGATGCCGGGACGGGTCGTCTGCGGGTCCACGGCCAGGCACCACAGGCTGGTCCCGCGCTCGGGGTCGTCGAAGGCGTAGGCGTGGTCGATCCCGGTGACGGTGCCGATCACCTCGCCGGTGTCGGTGTCCTCGGCGACGAGGTAGGTGAAGGTCTGGGTCAACTGGTTGCGCCACAGCACGTCGGTCGGCGCGGTGACCATGCCGGTCTCGGTGTAGATGCGGTTGACCGCATCGGCGTCGGCGGCACTGGCCATCTTGCGCACCACCACGCCACGGATCGGGTCCTGGTCGGAGCGCAGGGTGTGCAGCCACAGCCGGTAGGTGTGGCTGGGATCGATGAACAGCTCCTGCGGCGCCTTCGACACCAGGACGTGGGGCTCGCGCACGTAGATGCAGATGTCGCGGCGGCCCGGCTCCTCCTTCGCCACCTCGTCCAGCAGCCGGTCGTGATCGGCGAAGGTCTGGCCGAACAGCAGCCGTCCCCACCCGCACTCCAGTGCCACGTCGGGGCTGACCTCGCCCGCACCGTGGGTGGGCTGCGCCTGCCACGGGCTGGTGGACAGCGAACGGTCGTAGCCGGAGGCCTGACCGCTGCGTCGCAGCGAGCGGGCGCTGCGGCCGTCACGGTCGGGGGGGCGCTGCTCCATCGCCGGCTCCTGCGCGGTCACGGTGCGGGACCGGGGCGCTGACCTGTGGTCATGCACCCACGTCATGGGACTGCAGCCACAGCTCCAGCAGGGCCAGCTGCCACAGCTTGTTGCCGCGCAACGCGGTGAGCTCCTCGTTGGGCGCCGCCAGCAACCGGTCCACGTACGCCGGCTCGTAGAGCCCGCGCTCGCGCGCTTCAGGTGCGGACAGCGCATCGCGGACCAGCTCGAGGTAGGGCCCCTGGAGGTACTTGAGGGCCGGGACGGGGAAGTAGCCCTTCGGGCGATCGATCACCGCGTCCGGGATGACGCGGCGCGCCGCTTCCTTGAGCACGCCCTTGCCGCCGTGCGCGAGCTTGCGCTCGGGCGGAACCTGGGCGGCGATCTCCAGCACCTCGTGGTCGAGGAAGGGCACCCTGGCTTCGAGTCCGGCCGCCATCGTCATGTTGTCCACCCGCTTGACGGGATCATCGACCAGCATGATCTGGGAGTCCAGTCGCAACGCCATGTCGGTGGCGGTCTGCGCGCCGTCGCGCAGGAAGTGCTCCTCCACCAGCGCCCGGGAGACGTCGTGCTCCACCCGGTGCTCGGGTCGCAGCACCTGTGCCATCTCCGCGTGGGGCCGGTCGAAGAAGGCGGCGTGGTAGCTGTCGACGGCCCGTGACACCAGCTCCTCGCGCGAGACCCCGGGACCGAGCTGATCGGTCAGCGCCTGCATCGGCGGGTACCAGTGGTAGCCCGCGAACACCTCGTCGGCACCCTGGCCCGACTGCACCACCTTGACGTGCTGGGCGACCTCCTGGGACAGCAGGTAGAAGGCCACCGCGTCGTGGCTGACCATCGGCTCGTTCATGGCGTGGATCGCGTCGCCGAGCGCCGGCAACATCCGGTCGCTGCCGATGCGGATCTGGTGGTGGTCGGTGGCGAACTCGGCAGCGATCACGTCGGAGTAGGCGAACTCGTCACCCTCCTCCCCCCCGGCCGCCTCGAAGCCGATCGAGAAGGTGTTGATGCCGCGTTGTCCGGCTTCGGCCAGCAACCCGACCACCAGCGAGGAGTCCAGCCCGCCCGACAGCAGCACACCGACGGGCACGTCGGCCACGGTGCGCCAGTCGACCGCGCGCCGCATGGTGTCGAGGACGGCCTCCTCCCAGTCGCGCGCGCTCCAGTCGGCCTTGGCCGGGTCCCGGGTGAAGTCGGGACGCCAGAACTCGGTGTCGGTGACCGTGCCGTCGGCTTCGATCGCCCGGGTGGTGGCCGGCGGCAGCTTGCGGATCCCGGCCAGGATCGTGTGGGGCGCGGGCACCACGGCGTGGAAGCTGAGGTAGTGATGCAGCGCCACGGGGTCGATCGAGGTGTCGACGCCACCACCGGCCAGCAGGGCGGGAAGGGCCGAGGCGAACCGCAGCCGGCCCGACGTCTCGGCGAGGTAGAGGGGTTTGATGCCGAAACGGTCGCGGGCCAGCAGGCTCCGACCGGTGTCGCGCTCGTGGATGACGAGGGCGAACATCCCCTGCAGCCGGTCGACGAAGCGATCGCCCCACGCGTGGTAGGCCTTCATCACCACCTCGGTGTCGGAGGTGGAGAAGAACCGGTACCCCCGCTCGGCCTGCAGCTGTGCGCGCAGCTGCTGGTAGTTGTAGATGCAGCCGTTGAAGGCGATGGTCAGACCGAGCTCGGGGTCGTGCATCGGCTGGTCGCCGCAGGCCGACAGATCGATGATGGACAGCCGACGGTGGCCGAGGGCGATCGCCCCCTGGGCCCACAGCCCCTGCCCGTCGGGGCCACGGTCCGACATCGTCGCCGTCATCCTGCCCACCGCGCCGATGTCGGGGGTGGCGCCATCGAGACGGAGCTCGCCGCTGAAACCGCACATGGATCGGGGTCCTCGCGTCGCAGGCCGGAGGTGAGGTGTCCAGGGGCCGTGGGCCAGCTGTGGGCGGGCCCCTGCGGTGCGTCAGCCTATGGGCCGCGCGCGGCAGCGGTGCAGGAGCGCGTCCCGAGGGGGCCGGCCACGGGCGGCGACGCCCCGCTGGCGGTGCGCCACCTACCGTGCCCGCCACGGAGCGTGGGACGCGCCGCCGGCGCCGGACCACGCTGCCACGACACCACGACCGACGGAGCCCCACCGTGCCGAGCTTCCACCTCGTCGACGCCTTCACCCCCGTCGCCTTCGCCGGCAACCCCGCCGGTGTCGTCCTCCTCGATGACGGGCCCGTGGACGCCAGCTGGGCACAGCACGTCGCGGCGGAGGTCGCAGCCTCGGAGACGGCCTTCGTGGTAGCCGACACGACCACGACACCGGGCGGGGACGACGCTCTGTGGCTGTTGCGCTGGTGGACGCCCACCACCGAGGTCGAGCTGTGCGGCCACGCGACCCTGGCGGCGACCCACGTGCTCCACGCCCGGGACCTGGTCGCACCGGACGCCACGGTGCGGTTCGACACCCGCTCGGGCACGCTGCTGGCACGGCGCGGGCCCGACGGCCGGATCTGGCTGGACCTGCCGTCCTGGCCCGTGGGTGCGCCCGCATCGGCCGACCGGGCCCGGGCCGCGGACCTCCAGGGTCTGCTCGGAGGCGTCGCTGGCCGCTACCTCGGGCGGACCGGTGTCGCCCAGGCCAACGACGTCGTCGAGGTCGCCGACACCGATGCGCTCGACGCCGTGGAGGTGGACCACGCCGGGGTCGCGGCGTTGGGCAGCGGCGGGCTGATCGTGTGCTGTCCCGGGTCCACGACCGACGCCGCCATGCGCTACTTCGCCCCGGCGCTCGGGGTCGACGAGGATCCCGTCACCGGCTCGGCCGCCTGCACCGTCGCGCCGCTGTGGGCCGAGCGGCTCGGCCGTGGCGAGGTGACCATCGAGCAACGCTCGCGGCGCGGCGGACGGTTGTGGACCAGCGTCGGACCGGGGAGCGAAGCCGGGATGAAGGTGGCGGACGGTCGCGTGCTGGTGGGGGGTGAGGCGATCACCACGGTCGTCGGGGAGGTCGTCGGTCCCTGACCCGACCGCCCGGGGCTCAGGCCAGGACGTCGAGGTCCAGCTCGAGCCCGACGGTCCAGTTCGGGGCGTCCACGACCTCGAGGATCCGGAGGTGACCGGCCACCGAGCACAGCGCGTAGGCGTCCTCGGTGTCCACCCCGTGCCGACCGAGCAGCTCGATCATCGCGGCCACGGCGTCCCACGCACCGGCGTAGAGGTCCGGTCCGACCCCCATGGTCATCCGGCGGTGCGGCCCGGCTGCGGGCGGCGGCACCGTGTCCGCGGGGAGCTCCAGCTGGGGCTGGTCGATGAGCACGTCACGACGCACCTCCACGCGCAGCACCGCGGTGGCGGCGGTCTCCACCGCGGTCCCGCACACCTCCCCGTCGCCCTGTGCACCGTGGGGGTCACCGGCGGACAGCCGCGCACCCGCCACCTCGACGGGCAGGAGCAGGGTGGCACCGGGCCGGACGTCGCGGCAGTCCAGGTTGCCGCCGACGCGTCGCGGTGGGATCACGCTGTGGGGTCCCGGTTCCGCCGGCGCGAGCCCGACCACTCCCAGGAAGGGACGGGTCGGCAGTCGCGCGACGTCGCCGAAGACCACCTCGTCGACGCCGATGCGCGACTCGACGACGTACGGGTCGGGGAAGCGGTCCGCCAGCAGGCCGAAACCCGGGATGAGGGCGGTCCATCCGACCCCCTCGGGGTGGACCTCCTCGATGGTGACGGCCAGGGTGTCGCCCGGCTGTGCACCCTCGACGTCGATCGGCCCGGTGAGCGGGTTGGCCGCCCCGAGGTCCAGCGCCGCGACGTCCTGTGGTGTGGCGCCGGGGTGCAACTGCCCGCCGAAGGCGTCCTGGAGGGCGACCTCGACACGGTCACCGGAGGCGATCCAGCGGGCAGCGGCCAGGTCGGCGTCCCAGCCGAGGTGGCGGTGGTCCGGGTGGTGGAGGGTGTGCACCGGGTCTCCGATGGTGTGGGGTGGTCCGTAGGGGCGTGCAGCGCGGGCCGCGCAAGGCTAGTCGGCGGCCGTGCCCCGCCCGGTGCTCGGTACGCTGCGTGCCGTGCTGCGCGCCCTGCTCCGACCCTCGGCCATCGTCTCCCACCTGCTCGTGGCGGTGGTGGTCATCACCTGTGTCGCGCTGGGGCAGTGGCAGCTCGACCGCCTCCACCAGGTCCGCGACAACAACGCCCGGCTCGAGCAACGCCTGGCGGCACCGCCGGCGGACCTGGCGGCCCTGGCCGACCCCGCCGCGCCCGGCGACGCGGTGAACGAGGCCGACCTCGAGTTCCGTCGCGTCGAGGTCACCGGCACCTTCCGCCCGCAGCAGGAGGTGCTGCAGCGCAACCGCTCCTACCGCAACCAGACCGGCTTCCACGTGCTCACGCCCCTGGAGCTGGAGGGCGGGGGCGTGGTGCTCGTGCGGCGCGGCTGGGTTCCCGCGAGCCTCGACACCCCACCCGTGGCGCAGGCAGCACCACCGAGGGGCCCGGTGGCGGTCGTGGGCGTGCTGGAGCGGCCCGTGGAGCAGCCCGGTTTCGGTCCCAGGGACCCGGATGAGGGCGTGCTGGCGCGGGTGTTCCACACCGATACCGCACGCCTCGACCGGCAGATCGACGGCACGCTCTTCCCCATGGTGCTGCGCGTCGATACGGAGCTCGACAACCCCACCGAGGAGCAGCTGCCCTTCCCGGTGGGCTCCCCCACCCTCGATGAGGGCAGCCACCTGTCCTACACCGTGCAGTGGCACAGCTTCGCGCTGCTCGCGCTGGTGACCTACCTCGCATGGTGGTGGCATCGACTGCGGCGACGCGCGACCCCGGCGGGGCCGGACGATGCTGGCGGTGACCGGCCCGCGGCGCCGAGGGGCGGGGGCACCCCGGATGCGGTGACCTCGCCCAGGTGAGGCCACCCGACGGGGCTGGTGACGATGTGCCCTGCACACCGGCCCGCGCACCTGCCACCCTCATCAGCAAGGTCGCGGTGGCGAGCTGGAGGGCGGCGCCATGGACCAGGGCCACGTGCACGATGTCGTGATCATCGGCGGCGGAGCGACAGGGGCGAACCTCGCCCGCGCGCTGTCGCGCTTCGACCTCGACGTGGTGCTGCTCGAGGCATCCGCAGAGGTCGCCTTCGGGGTGTCGAAGGCCAACAGCGGCATCGTGCACTCCGCGATGCACGCCTCGCCGGACACCCTCAAGGGGCGCCTCGAGTACCCCGGCAACCTCGGCTGGCGCACGCTCCACGAGGAGCTCGGCTTCGGGCTGAACCCCGTCGGCGAGGTCCTGGTGGCCCTCGACGACGCCCAGCTCGCCAAGATCGAGACGATCCGCCAGCAGGGCGTGCGCAAAGGCATCCCGGGGACCGAGGCCTGGACCGCCGAGCGCACCCTGGACGCACAACCCAACCTCTCACGCGAGGTCAAGGGAGCGGTGTGGGCCCCGACCGCCTGCGTGTTCAACCCCTACGAAGCCGTGATGATGGTGGCGGACGCGGCCCGACGCAACGGGGTGCGCATCGAGTTGGAGCAGCCGGTCGTCGCCATCGACCCGCCGGACCCCGAGGCGTCCGACGCACCGCTGGTCCTGCACACCCCCACCGAGACGTGGCGGGCGCGCTTCGTGGTCAACGCCGCCGGGCTGTACGCCGACGACATGGCCGAGCTCGCCGGTGTGCGGGACTTCACCATCACCCCCCGCAAAGGGGAGGAGTACCTGCTGGACAAGCGCCTCGCCGGCGTGGTGACCAGCATCATCTTCCCCTGCCCCTCCCCCGTCTCGAAGGGCACGCTGGTCAACCCCACGGTCGACGGCACGATCATGGTGGGCCCGACCGCCCAGACGGTGGACGACAAGCGTGACACCACCACCACCGACGCCGGCGCGGCGCAGGTCTTCGACAACGCGCGCACGCTGGTACCGGTGATCAGCGAGCGCGATGTCATCGCGGAGTTCGCGGGGCTGCGGCCGGTGTCGGACACCGAGGACTTCATCATCGGACCGACGGAGCGCCCCGGTTTCCTCAACGCCGCCGGCATCCAGTCCCCCGGGCTGACCGGCGCCCCGGCGATCGCCGACATGCTGGTCGACATCCTCGCCGATGAGGGCCTGGCCCTGGTGGAGAAGGCGCACTGGGATCCGACGGCACCACACCCGGTCAGGTTCGCCCGACTGTCCACCGAACAGCAGCGTGCACTGGCCGAGCGCGACCCCCGCTACGCCCAGCTGGTGTGCCGCTGCGAGATCGTCACCGAGGCGGAGATCCGCGACGCGCTGGCACGGGGCGCGCGCACCCTGGACGGGCTGAAGTTCCGGACCCGCGCGGGGATGGGGCGCTGCCAGGGTGGCTTCTGCACCTGGCCCTGCATGCAGCTGCTGGCCGAGCATCTCGATGTGCCCGTCACCGAGGTCACCAAGCGCGGTCGTGGGTCCTGGCTGGTCCGCGACCGCGAGGATCAGCCGGTGGCCACCGCCAGCACAGGAGGGTGAGCCGTGCCCATCACCGCCGAACCACGCCACCTCGACGCCCGCTACGACGTCACCGTCGTCGGCGCCGGTCCGGCCGGTCTGGCGGCGGCCATCGCCGCCCGCGACCAGGGAGCGGAGCGCATCCTGCTGGTGGACCGTGACGCCGAACCGGGCGGCATCCTGCGCCAGTGCATCCACTCCGGGTTCGGACTGCACGCCTTCTCCGAGGACGTGACCGGCCCGGAGTACGCCCACCGCTAC
Source organism: Nitriliruptoraceae bacterium (assembly GCA_041685505.1). GTDB lineage: Bacteria > Actinomycetota > Nitriliruptoria > Nitriliruptorales > Nitriliruptoraceae > T1Sed10-7. The sequence goes on from JAWLFQ010000016.1 coordinate 19,913, forward strand.
GTCGAGCGCGTGCTCGAACGGGACCTGGACGTGCTCACCGACGCCTACGTCACCGACGTCACCCGCGAGCACAGGGTGAAACTGATGTCGCCGACCACCGGGGTGACCACGGTGGACACCGGCGCGGTGGTGATCGGCACCGGCGCCCGGGAACGGACCCGGGCGCAGATCACCATCCCCGGCGAACGCCCTGCGGGGGTGATGACCGCCGGCCTGGCGCAGAAGCTGGTCAACCTGCACGGCTACCTGCCGGGCTCCCGCGTGGTGATCCTCGGTTCGGGCGACATCGGCCTGATCATGGCCCGGCGTCTCACCCTGGAGGGCGCCGAGGTGCTCGGCGTGTTCGAGCTGCTGCCGCACGCCAACGGGCTGAGCCGCAACGTCGTCCAGTGCCTCGACGACTACGACATCCCCCTGCACCTGTCGACCACGGTGATCGACATCCACGGCCACGAGCGCGTGGAACGGGTCACCGTCGCCCCGGTGGACGAGGATCTGCAGCCGATCCCCGACCGTTCCCGGGACATCGACTGCGACACCGTCCTGCTGTCGGTCGGGCTGATCCCCGACGCGGAGCTCGCCCGCCAGCTCCAGCTCAGCCTGGACCAGCGCACGGGTGGACCGGTGGTCACCAGCACCTACGAGACCTCACTGCCGGGGGTGTTCTCCGCGGGCAACAACCTGCACATCAACGACCTCGCCGACTGGGTCAGCCAGGAGGCGACCGTCGCCGGGGCAGCCGCGGCGGACGTGGCCCTCGGACGGACCCGGGCACGCCAGGACATCGCCGTCACCCCGGGGACCAACGTGCGCTACGTCGTCCCCCACACCCTGTCCACGGACCTGACCCAGACCGTGTCCTTCCGGGTCAAGCAGCCGATCTACGGCGACACCATCGTGCGGATCGGGGAGGCGCACCGCCGCAAGGTCCGAGCCGTGGTCCCAGCGGAGATGGTCACCATCACGCTCGGACCCAGACTCCTTGCGGCCTACGCCGGTGAGACCCTGCGCGTGGACGCCGTCCCCGCCGAGCAGGCCGAGGACGCGGGCACCGACGGGGCCACCGACCGCGACGGTGCAGGCTAGGAGGCGTCGATCATGGCCGAGCACACCGACCGCTCCACCGCTGCACCCCAGGGCGAGGTGGAGACCTTCACCTACCTGTGCACGGGCTGCCCGCTGGGCTGCCGGCTCGAGGTGGACGCTGTGGACGACGACGTGATCGAGGTACGCGGCTTCACCTGCAAGAAGGGTGAGCGTTACGGCATTCAGGAGCACACCGACCCCCGCCGGGCCGTCTCGACCACGGTGTGGCTGGGCTCCGGCCCGATGGCCCGGCTGCCCGTCCGCGCCGCCGAGCACGTGCCGAAGGACGAGGTCATGGCCTTCGTGCAGGCGCTCAGGGGCTACCTCGTCGAGGCGCCGGTGACCTGCGGCGACATCGTCGCCGAGGACGTGGCGGGCACCGGCATCGACCTGGTCGCGACCCGCTCCGTGGCTGCGGCGGACGATCTGACCGTGGTGATCTGAGACCTGGGGCCGCCGGAGGTGGTTCAGCCGTCGGCGTTGGAGAACAGCGTCGCGGTGCCGGCGGCGTCCACGGCACGGCTGAGCCGTTCGATCGCGTGGACGTAGGCCGCGGTGCGCAGGCACAGGTCCCGGTCGTCGGCGAGCGCGACCACCGCCTCGGTCTCGGTGACCATGCGCTCCTCGAGCCGGCTGGCGACCACCTCGGCGGTCCAACGGTCGCCGGTGCGGTTGGCGATCCACTCGAACCAGCTGACGGTCACCCCTCCGGCGTTGACGAGGATGTCGGGGACGAGCTCGACACCGGCATCGTCGAGGATGCGGTCCGCAGCGGCGGTGACGGGGCCGTTGGCGACCTCGAACACCACCCGTGCCCGCACGTCCGCAGCGTTGTCGGCATGGATCGCGCCCTCGAGCGCAGCGGGGATGAGGGCGTCGACCTCGAGGCAGAGCAGCTCCTGCGACCCGATCTCCTCACCGACCGGGGCGTCGGTCAGCGACCCGGTGGCGGTCTTGTGGTCCCGGAGCGCGGCCACGTCCAACCCGTCGGGATCGTGGATCGCCGCGGAGGAGTCGCTGACGGCCACCACGCGCCAGCCGGTCTCGGCCAGGCGGCTCGCGAGCTGGGAGCCGGCGTTGCCGAAGCCCTGGATCGCGGCGCGGGGGTGTGCCAGGTCCCCGAGCACGCGGGGTTGGACGGTGCGGATCACGTGGGAGGCCCCGTCGGCGGTCGCGCTGGAACGCCCCGGGATGCCCCCGAGCGCGATGGGCTTGCCGGTGATCACGGCAGGGTGGTGGCCGCGACGGATCTTGCCGAACTCGTGGGCCATCCATCCCATGACCAGCTCGTTGGTGGCGACATCGGGCGCGGGGATGTCCACGTCCGGGCCGATGACGTCCACGATGGCGGCGATGTAACCACGGGACAGCCGCTCGAGCTCCGCAGGCGAGAGCTGCTTGGGGTCGACGGCGACGCCGCCCTTGCCGCCACCGAAGGGCAGGTCCATCAGCGCGGTCTTGAAGGTCATCCAGAAGGCGAGCGTGGTGACCTCCGCGGCTGTCACGCCCGGATGGAAGCGGACGCCACCCTTGGCGGGCCCCCGCGTGTCGTCGTAGCGCACCCGGTAGCCGGCGAAGGTCTCGAGACGCCCGTCGTCCATCCTGACGGGGACCGAGACCTTCAGCGAGGAGGCGGGCCGGGACAACCGTTCGTGGGCGTCCTCCGACAGCGCCGCGTGTGGCAACGCCTCCTCGAAGCGGACGATGGCATCGCCGAGCAGATCGTCGGTCACGTGCGGTCCTGTCTGGCCATGCGCTGGTCGGCGCGCCTCACGCCGGGCGGGCGAAACGGTAGTGCGACACGTGCCACTCGTCGCCGTCCGCGAAGGCGAACAGCTCCTGGCACGCGATGGTGAACACCCGCCAGCGGTGGTAGCTGGCCCGCGGCGACACCGGGCCGCCGGCGGCGGCGAACAGCTGCTGGACACGTTCGGCGTGGGCGTCGAGGCGCGCCAGCCAGGCACCCAGCGTGCGGGCGTAGTGGGACCCCGACACCGCCCACCGATCCTCCACCTCGAGCCCCTTCACGCTGAGCAGCAGCAGGTCGTGGGAGGGCATCAGCCCGCCGGTGAAGAAGTGCCGGGCCATCCAGTCGGCGTCACCCCCCGTCTCGAAGGGATAGGCGTCACGGTGATGGGCGAAGACGTGGACGAACAGCTTGCCCCCGGGTCGCAGCCACGAGGTGATGCGCTCGGTGAGCTCCCCGTGGTTGCGCACGTGCTCGAACATCTCGATCGAGACCACCCGGTCGAAGGCGGCCGCGTGGACCTGCTCGGCGAAGGCGCCGGGTCCGCCGCCGGGGCCGGCACCGGCACCCAACCGGTTGACGTCGCAGGTCAGCACGGTGACGTTGTCCAGGCCCCGTCGCGCCGCCTGCTCCTCGATGTGCTCGCGCTGGGTGCGTGAGTTGGACACCGCGGTGATCCGCGAGCGCGGGTACCGCTCGGCCATCCACAGCGTCAGCGACCCCCAGCCACAGCCGAGCTCGAGCACGTCCTGTCCGTCCTCCAGTTCGGCGCGGTCGCAGGTGAGTGCCAGCATGGCCTCCTCGGCCTCGGCCAGCGAGGACACTCCCGCGGGCCACCACGCACTGGAGTACTTCAGGTGTGGACCGAGCATCAGGGTGAACAGCTCGGTGGGCACCTCGTAGTGCTGCTCGTTGGCCTCCTCGGTGTCGATGGCCACCGGCGCGGCTCCCAGCGTCGCGAGCAGCTGACGCTGACGCTCCCCCCGCTCCTCGACGCTGCCGGCGGTGATGGCCCGCCGGCGACGGCGCAGCAGGAGTCGGATCGCACGCCGCAGGACGGGGTCGGGCAGCACCCCACGGTCGACGACGGCGTCGACCGCACGGGCCGCGGCGCTCGGGCGGCTCACGCGCTCACCTCGCCACGAGCACGGGCGGCGGCGCGCTCGGCGGCGACCAGGTCGATCCTGCGCGGTGGCAGGTCCGCCTCACGCACCTCGACGAGCGCACGGCCGTAGGGGTGGGTGCCGAGCGTGCCGTTCATCGGCCGGGTGAGCACCACCTGCAGGTCGCTGATGTAGCGCGCGAGGAAGGCGCCCTCGCAGTAGGCGAGGTAGAACTCCCACATCCGCACGAAGCGGTCGTCGAACCCGAGCGCGTGCACCTGGTCGACGTTGGCCAGGAACCGCTCGCGCCAGCGGCGCAGGGTCTCGGCGTAGTGGACGCCGATGTTGTCGACCTCCTCGACGTAGAGGTCGCCGCTGCGGCCCATCGAGCCGCTCATCGCTTCGAGTGAGGGCAGGTGCCCACCCGGGAAGATGTAGCGCTGGATGAAGTCCGGGCGCCGCTTGTAGTTCTCGTAGCGCTGCTCGGGGATCGTGATGACCTGCACGGCGGCCAACCCGTCGGGGGCCAGCAGCCGATCGATCGTGGCGAAGAAGGTGTCGAGGTAGCGGTGCCCGACGGCTTCGAGCATCTCGATCGAGACGATCCGGTCGAACCGGCCGGTGACCTCGCGGTAGTCGGTCAACTCGATCGTGACCAGGTGGTCGAGTCCCGCCTCGGCGACACGCTGGCGCGCCAGGTCCGCCTGCTGCGCGCTCAGGGTGATGCCCGTTACCCGGCAGCCGTAGGTCCGGGCCGCGAAGATCGCGAACCCACCCCAGCCGCAGCCGATCTCCAGCACGTGGTCGCCCGAGCCGATGCGTGCGCTGTCCGCCAGCCGCCGGTACTTGGCTTCCTGGGCCTGTTCCAGGGTGTCGTTCGGAGAGGAGAAGTACGCCGCGGAGTAGGTCATCGACTCGTCGAGGAACAGGGCGTAGAGCGCGTTGGAGAGGTCGTAGTGGGCGGCGATGTTGCGTCGCGACCGGCCGAGTCGGTTGGCGCGCAGGCTGTGGATCAGCTTGTCGGAGGCGATGTTGGCCAGCGCAGCGGGGGTGATGCGCTTCAACGCCCGGCGGTTGGCGATCACGATGCGCACCAGCGACACCAGATCGGTGGAGGACCACTCGCCCTGCATGTAGGACTCCCCCACGCCGACCGTCGCGCCGTGCAGCAGCCGGGTGAAGAAGCGCCAGTCGTGGACGTTGATACGCGAGCGCAGCTCGCTCTCGGTGTCGCCGAACCAGCGGCGCCGCCCGTCCGGGAGCACCACCTCCACACGTCCCACCACGAACTGCTCGAGCATGGTGGTGATGGTGTGCTGCGCCCGGCGTTCCGCCGGCGTGGCAGCTCGCGCGATGTCGGGGATGACGGGCGCGGGCGCGGCGGCGTCGACCGGAGATGCGGGGCGTGGGACGGGCTCCACGGTGGGCTCCAGGGGATCGGTGGCGGCGTCAGCGGACATCGACCGCTGCATGGTGCAGGGGTCAGGTGCTCGCTGCGTGTTCGGGGTGGACGGTGTCGGGGATGGTGCCCGCATCGCCGCCCGGTGCCACGACGCTGCCCCGCACCACGGCACCGGCCGGCGGGTCGGGCTTGCGATGGAACCGGACACCACGGGCGAACAGGCGCAGCGCCTGCAGGTGGATCAGCACCACCGTACGCAGCGGCAGCAGCGGGTTCGCCAGCAGGGTGCGTGCGAGATGGCCGGTGGTGAAGGCACGCCGCCGTCCGGTCTGGGTGGCGTCGAAGACCACTCGCCCGTCCTCCTCGACGTCGATGTGGGCGACGAGACGGTCGGGGCGCAGCACGAAGGTGAAGCGGTAGTCCAGCCCGGTGATCGGCAGGAAGGGGCTGACGTGGAAACGCTTGTCGGCCCGGGCCCGCACGACGCCACCGGGCGCGTGCTCGAGGTCGTCGAGCAGGTACCAGTACGACTCGCCGAAGGTGTTGTTCACCTCCGCCACCACCAGCGCCAGGGTCCCGTCCGCGTGGTGGCAGAACCACCAGCTCACGGGGTCGAAGACCTGGCCCATGACCCGGAGGTTGGCCAGCACCCGCACCGGGCCTGCCGGGAGGGCGACACCCTGCGCCGCGAGCCAGCGTGCGAGCTTGGCCTTGACCGGGGTGTCGCCGCCACCGAGGTGGTCACGGTCACGGAACCGGGTGAGCGCCGGGTGCCGGTAGCCGAACCCCACCACGTCACGTTCGAGCGCGTCGAGCTCGTCGAGGTCGATGAGCGCGTGGAAGGTGCGGTACCGGAAGCTGCGCTCCACGGAGCGCCGACGCCGGTGGCGGGTCCAACCGACGTACAGCCCGCAGGCAGGCCCGCTCACCGCGGCCACCGCACACCGAGGTGGCTGACGGCACGCACGGCCGACCACAGACCATCCTCGTGGAAGCCGTAGCGCTGGTACGCGCCGGCGTAGAAGGTCCGGCGGTGGCCGTTGAGGGTGTCGAGGTGGTCGTGTGTGGCCACGCTCGCACCGGTGTAGCCGGGGTGGGCGTAGCGCAGCCGACGCAGTGTCCGGTCAGGGGCCGGTGGGGTGGCCGGGTTGAGGGTCACGACGTACTCGCTCGGCTCATCGAGGTCCTGGAGACGGTTCATGTGGTAGCTGAGGCTGACGCGGTCGGTCGGGGTACGGCAGTCCTCCAGCAGGTAGTTCCACGAGGCCCAGGCCGTGCGCCGCCGCGGCAGCAGGGCGGTGTCGGTGTGCAGGTAGGTGTCGTTGTCGGAGTAGGTCCAGGCCCCGAGCAACTCCTGCTCCCGCGGCGACGGGTCGGCGAGCAACGCCAGGGCCTCGTCGGCGTGGGTCGCCACGACCACGGCATCGAAGGCGTGCGCGCTTCCGTCGGCCACGCGCAGCCGGGCCGCGTCGCGATCCCGCGACAGGGAGACCACCGGCGTGGCGGTGTGGATCCGCTCACGGTAGGGGGCGGTCAGCGGCGCCAGATAGGAGGAGGCCCCACCGACCACCGTGCGCCACTGGTGGTGCGTGGTGACACCGAGCAGCCCGTGGTTGTCGAAGAACCTGAGCAGCGTGCCGAGGGGGAAGGCACCGATCGCCCCGGTACCGGAGGACCAGATCGCCCCCGCCATCGGCAGGAGGTAGTGGGCGCGGAAGCCGTGCCCGAAGCCCCCGACCTCGAGGAAGCGGTCGATGGTGAGGTTGGCTGCCCTCGGATCGTCCACCAACCGTCGACCGAGCCGGTTGAACCGGGCGATGTCGCTGAGCATGCGCAGGTAGCCCGGCGTTGCCAGCCGTGCGGGCTGCGCGGCGATACCGCGTGCGCTACCGGCGTACTCGAGGTCGCACCGTTCGCACCGCAGCGACCAGGACATGTCCGACAGCTGCGTGGCGACACCCAGTTCGTCGAACAGCCGTACCAGCAGGGGGTAGGTCGCCTCGTTGTAGACGATGAACCCGGTGTCGATGCCGAGCGCACCGCCGTCCCCCCGCGGCGTGGCCACGGTGTTGGTGTGCCCGCCGAGGCGGTCCTGACGCTCGAAGACGTGCACCTCGTGGCCCGCGCGCGTCAACAGCCACGCGCTCGCCGCGCCGGAGATACCCGTTCCCACCACCGCGATCTGCACGACACGCCTCCACCGGTCACCGCCCCGCGTCCCCGGGAGACTACGGCGTCCGAGCTTCGGAACCCCGCGGGGCACGGTTGGAGGGCCGGCACGCCGCAGCCCGCGTGGCAGCGGCGGCGATCGCAGGGTCCCGTGGGTGTGCGGCCAGGGGGGCACCCCACCGCCGGGCACGGACAACGCCCCGGGCGTCACGGCCACCCCCCGTCGGGCCGTGATGCTCGGGGCGTGCAAGGGAGGATGCCCTGCGCAGGCGGCGAAGGGAACCGTGCCGTCACCCCTCTTGGGATGGTGGTGCCAGTACCACCGTAGACCGGACCCGCGCTGGTCTATCCTCACCGTCCCGGCAGCGGGGGGAGCACAGCGGTGGCAGAGGACGGCCGGATCCGGTTGCTGATCGCTGAGGACGACTACCTGGTGCGTGAGGGTGCGCGCGCCGCGGTGTCCGCGGACCCGCGCATCGAGGTGCTGGGCACCGCCAGCTCCGCACCGCAGCTGCTGGCGCTGCTCGGCGAGCACGTACCCGACGTCGTGCTCCTCGACATCCGCATGCCACCGACCTTCACCACCGAGGGCATCGAGCTCGCACACCACGTCCGCGGTCGGCATCCGGGGGTGGGAGTGGTCGTGCTCAGCCAACACGCCGATCCCGAGTACGCCCTGGAGCTGCTCAAGGACGGCTCCGACGGTGTCGCCTACCTGCTCAAGGAGCGCCTCGGCGACGCCGACCGGCTCGTGCAGGCCATCGACGAGGTACGCACGGGTGGCTCGGTGCTCGACCCGCGCATCGTGGAGGCCCTCCTCGAAGCGCAGCGCCGTCGTAGCGCCTCCAGGCTGGCGGGGCTGACCCCTCGCGAGCTGGAGGTCCTCGCGCTGATGGCGTCAGGCCGGGGGAACGCGGCCATCGCCCGGGAGCTGTCCATCAGCGACCGATCCGTCGAGAAGCACACCAACGCGATCTTCCGCAAGCTCGGGCTGGCGGAGGAGATCGACCTCAACCGACGCGTCGCCGCGGTCCTGTTCTACCTGCAGCGCCCCCACGACTGAGCCGGGCCGGCCCGACAGGGGCAGGGTCGCATCCACGCGGGTGCCCTCGCCCGGCGCCGCGGTGATGTCGAGCACACCTCCGAGTGCCTGGACGCGGTCACGCATGTGGAGCAGGCCGCTGCGATGACCACCACCGTGCGCGTCGAAGCCAACACCGTCGTCATCGACATGGACGTAGAGGTACTCGGCGTCGGCTCGCACCTCGATCTGCAACCGGCTGGCGTGTGCGTGCTTCACCGTGTTCAGGACCGCCTCGGAGACCAGGAAGTAGGCGTTGATCTCCACCTCCTCGTCCAGTCGTGGCAGCGGATCGGGATCGAAGGTGATGTCCACGGCGAGCTCGAGGCGGGCTGCGAGGCTGAACAGGGCCGGCCCCAGGCCGCGATCGCGCAGGATGGCCGGGAAGAGCTGCTGTCCGGTCGAACGCAGCTGATCGAGCAGGTGGTCGATCGCCACGTTGAGCCCCTCGATGACCTCGTGGAGACGTGCGGGATCGGCCTGCAGTTCCCGCCGCGCCGCGCCGACCTGCATGCGCAGCACCACCAGCTGCTGCTGGATCCCGTCGTGGAGATCCTGGGCGATCCGCTGACGCTCGGCGTCCTGGACCGCGACGACCCGGCGTGCCGCCTCCTGCAGGGCGTGGGCCTGACGGCGGATCACCAGCAGCTGGGCTCTGAGACCACGACGCATCCGCTCGAGCGCATCGGCCAACCGTCCGATCTCGTCACCACGGTCGACGTCGAAGGAGCGCTCGAGATCACCCCCCGCGATGGCCGTCGCCGTCGCCGTGAGCCGCACCAGCGGATCGGTGAGCACGCGCGCCAGGACGTAGACCAGACCACCGCCGACCACCAGAAGGAGCACCAGCATCGAGGTACGGGTGCGTGCCAGCGCGCCGTCCAGGCTCGCGAGCGGGTCGTCGCTGATCAGCCCGACCGCTGCCGGGGTGTCCCAGGGGCGCTGGGCGCCCAGGGCGACGTAGCGCACGAGCCGGCCGTCCTCGAGCCGCTGGGTCTGCCGACTGCGCTGCCACCCACCCGCAGGCCTGGGACCGTCCTCGGTTGCCGGCGCACGAGCCACGACCGTGCCGTCGACGACCAACTCCACCTGGTCCACCCCGGTCTGCTCGAGGTAACGGCGTGCCGCCACCCCACCGAGGTCGAACCCGGCGACCATCAGACGCGGCGTGTCCGTGAGCCGCTCGACGGAGAGCACGTACACCAGACCGAAGCCACCACCCTGCAGGGGCACGATCCGCTGACTGGCGGTCGCCCGCCGTGCGACGGCCAGTGCCTCCTCGGGCGCGGGCGGGGCGACACCGCGTCGGGACGGCAGACCGAGGGTGCGTACCCCGCCGGTGGTCGCATCGACGACCCCGACCAGGTCGAGGGACGGATCGGTGGTGCGCACCACCGACAGCGCGCGACGGAGGCGCTCGTCGGGTTCGTCGCGCTGGCCGAGCGGCTCGGCGAACAGCTGTTGCGACACCGTCGACATCAGCTGGTTGGTGCGCACGGCCTCGGTCGACAGGCGGGCGTCGAGCACGTCACCTGCCTCGCCGAAGAGGGTGATGGCCTGTTCCTCCAGCTGCTGACGGGTCAGCCGGGTCTCCAGCAGGGTGGTGACGACGCTGACGACCGCCAGGGCCGCGACACCAGCGACCAGCACCTTGGGCAGCAGCCCGGCCCGGCTCGTCCACCTGCCGTCGCGGCTCACCCGTCGGCCGCCCAACGCTCGGCGACCCTCTGCACCCTGGTCATCGCCTCCTGGGGCGTGCGCCGGCCCGACAGCGCGGCGTTGAGACCGTCCTGGAACGCCGTGGCCACCTCCGGGTAGGCGATCAGTGGCATCACGCGCGCGTACTCGAGCTGGTCGACGAAGGCTGCCAGGTCCGGGGAGGAGGCGAACAGCGGGTCGTCGTAGGCCGCACGCACCGCCGGCAGCCGTCCCTCCTGCTCGGTCAGGGTCAACCCGACCTCCACCTCGGTGAGCGCCAGCATGAGCTCGAAGGACAGCTCGGGATGCTGCGCGCCGGTGGGGATGAACAGGCTCGAGCCACCCAGGACCGTGCGGGGGTCGTTCGGATCGTCCTGCGGTAGTGGCAGCACGGCGATGTCGTCGACCACGACCTCGGTCTGCAACGCCCGTCGTGCGACGGGAAGGTCCCAGGAGCCGGAGGCGTGCAGGGCGGACTGTCCGTCGGCGAAGGCGGCCACGGCATCGAGCGACAGATCCGGCGCCAGCGGCGGTGGCGCCCCGCCCGCCTCCACCAACCCCACCAGCCCGTCGATCGCGGCGACCGTGCGGGGATGGTCGAAGGTGAAGGTCGGTCGGCCGTCGGCGCCCAGCGCCGCCGTACCGTCGGGTGCGAGTTCCAGCAGCTGGCCACCGCCGGCGACGATCCAACCGTAGGCCGCCCAGCTGCTCGAGGTCACCGTGATGGCGTGGTCGGTGGCATCCAGCGCAGCCAGTTCGGCCACCCGCTGCTCGAAACCCTGGTTGGTGGCCAGCGACGCCTCGGTCACCCCCGCGGCGGCCAGCAGGTCCCGGTTGGCCATCAGCACCAGCGCGTTGACGTCCAGGGGTACCCCGTAGCGCTGACCGTCCCAGGTGACGTCGAGCACCGCACCGGGGAGGTAGTCGTCGGCGTCCAGCCCAGCCTCCCGCCACTGCTCGTCCACCGGCACCGCGAAGCCTGCTGCGGCCGCTGCGAAGGCGTGCCACTGCGCCACGTCGTAGGGTTGATCGAGCTCGTCCGCGGCCTCGATCAGCTCCGGGATCTGCGAGAAGGGCGAGCTGTGCATCTGGACCCGCGCCTCGGGGTGCTCCTGCTCGAAGGCATCGATCGCCGCAGCGACGGCGGGCGCCGAGGCCCAGTCATCGGCCATCACCACCCGCAGCGTCACCGGCTCGTTGCTGCCAGCGGGACTCGTGCAGGCCATCGCGAGCAGCACGATCAGCAGGACCGTCCCTCGCACCGACACGTCCTTCCCGGCCCTGGCCCGGCGTGCAGGTCACACCGAGGGGTCACACGGCCCGCAGCCGGATGGTATGCCAGCCCTCGGCGCCGTTGGGCGCGGGAGGAGCCGGGCCCTGCGACTGACGAACCCCGTCACCGTCGACCGCACGGACCGCCACGCGGTGCTCGCCCGGGTCGAGGGACAGGCTGGCGCGCCACTGGACCCAGGTCGATGAGGACAGCGGGGTGGTCAGCGCAGCCTCTACCACCTGCTCGCCGTCGACCACGACCTCCACGCGCTCGACGCCACGTCCCGGTGCCCACGCCACCCCGGCCACGACCGCGGCGCCGGCGGCGACCTCGCTGTCACCCCGCGGGACGTCGATACGCGCACCGATCTTGACCGGGCCGCGCTTGGACCACCCCCGGGGCACCCAGTAGCCGTCGACCCCTTCCCAGGCGGTCAGCTCGAGATCGGCCAGCCACTTGGTGGCCGAGACGTAGCCGTACAACCCCGGCACGACCAGCCGCGCGGGGTAGCCGTGCTGCAGCGGGAGGATGCGCCCGTTCATACCGACGGCCACCAACGCATCGGGGTTCTGCTGGGCGAAGGCGAGGGGGAACCCGGCCGTGAACCCATCCACCGAACGGGAGAGCACCTGCTCGGCACCATCGGTGGGGCCGGCCTCTGCCAGCAGTTCCGCCAGCGGCACCCCGACCCACCGTGCGGTGCCGATCAGGGAGCCGCCGACCTCGTTCGACACGCACGCGATCGTGGCGTCCACCTCGACGAGGTCACGCGACGTCAGCTCCTCGTAGCTCAGGTGCAGCTCACGCGCCACCGCGCCCGTGACGCGCAGTCGCCAGGTGGCCACGTCGGCACGCGGCAGCAGCACGGCGGTGTCGATACGGAAGAACTCCTCGATCGGTGTCAGCACCGGGCTGACCCCCGACACCGAGGTGGCCAGATCGCGTCCGGCGGGCACGGGCGGAAGGGGCCGTGCCGCGGCGGGAGCGCTGCCGGTCGGTGCCGGGGCGATGCCCGGGCCCGCGACGCCGGCACGGGCTGCACCCCCTGCCAGCACCGACAGTCCCGTGCTCGCCACGCCGAGCCGCAGGAACGCCCTGCGGTCCACCGGTGGATCGGTGGGGGTGGGCGCGCCGGGCGCGGACAGGCCGCGGTCCGCGCCGAGATGACCGAGCAGGCGGAACAGGACCGCGGCGACCAGCGAGCCGGCCGCGGCCAGCGTCAGCAGCACCAGCGGGAAGGCGGCCTCGGGGCGGTTGAGGCTGGCGACCAGCGCGGCCACGCCCACCACCACGATCATGCCGACCGCACCGGGGAAGCTGCGCGCCCCCAACCGACCGAGGACCGCGCCGAGCAGCAGGGCGACCAGCAGGGAGACCCCCGCCAGGACGAGGCGGTTCGCCGCCCCGAGCACGTCGATCGCGCCGGTGACGATCGGCCCGGGCAGACGGTCCACGACCACCTGACCCATGGCGTCCAGGGGCGAGGGGACGAGGCGGGTCAGCGCGGCGATGATCTCGCTCGCCGCGATCCCTGTGCCGACGGCGATGGCCCCGGCCAGGGCGGCGCCCCGGGGTGGCCCCGCCACCGCCGCGTCCTGTCGCATCGCCGTCGACCGATCGGTCACCGCACACCCTCCGCACCGCCAGAGGTTCGGAGCAGGGCTGGTGCGGGGCCGGGCGGGTTCAGGACCAGAGGATCCACCACGCCAGCCCGAGGGTCGCCACGATCCCCACCAGGGTCGCGGCCACCAACGTCAGCAGCCACTGTGGTCCGGTCACGGTGCCCTCCAGCCCCTCGTGCCTCGGTCGTGCGCGGTCGGCGGCATGCTAGACGCCCCGGTGTCGAGCCTGACAGCCCGAGCGCTACCGTGCGTGGTCGAGCACCCCTGGAGGTGAGGATGGCGCGCGACCATGGTGGTCGGAACCGCTCCGAGGGTGGTGTCCCGCCCGCGGATCGCCCCCAGCGCGGCGAGTGGTCGCACCGCACCGAGCTGCGCGACGGGCGGCCCGTGCTCCTGCGCTCCATCCGCCCCGAGGATCGCGAGCGCCTGGCTGCCGGGCTGAAGCGGCTCTCGCCGGCGTCGCGGTACCTGCGCTTCCACGCTCCCGTCGACCACCTGTCCGAGACGCAGCTGGACTACCTCAGCGATGTCGACCACCACGACCACGAGGCCATCATCGCCCTCGATCTGACCGATCTCGACAGCCCGGGCGTCGGCGTCGCCCGCTACATCCGTGAGCCCTACGAGCATGAGGTGGCGGAGGCGGCCATCACCGTGGTGGACGACTACCACGGCGAGGGTGCGGGCACGCTGCTGCTCGGTGCGCTGGCGTCCCGGGCACGGGAGGCGGGGATCGAGGTCTTCCGCAACTACGTCCTCGATGGGAACCACGCCATGCTGCAGGTCTTCGACGACCTCGGTGCCGAGCGCGAACGGGAAGCCGACGGCCTGTGGCGCGTGGACCTGCGCGTCCCCGAGGGTCTGGCCGACGTCCCGAGCTCTCCGGCGGGTCGAGCCTTCCTCGAGGTCGCACGCTCCGACCGGGTCCTGGCCAGCCTCATGCCGCCGATCTGGAGCCGGTGGCGACGACGACGCGGCGACGACGGTGAGGACGACGACCTCGCGGAGCGGGTCTCGGCGGAGCTGCTCGACTCGCAGCAGACCCTGGACGAGTGGTTGCGGACCCGGGACGCGCGGTGACCGAAGCCACCTCCGGAAGCGGGCCCTTCGAGGCGCCCGGGCGGCCGGTCGGCCACCGCAGCGCCCGCCGCGCGAACCACGCACCTGCTGAACTCCGTCGCCGTCTGCCCCGCCTGCTGCTCGGCCTGGTGCTGTGCGGGTGGGGCATCGCCGTCATGGTCGCAGCCGACCTCGGGCTCGGGCCCTGGGATGTGCTGCACCAGGGGCTGTCACGCCGGACGGGCATCCCGATCGGGACGATGGGCATCCTCGTCGGCCTGGTCGTGCTCGGCCTGTGGTTCCCGCTCCGGGAACGCCCGGGGCTGGGAACCGTGCTGAACGTGCTGGTGATCGGGGTGGTGATCGACGTCAGCCTGCTGGTGCTGACGACCCCCGCGGCGCTGTGGCTGCGGTGGCTCATGATGCTCATGGGTCCCGTGCTGTTCGCCGTCGGCTCCGGCTTCTACATCGGCGTCGGCCTCGGGCCCGGCCCCCGGGACGGGGTGATGACCGGCCTGGCTCGCCGTGGGATCCCCGTCGGCCTCGCCCGCGCCGCGATCGAGGTGACCGTGCTCGTGGCCGGATGGCTGCTGGGTGGCACCGTGGGGGCGGGCACCCTGGCTTTCGCGCTGGGCATCGGGCCGCTGGTCCACCTGCTCCTGCCCCGTCTGCGCCTGCCCGATGCCCTGGCGCCGGGCACCGGGGCCGATCCGCGGCACTAGGGCGCGGCCAGCGGCGCTCAACAGACGGGGCTGATCGTCGGCCAGGGGTTGACCCAGCTCCCGCCCTGGCGCCGGCCGAGGTGGACATGGGGCGGGGTGGTGCGGGCGTTGCCGGTGTTGCCGACCGTGCCGATGACCTGCCCCCGGCTCACGCGCACCCCGGGCGAGATGCCGGCCGCGATGCTGTCGAGGTGGGCGTTGTACCACTCACTGCCATCGCCGGTCCGGTAGGTCACGGTGATGCCACCCAACCCGGTCTGTGCCGACGGGGGGTTCCAACGCACGATCGTGGCGTCGGCGACCGCGACCAACGGCGTGCCACGAGCGGCGAAGATGTCGTTGCCCTGGTGGTAGCGCCCGCCGGAGCGGGGGTAGCCCCAGTCGTTGCTGAAGTCGCGCCCCGCAACGGCCCCCTGCACGGGACACACGACCCCCGGCAGCTCCGGTCCCCCGCCCGCACCCGGGGTGGCCAGTCGACCCTCGCCGCCCGAACCCGAACCGTCGCTCCCGGTGCGCGCAGCCTCCTCCGCGGCCCGCCGCTCGGCTGCCCGACGCTCCGCGGCGCGGCGCGCGGCCTCCTCGGCGGCACGGACCTCGGCCAACTCCCCCTCGAGGGTCGCCTGGCGCTGCTCGACGCGCTGCAGGAGTGCGGCGGTCTCGGACTCGCTGGTGCGCAGGCTGGCGACCAGCGCCCGCTGTGACTCCTCCTCTGCGGCGACCTCAGCGGTGATCTCGGCCGCCTCCGCACGCAGTTCCTCCACCGTCTCCAGGGTGTCCACGGCCTCCGCCTCGGCTGCCAGGGCGGCCGCACGCGACTGCGCGGCGCGGTCCGAGGCACGCTGTCGTGCCTCGCGCAGCGCGAGGAACTCCTCGACCCGTTCGTCCTGCACGTCCACGACCGTTCCCAACTGCTTCATCCCGACCGAGAAGGCGTTGGGATCCTGCGCCCGACGCAGGATCTCCAAGGCCATCGCCCCCGCCTGCGCGCCGCTGGAGCCGTGCTTGTAGGTGTGCACGAGGTGGAGCGCCAGCACCTCCTCGTTGTCGGCCAACTCCGACTCGGCCCGTGCCAGCCGCTGCTGGGCCCGTTCATGGGCGGCGATGGCCTCGTCGCGAGCCTGCTCGGCGTCCTCGAGGGCGACCTCGGCGAGGGCGACCTGCCCCTGTGCGGCGACCAGCCGGGCGCGCGCGTCCTCCAGACGGGCGCCGACGGCTGCGAGCTCCTCCTCGGCACCGTCCAGCTCGGACCTGAGCCCCTCGAGCCGACCGGCGATGCCGTCCTGTTCCCGGGCGGTGTCCTCCAGCTCGCGCTCGACCTCATCGCTGGGGCGTTCCTGTGCGTGCCCCGGTCCCGCCGGCACCACGATGCCGAGCAGGGGCGGCACCAGCGCGACCATGAGCAACACCGCCAGGCCGCGCCGCCGCAACTGCACGCTCCCCTGTGCCTCGGTCACGCACGCCACCGGATCCGGGTCCTCACGTCACGAGCCGTGTGTACCCCATCGTTGTTGTTGTTGCCATTGTTGCAAGCTTCGGGCTCTGACACCAGTATCGACCACCGTGCCCGGGGCTTGACAGGTCGATGCCCACCGCGCACGCACCGCCGGTCAGCGCAGGGTGGCGTAGCCCCCGTCGACGGGGATCACCGTACCGGTGACGTAGCTGCCCGCCCGGGAGGCCAGCGCGATCGCCATCCCGCCGACGTCCTCGAGCTGACCGGCCCGACCCAGGGGGATGCGGGCGGTGACCGCCGCCTCGTCGTCGAACAGGAAGGCGGTCATCCGCGAGGGGAACAGGCCGGGCGCCAGGGCGTTGACGGTGACGTGGTCCGGCGCCAGCGCCGCCGCGAGGTGGGTGCTGAGCTGGTGGACCGCAGCCTTGGACGCGGAGTAGGCGAAGTTGTCGAACATCGGCACGGACGTCCCGTCGACCGAACCGATCATCAGCACCCGTGCCGGATCCCCCGGGGTGGCTGCGGCCCGCAACTGCGGCAGCAGCGCCTGGGTGAGCAGGAACACCGCCCGCACGTTGAGGTCCATGACCTTGTCGAAACCCTCGGCGGGGTAGTCGCCCAGGGGCGCGCCCCAGGTCGCCCCGGCGTTGTTGACCAGCACGTCGAGGTGGCCGGTCCAGCCCGCGACCCTGGTCGCCAGCGCCGCCACCCCGTCGGGGGTGGACAGGTCGGCCGCCACCCCCGTGCACGCCGCTCCGAGCTCCGCAGCCAGCACCTCGCATGCCTCCCCGTCCCGCGAGGCGACCATGACCTCCGCGCCGGCGGCGACGTAGGCACGGGCGATCATCTCGCCGATACCGCGTGATCCGCCCGTCACCAGGGCGCGCCTGCCTGCCAGGGAGAACCAGGATGTGGTGTCCACGCTCGACCTCGTCGCTGGCGGGACCGCGACGCGAGCGGCCCGCAGACGGAACGACCACACGATATCCGTTCCACGCCCGCTACGGTCCCCACGGTCGATGGCGCGCGACGATCGCGGTGGGAGGCGGAGATGGCCGGCAACATCCAGGACGCGGCACCCCTGCTGGTGGGCAACGGCTCGGGTTTCTACGGCGACCGCTTCGAGGCGATGCGCGAGTTGGTCGACGGCGGCCCGCTGGACGTGCTGACCGGGGACTACCTCGCCGAACTGACCATGCTGATC
>JAWLFQ010000089.1:0-9723 GCA_041685505.1 Nitriliruptoraceae bacterium
CTGTCGAGCTACCCCGACGCCACGGACGTGTGCTGGGTGCAGGAGGAGCCGGCCAACATGGGTGGGTGGGGCTTCGTCGGTGGGCGCCTGTGCTCGGTGCTCGACCAGCTCGGCGACGGTCGCAGCCTGCGGCGGGCCAGTCGGTCCCCCTCGGCCTCGCCGGCGGCCGGTCAGCACGTGGTCCACGATCAGGAGCAGGCGCAGCTGCTGGAGGACGCCCTGGGCCCGGTCACGGGGTGAGGGGCGCGTGGTCGACCCGGTCGGGCACGCGCCGCCCGTCCTGCGCCAGCGGTGCTACAGGGCGGCCAGGAAGTCCCGGATCGCGTCGTTGACCTGGTCGGGGTGGGTCATGTTGACCGCGTGGGCGCCACCCTCCACCTCGACGAAGCCGCGGCAGTCGGGGACCCGGTCGCAGACCTGCCGGGCACGGTCGAGGCTGATGGCGCTGTCCTCGGTGCCGTGGATGCACAGCACGGGCATCGCGATCTCCGGCAGCCGGTCGGTGATGTCATCACGTCCCAGCAGCGCCTCGCCGGCGGTACGGATGCCGCTGGCGTCCCACTCGCGCCACCGCTGCTTGGTGGCGGCCTCGAGCGCCGGCTCGCCGATGATCAGCCCGGCGACGGTGTCGGCGAGTTCGTCGAGGTAGCCGTGGGTCGCCCAGGCATCGATCATCGCCTGGTACTCGGCGAGCTTCTCCGGGCTCTCCGTGGCCGCCTGGGTGGCGATCAGGACCAGGGCACGGACCCGCTCGGGCGCGAGCAGGGCGGCCCGCAGGGACAGGAAGCCCCCCTGCGACATGCCCAGCAGGATGGCCCGGTCCACGTCGAGGTGGTCGAGGAGCCCGAGCAGGTCGCGGGCCGAGTCCCAGTAGCTGAACCCGGTGCCGTCGGTGCGGGTCGCACCGAACCCGCGCTCGTCCCAGGCGATCACCCGATGGTCGGCGGCGAGCTCCGCCATCTGGGCGGCGAACATGCTGTGGTCCATCAGGAACCCGTGGCTGCACACCACCACGGGCCCGTCGGTGCCGCTGTCGGTGTAGTGGAGCTGCTGTCCGTTGACCGGTGCGTACGGCATCACGCTCTCCCTCGCCTCGTGCCCTGCGCTGCCAGGCAACGCTAGCGAGCCGTGCGGCGGGCGTGGGGTCGTCCCGTCGTGCCCCTCCCGCAGGGTCGGTGCCGACTCACTCCGGAGGCTGGATCATCGCGGCGTCGGTGTAGCGCACGGCGGAGTCCCACAGCAGCCACTCGTTGATACCGGCGTCGTAGGCCGCCCGGATCTGCTCACGGACGTACTCGGCCCGGTCCGGGTAGCCCAACCGGATCGGCCAGTTCGAGTCCTCCAGCCACGGCGCCACCCGCGCCCGCTTGCCGTCGGTGGCCTCGAGCCACACCTGCAGGTTGTTGTAGACGATGTCGTAGGGCTGCATCAGGGGGTCGGCCACGTCGTACTCGCCCGGCCCCCAGTGCGAGGGGTAGATCATGGGCGAGACGTAGTCGAGCACCTCGGCGAGGCGCTCCACGTCCTGGCCGACCTCCCACGGCCGGTCCGCGGACACGCCGTAGAGCGATGCGCCGTGCTCGACGCCGTAGGGCGCGATGCGCTCGTCGGCGGCGGTGGTGAAGGCGACGATCTCGTCCTCCACCGAGCCCTCGAGCCCGACGATGCGCATGTTGTCCACGGGCCCGTCGGGCTTGCGCAGGTAGTCCCACACGATGTGATCGACACCCATCGCCGCCGCCTCCTCGGCGATGGAGATGTTGTACTCCTGGACGTCGGGGTGGGCGAAGTTGGCGAAACCGTTGTAGCGCCCGGTGTAGAAGTCGCTGCCGTCGGCGGTCTGGATCGCCAGGTCCCGCTCGTCGTTGGCCCACGCCCAGGGCGCCAGCACCGGGTCGGCGAAGGCCACCATCCGCCCGATCACGGGCACGCCCATACCGTGCAGCTCCTCGATGGCCGCCTCGAGGTCGATCAGGCAGTCGGGGGTGTCGGATCCGATCGTCGCGGCGAAGGCGTTCTCGGTGGCGAAGCCGACCTTGCCGGTCTCGTCCTTGAGGTCGAGCTGGACGGCGTTGATGCGCCCCGCCTCGACCGCGGCCATCACCCCGTCACGCAAGGACGGGGACGCCCACCCGCAGAACGAGACGTGGACGGAGCGGAACTCGTCGACACGCGCGCGGGAGGGCACGACCACGAAGCCGCCGACATCGTCGCTGGTGCGGTTGCCGGCGGCGTCGGTCGCCACGATCGCCAGCTCACCCTCGGGCGGGGAGTCGAGCTCCACCGCCCACGCGCCGTCGTCGCCTGCGGTGGTCTCCACCGCCCCGACGGTGACCACCGCGCCAGACTCCGTGGTGCCGGAGATGGTGACGGGCTCGCCGGCCACCAACCCGCTCGCGGGGATCGCGACGTCGAGGGGGGGAGGGGTCGCCTTGACCTCGAAGGTCCAGGCCTCGAGGACCTCGGCGCCGGTGTCGTCGTCCTCGTCCAGGGCGCTGACCGGGTCGACCTCCACCGCTGCGCTGTCGCCCTCCTCGACCGCGTCGGGGTCGGGCAGCGGCACGCGCACCACCGACACCTCGTGCTGGCCGTCGGGCAGCTCATCGGCGTGCCAGCGCAGCCGCGTGTCACCGTCGCGCTCGGCTTCGGCCGTGATGTCCGTATCGCCGAGCAGCAGGCGCACGTCCTCGAGGTGGACGACCGCGTCGGCATCGGCCTGCGGGTCGGAGTCCTCGGCCAGGGCGGCCTCGACCTCGACCTGCAGGCCGGCGAGCTGCTCGGCGTTGTAGACGGCACCGTCCTCGGGACCTTCGATCGTCAGCGCACGTCCCGCCAAGGGCTCCTCGCTGCTACAGGCGCCTACGAGCACGGCTACGGCGGCAACGACCGCGAGCGGCAGGGCGGAGATCCGGGTAGCTCTGGCCACGTGCATCCCCCACTGGAACCGACCCGCCACCGCGGGTCCGACAGCGCAACGCCCCGGCGGAGCGCGCGACGCTGAACGGTACCGTGCGTCGCCACAGCGACCGGCGGGAACCGACCCCGCCGGCACCGTCCCCGGGGGCTGGATACGTGCGATCGTGGACCGACGGCAGGGGTGCTGCACCCCGTGCCATGACCACCGCCGAGGTGGTGGCCAGCCACGCCGGTGGAACGCGTCGCGGCCGGCCCGTGCGCCCGCGGGCCCCCCTCGCGGTCGCCCTGGTGCTGGGTCTCGTGCTCGCAGCGTGTGCGGGCGAGGGCGGGCCCGCCGATGCCGACGGCACCGACGGCGCCACTGCCGATCCGACGGCCGGGCAGGACGAGGTCGACGGCGACGCGGCCACGGACCTCGGAGCCGAGCAGGAGCGCGAGGACGCGCCGGCAGAGGAGCCGGACAGCGAGCCGGACCCCGAGCCGGACCCCGAGCCGGCCGTCGATCCTGCCGAGGTCGGCGCTGACGAGCTCGGCGTCGTGCCCGTGCTGATGTACCACCAGCTGCGCGAGGACGGGGGCAGCGCCTACGACATGACGGCGCAGGAGTACCGCGACGAGCTCACGTGGTTGTTCGACAACGGCTACCGGCCGGTCACCCTCACCCAGCTGGTGCGCGGGGAGATCGACGTCCCCGCGGGGACCACGCCCGTGGTGCTGACCTACGACGACTCGACCTCCTCCCAGGCGCAGCTCACCGACGACGGTGCGCTCGACCCGGAGACCTCCCTGGGCATCCTGGTGGAGATCGCGGCCCAGTACGAGGACGTGGAGCCACGCGCCTCGGTCTACGTGATCACGAGCTCGCTGTTCGGGGGGACCGGTGACGGTCCGCGCATCCTCGAGGTGCTGCACGGCCACGGGATGGAGATCGGCAACCACACCCACACCCACCCGAACCTGCGTGGCCTGGGTGCCGCCGAGGTGCAGGACGAGCTCGCCACCAACGTGGCCATGGTCAGCGAGCTGGTCGCCGACGCCGAGGTGGTGACGTTGTCGCTGCCGCTGGGGGTCTTCCCGGAGGACCGCGCCCTCGCGGCCAGCGGTTCCTCGCCGGCCGGCAGCTACGACCACGAGGGGGTGTTGCTGGTGGGCGCGAACCCGGCCCCCTCGCCCTTCGACGCCGGCTTCGATCCCCTGGCGATCCCACGCATCCGTGCCAACGTCGACCCCGACGCGGAGTTCGAGTCGGCGTGGTGGCTGGAGGTGATGGCGGCGGGCGGCAACAGCCGCGCCTACGTCTCCGATGGCGACCCCGCCACGATCTCCTTCCCCGCCGACCGTGCCGCACAGCTGAACCCCGCCTTCGAGGACCGCGCCAACCCGTACTGACCTGCCCGTGCCACCCTGCACCACGCGCCGACCGCGACCCCGCCGTCCCGACCGTGACCGGAGCCCGACCGTGACCGTGGAAACCGACCGCCTGCTACCGCCCGCGCCCGTCGCCACCCTGGCCGAGCACCTCGATGCCGGTGGTGGACGGGGCCTGGCACGCGCCCGGGAGCTGGGCAGCGACGCCATCTGCGACGAGCTCGAGGCTGCCGGCCTGCGTGGGCGCGGCGGTGCCGGCTTCCCCACCGCCCGCAAGTGGCGCGGGGTCGCGACCACGGCACGTGAGGGCGGCGGGACCGTGACCCTGGTGGCCAACGCCGCGGAGGGCGAGCCGGGTACCTACAAGGACCGCACGCTGATCGAGCAGCAGCCCTACGCCTTCCTGGAGGGCATCTGCATCGCGCTGGAGGCTACGGGCGCCGCCACCGCCCACATCGGCATCAAGGAGAAGTTCACCACGCCGGTCAGCCGTCTGACCGGCGCGCTGGAGGAGATCCGTGCCGCCGGCTGGGAGCACGCCGAGCGCATCGAGGTGGTGACCGGCCCCGACGCCTACCTGTTCGGCGAGGAGTCGGCGATGCTGGAGGTCATCGAGGGCGATCTGCCGATGCCACGCATCGTCAAGCCCTTCGAGGCGGGACTGGCGGCCTCCACCACCGAGGCCAACCCCACGGTGGTCAACAACGTCGAGACCCTGACCCACGTCGCGGCGATCCTGGCGCACGGCGCCGACTGGTTCCGCGAAGCCGGTACCGAGGACTCACCGGGCACGATGCTGTTCACCGTGGTCGGGGACGTGCCCAGCCCCGGGGTCTACGAGCTGGCGCTGGGCACACCCCTGCGCACCCTGCTCGCCGACGTCGCCGGGGCCGAGGACGTCAAGGCGGTCTACAGCGGGGTGTCGAACGCGGTGATCACCGAGGCGATGCTGGACACGCCCCTGTGCTTCGACCGGATGCGGGAGGCGGGCAGCGGGCTCGGTTCCGGGGGGTTCGTGGTCTACGACCACTCCCGGTCGATCGTGGACGTGCTCAGCGTGCTCGTGCGCTTCCTGGCCGTGGAGTCCTGCGGGCAGTGCAACGCCTGCAAGCTCGGCAACACCGCGATGTCCGAGCTGCTCGCCAAGGTCCAGCGTGGCGACGCGGAGCAGACCGACCTCGAGTCGCTGCTGCGTTGGACCCACACCGTCACCGACCAGAACCGCTGCTACCTGCCGGTGGGCTCCCAGATCATGGTCGGCTCCACGGTCGAGGCCTTCGTCGACGAGTTCGTGGCCACCGTGCGATCGGGACGTCCGACGCCCGCGGACCTGCCGACCCCCCTGGTGGAGCACATCGACGATGACAGCGGCGAGGTGACCTACCACCAGCGCTACCACCGCAAGCAGCTCGACTGGTCCTACAGCGACGAGGAGCCCGGGGAGCTGCGCCTGGCGGCCATCCGGGACCCGGCGGGGTCCCGGGAGCGGTGAGCGGCCGCGGTCTCAGCCGGTGAGCTCCTCGGCGCGCGGTGGGTCGGCGCCCGCACGGGTGCAGGTCAGGGCCGCGACCCGGCGGGCGAAGGTCAGCGCTGCTGCCAACGCCGGCTCGTCCAGTCCTACCAACCCCGCCCGGTCGTGGACGTGCTCGCGGTCCAGCCAGGCGAGCAGGCCGGAGGTGAAGGCGTCACCGGCGCCGACGGTGTCGACCACCTCCACCCGTTCTCCCGGCACGCTGGTCTCGCGGCCGTCCGGGGTCAGGGCCACGGCACCGTCCGGCCCTCTGGTGACCACCACCAGGCCCGGTCCGCTGGCTGCCCACCGGGTCGCCACGGCGTGCCAGCCGCCACCGTCCGGGTGGAGCTGCTCGAGGTCCTCGTCGCTGACCTTGACCAGGTCGGTGGCTGCCACCACGCGATCGATCACCGCGGCGTAGGCGGCGACGCCCCCGGCCTGCGCGAAGACCAGGGGCCGCACGTTGGGGTCCAGGCTGGTCAGCCGCCCCCCGGCGTGCCCTTCGAGCAGCTCGGCGAGCACGCGGCCCGTGGGGTCGTGGGCGGCGCCGATGGCGCCGAGCGAGACGTGCAGGCTGGCGTCCTGTGGCAGGGTCGGCAGCGCATCGCCCGTCACCAGCGCGGCAGCGGTGCCGTCGAGGTAGAAGCCGTAGCTGGCGCGGCCCTGGTCATCGAGGTGGACCACGGCCAGGGTCGTGGGTGCCTCCGACCTCGGGCTGAGGGAGAGGTCGACGGACTCCTGTGCGAGCCGGTCGGCCATGCGCTGCCCGAAGGCGTCGGTGGACAGGCCACCGAGGAAGCCCGTGGGGCGTCCCAACCGGCCCAGCCCCACGGCCACGTTGTAGGCGGAGCCCCCGGGCAGGGGCAGCAGCAGCTCCCCGCGGGGTGCCAGGTCGACCAGTGCCTCGCCCGCGACCACGATCACGTCGTCGTCTCCTCGTCGTCGTCGACCGGGCCCGCCGCCGGATCGAGCACCACGATCGCGGCCGCATCCTCGGGCAGGGTCAGCTCCCCGTCGACCAGCCGGGTGGCGGGATCGGTGGCGTAGGCCAGCTCGCACTGCTCCGGCAGCACGAGCCGTGCGTCACCCTCGCCGTCGCCCACGTGCAACGCCACCAGCACCTCGTCGCTGCGGGTGACCGCGACCACGGGGCCCTCGTCGATCACCCACTCCAGGGAGCTGTCGCCGGTGAGCGCGGGCAGACGCCGGCGCGCGTCCAGCAGCTCCCGGGTGCGTTCGAGCGGGGAGCCGGGGTGGCCGCGTTGGGCCGCCGCGGTGTGATGGTCACCGCGGTTCGCGCCGAGGGGCAGCCAGGGAGTGCCGGTGGTGAACCCCAGCTGCGGCCCGGGTTCCCAGGGCATGGGGCTGCGCGCCGGGTCGCGGCCCGCCACCCCCAGCCGTACCGCGATCGGGTCCTCGGCCACACCCGGCGGCAGGAGGGCATCGTCCAGACCGAGTTCGTCCCCCTGGAACAGGAACGGGACGCCCGGAAGGGCGCACAGCAGGGTCAGGTAGGCCAGCGAGCGGCGGGCGCCGACCTCGCCACCACCGAAGCGCTCGGCGGCGTGGGGGTCGTCGTGGCTCGACAGCGGCCACGACAGCCGGTCGCCGCAGGTGGCCACGTAGGGGGCGAGGGTGGTGCGGATCTCCTCGGCGTCCCAGCCCACCCGGATCGCGTCGAAGGCGAAGGCGGAGTGCAGCGCGTCGTCGGCGACGTAGCGCAGGAGCTTGTCCGCGTCCAGGACGTGGACCTCCCCGAGCAGCACCGCGTCGTAGGCGTCGGCGATGGGGCGCCAGCGGCGGTAGATGTCCACCACGCCCGGCTGGTCGAGATCGTGGACGTGGTCGAAGCGGTCGAACACCGTGCCCGTGCCGCTCTCGGCGCCCGGCGAGCTGTCCAGCAGCGGGTTGTCGCGGAAGCCGGGGTCCTCCACCAGCGAGTGGGCGACATCGATGCGGACCCCGTCCACGCCCCGCTCGAACCAGGTGGTCAGGATGGACTCGAAGGCGTCCCAGACCCGCGGTTCGGCCCAGTTGAGATCGGGCTGCTCGGGCAGGAACAGGTGCATGTAGTACTGCCCCGTGGGCTCGTGGAAGCTCCAGGCCGGCCCACCGAAGTGGCTGACCCAGTTGTTGGGTGGGCCGCCGTCGGGTGCCGGGTCGCGCCAGACGTAGAAGTCGCGATGCTCGGCGTCGCGCCCTGTACACGCGTCGACGAACCAGTGGTGGTGGTCGGAGGTGTGGTTGGGCACCAGGTCCATCAGGACCTTGAGCCCCAGCTCGTGGGCGTCGGCCAGCAGGCCCTCGAGATCCTCGAGGGTGCCGTAGTCCGGCTCCACGCCGAGGTAGTCGGCCACGTCGTAGCCGTGGTCGCGTTGTGGTGAGGGGGTCACCGGTGTGAGCCACACGACGTCGATGCCGAGGTCCGCGAGGTGCGCGAGGCGCTGACGGAGACCCGGCAGGTCGCCGATGCCGTCGCCGTCCGCGTCCGCGAAGGAGCGCACGTAGACCTCGTAGCCGGTCGCTCCCAGCCACCAGTCAGGTCGGTGTACCCCGCCCACGCCCATGCGGTGCTGACTGCTCACCTCGTCGCCTCCCGTCCGGTCGGCGACGCTAGCGGGCGTGCGGCCGGGCTCGGGCGGCGGCCGCCGCGGATCACGATGTGAAAACGCTTGCACAAGGCCTCGTGCGGGGTCTATCTTCGAGGTGGTGAAGCTGGTGCCTGGCGGCGCCGGTGGCGGGAGACGGTGCAGGCACGTGGGCACAACGATCGAGGACGTGGCCAGGGCGGCCCAGGTGTCGGTCGCCACGGTCTCGCGCGCGCTGAGAGGCCTGCCCAACGTCGCCCCTTCGACCCGGGAGCGGGTGGTGGCGGTGGCCTCACGCCTGGACTACGTGGCCGACCCGACGGCCTCGCGGCTGGCGGTCGGCCGACGGATGGTGGTCGGGCTGGTCGTGCCGATGCTCGGGCAGTGGTACTACGCCAAGCTGTTCTCCGGGGTCGAGGCCGTGGCCACGGTCTCCGGCTACGACGTGCTGCCCTTCACCACCTCCGGGCCCGGCGGCAGCGAGCGGTTCGTGCGGACCCTGCCCTTCCGCAAGCGTGTGGACGGGCTGATCCTCGCCGACGCTCCCTTCGACAGCGACCAGCTGGCGGCGGTGACGGCCACCGGCGTCCCCATCGTCACCCTCGGCACCTTCACGGCCGGGATCTCGGGCATCGCCGTGGACAACGCCGCGGCGGCGCAGCTGGCGGTCGGTCACCTTACGGGGCTCGGCCACACCCGCATCGCGCTGATCGGCGGGATCGCCGACGATCCCTTCCACTTCTCCGTGCCGGTGGACCGCTTCCACGGCTACCAACGGGCCCTGTCGGCGGCGGGTCTGACCTACGACCCCTCCCTGGTCGTGCCCGGGAACTTCTCGCCCGAGGGGGGCGCCGAGGCGATGCACCAGCTGCTCGCTGCCCCGACGCCACCGACCGCGGTGTTCGCCTGCTCGGACGAGATGGCGATCGGTGCGATCCAGGTGGCCCGGGATGCGGGACTCGGCGTGCCGCGCGATCTGTCGGTGATCGGCATAGACGACCACGACATCTCTGCCTACGTTGGCCTCACCACCATCCGTCAGGATGTGATCGGGCAGGGTGAGCGCATCGCGCAGCTGCTGCTCGATCGGCTGGAGGGGTTCGAGGGGGGCAGCCATGCACAGGAGGACATCCATCACGAGGCGCACCCGACGCGCCTGGTGGTGCGACGAACGACCGGGCCGAAACCGCCGGTAGCGGCCCATCCCCGCGAGTGATGCGGGAACAATCTCGAGATCGACGACGAAAACGCTTGCAGTCATGGCCTCCGACCGCCATAGTGGGAGGTCGGAGATGGAGGGAGAGCACACGATGGCCAAAGTCGTGATGGACGACATCC
>JAWLFQ010000017.1:0-36906 GCA_041685505.1 Nitriliruptoraceae bacterium
CCCGGACCGCTGCGGTGCCGACGAGCGGTCAGTGGGCGGGCGGAGGCGAGATGCGGGCCATCGTGGTGGACGACTCCCGGGCGACCCGGGCGATCCTGGTACGGATCCTGGAAGAGCTCGGCTTCGACTGCCTGCAGGCCTCCCACGGTCGGGAAGCGCTCGGCCTGCTCGCCGAGGCTGGCGAGGTCGACCTCGCGCTGGTCGACTGGAACATGCCGGTCATGGACGGGCTCGAGTTCGTCCGCCAGGTGCGGACCGACCCCGGGCGCAGCGGCCTGAAGATCGTCATGGTCACGACCGAGGGTGACACCGATCACCTCGTCCGGGCCCTGGAAGCCGGCGCGGACGAGTACGCCATGAAGCCCTTCACCCCCGCCGTGATCCGCGAGAAGCTCGAGCTGCTCGGCGTCACGCTGTGAGCAGGGAGGTGGCCCGGTGCTGAAGCCCCGCATCCTCGTCGTCGACGACGCCGTCGTCGTCCGTCGGATCGTCACCTCCGTGCTGGGTGACGAGCCCGACCTGGAGGTCGTGGGCACCGCGCCCAACGGGCGCATCGCGCTGCAGAAGGTCGAGCAGCTGAACCCGGACCTGGTGACCCTCGACATCGAGATGCCCGTCATGGACGGGCTCGAGACGCTCAAGGCCCTGCGCAAGAGCTACCCGCGCCTGCCGGTGATCATGTTCTCCACGCTCACCGAGCGCGGCGCGGCGGTGACCATGGAAGCCCTGATGCACGGGGCGAACGAGTACGTCACCAAGCCCGCCAACGTCGGCAGCGTCACCGAGGCGATGGAGCGCATCCGCGAGGAACTGGTGCCCAAGATCCAGGCGCTCACCGGCCTGGCCCCCCGCCCGACCCGGTCCCGGCACACCTCCGGGCACACCCCGCAACCGGCCCCGACGCCCCGGCCGGCGACCGGACCCGATCCTCGTGCCCGCACGCGGGTACCGCAGCGGGCAGGGCGGGGCGCACCGCAGCTGCCGGTGCAGGCCGTGGTGATCGGGATCTCCACCGGCGGACCCAACGCCCTCGCCGTGCTGGTCCCGGCCCTGCCCCGCGACCTCGGTGTCCCCGTCCTCATCGTGCAGCACATGCCGCCGATGTTCACCCGGCTGCTCGCCGAGCGGCTCGACTCCACCTCGCCGCTGTCGGTGCGTGAGGCCGGGCACGACGAGTCGGTGGAGGCCGGGCACGTCCTCCTGGCGCCCGGCGGACGCCACCTCGAGGTCCACCGCCAGGGCACCCGGGTGTACACGGCGCTGACCGACGGACCCTTGGAGAACTCCTGCCGCCCCTCGGCCGACGTGCTGTTCAGGACCGCCGCGCGGGCGTACGCCGGCGGCACCCTGGGCGTCATCATGACAGGGATGGGTGCCGACGGGCGCCGTGGCACCGAGCACGTGCGCGACGTCGGTGGCCACGTGCTCGCCCAGGACGAAGCCACCTCGGTGGTGTGGGGCATGCCCGGTGCGGCGGTGCAGGCCGGCACCGTCGATGCCGTGCTACCGCTCCCCGACCTCGCGCGGGCGATCGCCGAGCGCGTCCACCACAGCGCACCTGAGCAGGCGGCACACCGATGAGCGCGATGACCCCTGCCGATGTGGACTACGTCCGTGAGGTCGTCCGTGAGACCTCGGCGATCGTGCTGGACCTGAGCAAGACCTACCTGGTCGAGTCGCGGCTCGCGCCCGTCGCACGCCAGGTCGGTGCCACGGACCTCTCCGACCTGGTCGCCAGGATGCGCCGGGACCACTCGGGCAAGCTCCGCGACATGGTCGTCGACGCGATGACCACCAACGAGACCTCCTTCTACCGCGATCCACCCCTGTGGGCGGCGATGGAGCAGGAGATCATCCCGTCGTTGATCGCCGCGCGTGCCCGAGAGCGCTCGCTGACCTTCTGGTCCGCGGCGGCCTCCAGCGGGCAGGAGTCCTACAGCCTGGCCATGCTGCTGCGCGACCGCTTCCCGGAGGTGGTGGCGGGGTGGAACGTGCGCATCATCGCGACCGACCTCTCCGCGGACATGCTCGGTCGCGCGGCGGCGGGGCGCTACACCCAGCTCGAGGTCAACCGCGGGCTGCCGGCACCACGTCTGGTCCGCTACTTCGAGCGGGCCGGGACCTTCTGGCAGCTGAAGGACGAGATCCGCCAGATGGTGGAGTTCCGGGCGATGAACCTGGTCAAGCCCTGGCCCTTCGTGCCCTACGTGGACGTGCTGTTCATGCGCAACGTGCTCATCTACTTCGACCAGGCCACCAAGCAGCAGATCCTGGGTCGCTGCCGCACGGTGCTCAAGCCCGACGGCCACCTCGTGCTCGGCACCTCGGAGACCACCCTCAACATCGATCCGACCTTCAAGCGGGTGGTCAGCGGCAACGCGACCACCTACCGCCCCTGAGCGCGTCCGCGCGCACCACCGTGACCACCCAACCAGCATGAGGGACCATCATGGATGCACCCGTCGTCGAGCTCGACCGCATCGCCAGCGACATCTGGACCGCGATGCTCGGCTTGACCCTCGAGCCCTACCACGACGCCCCGGTCTTCCCGCCCGATCAGCGCGTCGCCACCGGCGTCGTACAGATCACCGGCGACTTCGAGGGAGCGGTCACCATCCAGCTCGGTGACACCAAGGCACGTGACATCGCGGCGGTGATGTTCGCCATGGAGCCCGAGGAGGTGGGCGACGAGGAGGTCAGCGATGCCGTCGGCGAGCTCGCCAACATGACCGGTGGCAACGTCAAGTCGACGATCTGCGGCAGCTGCCAGCTGTCCCTGCCCTCGGTCACCAGCGGACGGGACTACCACGTGAGCCTGCCCGGCACGGCCGTCCGCGAGCGCATCGGGATGACCTGCGACGGCGATCTGGTGGTCATCACCATGTTGACGCGTCAGGATGCCTGAGCACCACCGACCCCACCCGACCATCCGCGAACCCGCGATCACCGCACACCCGGAGAGGAAGGACCCGACGTGAAGATCCTCGTCGTGGACGACAGCAAGGCGATGCGCGCCATCGTCAAGCGCGCCCTGTCGACGCTCGACCGTGTGGCGGGGGCCACGATCCTGGAGGCCGTGGACGGCAGGGAGGCCCTGGGTGTGATCCAGGCGGAGTCGCCCGATCTGGTCCTCTCCGACTGGAACATGCCGGAGATGACCGGGATCGAGCTGCTGCAGGCGCTCAACGAGGGCGGTGCCGTACCACCCTTCGGGTTCGTGACCTCGGAGTCCACTCCGGAGATGCACGAGCTGGCGAAGACCCACGGTGCGAAGTTCCTGGTGAGCAAGCCCTTCACCCCGGAGTCGCTCGACCAGGCGCTGGCCGGCGCGCTGTGACGGTGGGTGAGACGACGTGAGCGCCCGCTGTCCGCTGCCCGCCCGCGCCTCCTTCCGGGACCTGCTGCGCGACCTCGTCGGGCAGGGCGTCACCGTGCGTCCGGGACCCCCCCTGGAGCTGCGTGAGGACCGGCCGAGCTACCTCGCCGGGTACCGCTTCGATGCCGGGGAGGCCGCGGCCATGGCGGTGGCCGACCTCACCCTGGCCGCCGCCGCGGGCGCAGCGATCGGGATGATGCCGCCACAGGAGTCGCTGGCGGAGGTGGAGGAGGCCGGCGCGCTGGACGGTGACATGCTGGAGTTCTTCCACGAGGTGGTCAACGTCGCCGCCCGGCTGCTCAACAGCCCGACCACGCCGCACGTGGTGCTGCGCAGCCTCGACCCCGTCCCGGGCGAGGTGCCGGAGGACCTCGCGGCTATCGCCACCACCCCGTCGGTACGCCACGACT
The DNA here is from genome assembly GCA_041685505.1 of Nitriliruptoraceae bacterium. Classification (GTDB taxonomy): domain Bacteria; phylum Actinomycetota; class Nitriliruptoria; order Nitriliruptorales; family Nitriliruptoraceae; genus T1Sed10-7. Next base: position 3,787 of record JAWLFQ010000017.1, read on the forward strand.
GGACCGTCACCATCGACGGTTACGGCGAGGGCCGTCTGGTGTTGCTCGGCTGAGGTCGAGGGCAGCTGCCCGGCCCGGATCGGCTGTCGACCCCCTACCGTGGGCGGCTGCGACGGGCGGAACTCCGCTGTCGCGTACCCGGGAGAGGAGCTGCCATGCACGTGCTGGTGATCGGTTCGACCCGCGGGACCGGCAACCTCGTGGTCCGTGAGCTGCTGGGCCGTGGCCACCAGGTACGCGCGCTGGTCCGCGCGCAGGACCAGATGCCTGCGCTGGAGGAGCTCGGCGCGACCCCCGTGCTGGGCGACCTCGAGGGTGACCTCGACGGGGTCGTCGACGGGGCCGACGCGGTGGTGTTCTGCGCCGGCTCCGGGTCGAAGACGGGGCCGGATGCGACCCTGCGGGTCGACCTGCACGGTGCCGTGCGGGTGATCGACGCCTGCGTGGCGGGCGGGGTGCGCCGTTTCGTCATGCTGTCATCGATCGCCGCCGATGACCCGATGAAGGCATCCGCCGGCATCCGGCACTACCTCGCGGCCATGCACGCCCGCGACCGGATCCTGGTGGCCAGCGGGTTGGACGCCACGATCGTGCGTCCCGGCGGGCTGACCCACGACGCGGGTGCGGGCCAGGTCGAGGTGGGGCTGCCCACCCTCGGGCAGCGGGGATCGATCCCCCGCGCGGACGTCGCCGCGGTGCTGGTCGGCTGCCTCGAGCGCGACGACACGATCGGTGCCACCTTCGAGGTCATCAGCGGCGCGACGCCCATCGATGCGGCGCTCGACCAGGTGGCGGCGCAGGTCAGCTGAGGGCCCGCACGCGATCGACGATCGCGGGCAGGGCGGTGGCCGCATCGGTGCGTAGCAGCTCGTCCGCCCGCGCGTCGTAGGGCGTGGGCTCGGCGTTGATCAGCACCAGCATCGCGCCTGCCTCCAGGGCGGTGCGGGGCAGCAGTGCCACGGGGTGGACGGTCAGGGAGGTGCCGACGGCCAGGAACACGTCGGCCGCCATCGTGGCGTCGTGGGCGCGTTGCAGCAGGGCGGGGTCGAGGGACTGCCCGAACGCCACGGTCGCACTCTTGAGCAGACCACCGCACTCCTCGCACCGCGGGTCGTGCTCGCCGGCGCGCACCCGCTCCAGCACCGGCCGGGCCGGCTGTCGGCGTCCACAGGACAGGCAGCTGACCTCGCGCACCGTGCCGTGGATCTCGATCACCCTGCCGGGGGAACTGCCCGCCAGCTGGTGCAGGCCATCGACGTTCTGGGTGATCAGCGCCGTCAGCCGCTCGAGGCGTTCGAGCTCCGCCAGGCTGTGATGGGCGGCGTTCGGCTCCGCGTGCCAGGTCGGCTCCGCGGCACGCCGTCGCCACGCCTCGCGGCGCACCTCGTCGTCCTCCACGTAGGCGTCGATCGAGACGTAGCGCTGCGCGCTCGGGTCCTTGGTCCACAGCCCCTGGGGTCCCCGGAAGTCGGGGATACCCGAGCCGGTGGACACGCCGGCACCGGTCAGCGCCACCACGACGTCCGCCGCGCTGATCCGCTCGGCGATGCGCTCGACCGACCGGGGATCGAGCTCGGACTCCGGATCGGGGGTTGCCTGCTGCTCCACGTCCACCTGCCTTCCGCACCGCCAACGCTAGTGAGCGTGGCGCCGTCGCGTGGCCCCTTCCACCCGATCCCGGTCGGTCGATCGGTGCCGGTGTGCACGGAGCAGGGCCGACGTGGTAGGACCCGGGACAGGCCGATCCGCGGCCCCCACCGCCCGACGAGCCCCGAGGTGCCCTCGTGCCGACCCCGCACATCTCCGCCGCCGCCGACCGTTTCGCCGACACCGTGCTGTTGCCGGGGGATCCGCTGCGTGCCCGCCACATCGCCGAGCGCTGCTTCGAGGGGCCCGAGCTCGTCAACGAGGTCCGGGGGGCGCTGGCCTACACGGGGACCTGGCAGGGCATGCCCGTGTCGGTCCTCGGGACGGGGATGGGCATCCCGTCCGCGTCGATCTACGCCACCGAGCTCGTGCGCGAGTACGGCGTCAGGCGTCTGGTGCGGGTCGGATCCTGCGGAGCGGTCCAGGACAGCCTGCGTTTGCGTGACGTGGTGCTGGCAGCCGGGGCCTGCACGGACTCGCAGGTCAACCGCGCCCGCTACGCCGGTCTCGACTTCGCAGCGATCGCCGACTTCGGGCTGCTGCGTGCCGCTGCGGACGCGGCCGCGGCGCAGGGCCAGGAGGTGGTGGTCGGCAACGTGCACAGCGCCGATCTGTTCTACGACCCACGCGAGGACATCGTGGACGCGATGCAGCGCATGGGCGTGCTGGCGGTGGAGATGGAGGCGGCGGGCCTCTACGGCGTGGCAGCCGAGCATGGCGCGCGTGCGTTGACCGTGCTCACGGTCAGCGACCACGTCGTGCGCGGGGAGCAGACCTCCTCGCAGGAGCGCCAGACCACCTTCGACGCCATGGTCGACATCGCCCTCGACGGGTTGCTGCGCGACCGCGACCAGGGCGCCTGAGCCGTGCCGCGCAGCCGTGCCGTGCATGCCAGCGGCGCGGCGGCTCCCGTGCGGCCGCTGCTCAGCTGCCGACCAGCGCGAGCTGGATGAACAGCCCGACCGTGATCACCACCAGCAGTGCCGCGGCGCCACCGAGGTTGCGTTTGATGACCTCGGGCTCGCGACCCGTGGCCCCGGCGGCGGAGGTTCCCACCGCGGCGACGGCGGGGGTGATGGCGTTGCCGACGTTGCCGCCGGCGGTCTGGCCGGAGAGCAGGATGGCGGGCAGCACGCCGAGGGCGACGGCGACCTCGGCCTGCAGCGAACTGAACAGCGCGTTCGAGGCGGTGGTGGAGCCGGTCAGCACGGTGCCGAGCGTGCCCAGGGGCGCGGACATGACCACGAACCCGGCCCCCAGCCCCGAGGCGAGCGCGGTCGCCAGTGCGGTGATCATCCCCGACTCGGTCAGCAGAGCTGCCAGGACGGTGAGGCCGAGGATGCTGGCCCCCACCTTGCGGCAGCGGGTCAGCCAGCTGGTGAGCACGCTGCGGCCCGTGCCGAGAGGCCACCAGCCGACCCGGCGGTAGGTGAGGTAGCCCACCGCGGCGGCCAGCAGCACGTAGGCGAAGGGGTGGAGCAGGGGACGGAACACCGGGCTGAGGGCCGCCTCGGTGGTGGCGAACCCGAAGGCGGCCTGGCTGCCGGGCAGGACCGGCGCGAGCTCGGGAACGCGTTCGAACACCGCGCGTACGGGTGGGAAGGCGAAGCCGATGGTCGCCGAGACGGTCAGCACCACGTAGGGCATCGCCGCGGTCAGCAGTGGTCGGCCTGCGGGCCGGGTGCCGTCACGGCCGGGGAGCAGCCACCAGCAGGCGATCAGCCCCACCAGCCCCGCAGCGGTGGAGCCGAGGGCGGGCTGGGCCTGGACCACCGCGATGAGGGTCACGCCCATGGCCCCCCCGACGACCAGCACCCGCCAGCGGTCCCCGGCGATGCGCGTCCCGCGGCGCAGGACCAGCACACCCGAGACCACCGCGGTGACGGCCAGCAGCACCGAGGCACGCAGGGCGAAGGACGCGGACTCGGGCTCGGTCAGGCGGGCGGTGGCCTCGGCCATGAAGTAGCTCGAGCCCATCGAACCGAAGGTCACCGCCCACTGGTAGCCGATCAGGCAGGCGGCGACCGCGGTCACCGGTGCCATCCCGCGGCGGACCAGCATCGGTGCGCTCATCGCGATCGGGGCGCCGAAGCCGGCCGCGCCCTGCAGGAAGGAGGGCAGCGCGAAGGCCAGCAGGGTCAGCCGGCGTCCCTCGGTGGGCGCGAGCTGGTCCGCGGCATCGGAGAGGTGATCGAGTGCCCCCGAACGGTCGAGGATCTCGAACACCAGCAACGCCGGCAGCACGATCAGCAGGATCCAACCGCCGGTCCACAGTCCCCGCACGACGGCGATGCCCACCCCCGCCACCGGGAGGCCGAAGACCGTGCCCGCGAGCACCCCTGCCACCGCGGCACTGAGCCAGGCGCTCGGGGTGAGTGGTCGCGACCGCAGCACCAGCAGCGTGAGCAGCGCGATCGGCACGACCGCCACCACCACCGCCCAGGTTGGCCACACGCCTGCTCCTGCCCGGTGACCGACCGCCTCGGTGCACCACCGGGCGAGGCTAGCGCTGAGCCTGCGCGGCTACGCTCACGCCGCCCGCGGGAGTGGGGACGCCGGGGCCAGCGATCAGGAGCCATGCCATGAGCACCCCCGTCAGCCTCGAGGTGGACCCGCAGACCCGGGTGGGCCTCCTCCGTCTCGACCGGCCGCCGATGAACGCCCTCTCGCTGGAGATGTGGGAGGCGCTCGACGCTGCCGTCGCGGAGGCGGTCGCCGACGAGCGGGTCCGGGCACTGGTCGTGTGGGGTGGGCCCAAGGTCTTCGCTGCCGGTGCCGACATCTCGGAGTTCCCTGCGCTGACCCCGGCTGCCGCGCGTCGCTACAGCGCGGTGTTGCAGGCCACGCTGGACCGGCTCGCCCGGGCCCCGATGGTGACCATCGCCGCGATCCACGGCTACGCGCTGGGCGGGGGCTGCGAGGTGGCGCTGGCATGTGATCTGCGCGTGGCCGCCGACAACGCGAAGCTCGGCCTGCCGGAGGTGTTGTTGGGGCTGTTGCCCGGGGCGGGGGGGACCCAGCGTCTGCCGCGGCTGATCGGGCTGTCCCGGGCCAAGGAGCTGGTGTTCTCCGGCCGGATGGTGGACATGGTCGAGGGGGAGCGCATCGGGCTGGTCGACCGGGTGGTCACCGCCGATGATCTGCTCGCCACCGCCGAGGAGCTCGCGGCGCGGTTCGCCGCCGGTGCAGCATCGGTGGCGCTGGCCAAGCGTGCCATCGAGGACGGCACCGAGCAGAGCCTCGACCAGGGGCTGCGGCTGGAGTCCGAGCTGTTCGCCGCAGCCTTCGCCACCGCGGATGCCGCCACCGGCATCGCCAGCTTCATCGAGCACGGGCCCGGCCAGGCCACCTTCGACGGCCGCTAAGGAGCAGGAGTGAGCGCCGAACCGATCGAGCCTTCCACCGCACCCACCACCGGAGCGGGCGACGCCGCGCCGGACGTGCGCGGGCTGGACATCAAGGCCAAGCAGCGCGTCTACCACGACTGGGAGTCACGCACCTACGACAGCAAGTTCTCCATCTCCTACGACCAGCGCTGTATCGACTACGCCCGCGACCGGTTCCGGAAGGTGATCCCCGAGGGCGCGGGCTTCGGTCAGGTGCTCGAGGTCGGCGCCGGCACGGGGTTCTTCCTGATCAACCTCGCGTTGGCAGGGTGCGTCGAGGGTGCACAGTTGCACGCCACGGACCTCTCCGAGGGGATGCTGGAGGTGTGCCGGCGCAACGGCACGGAGCACGGCCTGGACATCGCCACCCGGCAGGGCGACGCGGAGTCGCTGCCCTACGAGGATGCGAGCTTCGACCTGGTCATCGGCCATGCGTTCATCCACCACCTGCCGGTGCCCGGTGCGGCGTTGCAGGAGATGGCACGCGTGCTCAAACCCGGTGGGACGCTGGTCATCGCCGGCGAGCCCACGGAGATCGGCGACAAGCTGTCCTGGGTGGTCAAGAACGCGACGTGGCGGACCTTCCGGGCGGTGACCGCCCTGCCCGGCCTGACGGGTCTGCGCAGGCCCTCGATCACCGCTTCCGGCGGCACCGAGGCCGATGAGGTCCTCGCCCGTCTCGAGCACGAGGTGGATCTGCACACCTTCCGCCCCAAGGACGTGGAGAAGATGGCGCGTCTCGCGGGGCTGACCGAGGTGTCGGTGGTCACCGAGGAGTTGACCGCCAACTGGGTGGGCTGGTCCGTGCGCACCATCGAGGGCGCGGTGCGGCCCGGCCTGCTGGGCCCGCGCTGGGCCTACGCCGCCTTCTACAGCTACCTGGCGCTGCACCGTTTCGATGACGAGGTGCTGGCGCGGGTGCTGCCCCGGGAGCTGTTCTACAACCTCATCCTGCACGCCCGCAAGCCCTACGACCGGTGAGCTCCGAGGTGCCCGACCCTGCGGAGCCGGCGGCGGTGGAGGAGGACGCGCGCACCGCCCACGCCGTCCACCTCGACGCAGCCGTGCGTGCCGAGACCGCCCGCGAGGGCCTGGCGCGTGCCGGTCGACTGGCCGATGATCTGCTGGCGGCCACGGGTGTCCCGGCGCACCTGCGCCGCCCACCGCTGCGGACCCGCTACCCCCGCTGGGGGTGGCGCGAAGCGGTGCGGGTGGCCGTCACGCGGCGCATGGTCACCCCGCAGTACCTCAACCTGTACCGCCGCGCGGCCTGGCACCGGGCCCGCGCCGCGGCCACGGGGGACAACGTCGTGTTCCAGGGGATGCTGTTCACCGGCAAGCGGGTCGAGCTGCGGGCACGCCCCGGTCACGGCCGCCTGGTGATCGGGCCCTGGTGCTGGATCGGTAACGACAACAAGCTGCGCTCCCACGAGGGGCAGCTCACCCTCGGTGCCAAGGTCGTGCTCGGTCGGGACAACGTCGTCAACAGCTACCTCGACGTCGAGGTGGGCGACGCCGCGATCCTCGCCGACTGGATCTACGTGTGCGACTTCGACCACCGCATCGACCGGTTGGACATCCCCGTCAAGGACCAGGGGATCGTGACCTCACCCACGCGCATCGGCGGTGACGTGTGGATCGGCGAGAAGGCCAGCGTGCTCCGCGGGGTGGACGTCGGGCAGGGAGCGGTCGTCGCCAGCCACTGCCTGGTCAACCGCGACATCCCGCCCTTCGCGATCGTCGTCGGGGTGCCCGCCCGGGTGGTGCGCTCCCGCCTGCCGGCCGGGATGGACCCGGAGGAGGCCGCAGCCCTGGTCCGGACGGGACGACCGATCCCCGGCGATCCCCTGGAGGCGTGAGGGGCACGCGTCCGACGGATGGCTGGCAGCGACGGTCGCGACGCGTGCACCCGATCCCGTTGGGATCAGACCCCGCGACGTTCCGCGGTCATCGCCTCGTCGATCGCCAGGACCATCGGTGGTTGGAGCTGCACGTCGAGGACCAGCCACGTGCCCACCTGCGTGCCCTCGGGGACATCGGACATCGGGACGCGCACGGGTGTGCGGCTCGGACCGGCGGCCAACACCGCCATGTCGTCCTCGATGGCGCTGACCATGGCGCGGTCGTTGGAGATGCCGGAGGGGTCGGCGTGCACCTCGGCTCCTTCGGGGGTCGGGGAGTGCTGCAGCTTAGAGGCGTTCGCCGTGGGTCTCCTGCCCTGCGGTGCGCTCGGGCGCGGGGGGCGCAGGCTCGCTCGCCTCGAGCGCACGGATGCGGTCGAGTGTGGCCGCGTCCCGGCTCCGCCGTGCCGTGGTGTCCTCCGCCTCGCGCTCCGAGGCCCAGCGCAGGAACAGCGCGGCGATGACGAACCACAGCACCAGCCCGCCACCGACGTTCATGGTGATGCCGGCGGCCTGCTGGTCGGCGATCGGGTCGAACCCCAACCACAACGGCGGTGCCAGCTCGTAGAGCCCGTACAACGGCAGGGGTGAGAAGGTCAGGAACGCCGCCGGTACGAACATCAGCACCGAGGAGGCGAACAGGTAGAAGGCGCGCAGGGGCTCCTCGATGGCGTTGTCGGCCGGCACCTTCTGCATCGCCGGCCACCACCAGATCAGGGCGGCACCGAGGTGGAGGACGTCCACGCCGAAGGAGCCGAGCTGGGTGACCTTGAGGGTGTCGACGACGATCGGCAGGTGGGTGCCGAACAGCACGGCGTTGAACAGCAACAGCGCGATCGGCCAGGTGGTGACCGCCGCCAGCACCCCGCGGCGTCCCGTGCCCGGGGGGAACCAGCGGGTCACCAACCACTCCGGGAGCCCGGACAGCAGCAGCGGTGCCGCGATGAAGGTGTAGACGATGTAGCGGGCGATGCCGATGGTGGCGGAGTAGCCGACCCCGAGCTGTCCGATGGGCCACTCGGATACCACGAACAGCGCCATCACGCCCAGCACCCAGTTGCGCAGCAGCCGGGGCTCCACGGCCCGGCCCGCACGGCGGTGCGCGACGAGGTAGCCGCCGATGAAGGCGGCGGCGGCGACCCACACCCCCACGAAGGGGGTGTAGCGCCAGGTCCAGATCTGACCCGGGGTGGAGGAGCACCACCAGGCGACGGTCACGACCACTCCTCCACGATGCGGGGCAGGTCGGCGATCCAGTCGGAGCGGCGTGCACCGAAGGGCCAGGTCCGCAGGGCCTGGCCGTCGGCGTCGAAGCCGATGACCTGCGCAGGGTGGCCGATGAGGTCCCCCTCGCCGCGGGGGTCGGGTCCTTCCACGACCGGGCCGGGCAGGTCGAGCTGGGCGAGGGCATCCGCGACCACCGCCTCGCTACCGTGGAGGCCGACCATCCGGGTCGAGAAGTTGGCGAGGTAGTCCTCGATGCGCTGCGGGCTGTCGCGTTCGGGGTCCACGGAGACGAACACCACATCGATGTCGTCGTAGGACACCCCTGCCGTGCCCATGGCCGAGGCGATGGCTGCGAGGTGCACGGGGCAGATGTCCGGGCAGCTGGTGTAGCCGAAGAACAGCAGCGTCGGCGTACCTGCGAAGGCGGTGGCGAGCTCCACCTCGCTGCCGTCGACCTCTGCGAGGGTGGCCTGGGGCATGCTGCGGTCCCGTTCCAGGGGGATGCCGCGCCAGCCGTCGGGACCGGGTTCCAGTCCCTGGGCGGCGATGGCCGTGGCGCTGGACGGGCCACAGGCCGTGGCCAGCAGACCGAGGATCAGCAGCCAGGCGGGCAGGCTGACGCGGCCGGTCGTGGGGCGGCGGGTGCTCACGGGTCGAGCTCCTCGTCGAAGGACTCCTCGGCGAGGTCCAGCAGGTCGCGGACCTCGGCGGTGGTGGTGATCGGGGCGGAGCGGTCGAACTCGAGCGTCACCTCGAAGGTGCTGCCCACCTCCACCTCGTCCGCCGGACCGATCATCATCAGGTGCAGGCCCCCGGGGCGGAACCGCACGGTGGTGCCTGCGGGCAGCGGTACCTCGTCGAGGGCGACCATCGTGGCACGCTGGTCCTCGATGCGGGTCTCGTGCAGTTCGATGCCGACGGCCGCGTCGGTCGCCACGCCGGTCAGCGCGTCGTCACCGTCGCCGGTGTTGGTGATCGACAGCACGATCTGGGAGCTGCCGGCGACCGGCTCGGCGGCCTGCACGGTCCCAACGGACAGCTGGGGTGTGCCCCCTGACCCGCAGGCGGTCAGCGCTGCTGCGAGCACCGCGATCACCAGCCCCGTCCGCGTGCGGCCACGGCCGCGCGCGGGGCGCTGGTGGGGGGCGGGGGTCGCGGCGCTCACGGCGCTCCTCGGGCGGATGGTGGGCTCGGTGATCACCATGGTGCCCTGTCCGCGCGTGGGCGCGGGACACCCGGGCCTCACAGGCTCGCGAGCACCTGTGCCGCGAGGATCTTCACCACGAAGGTGGGTGGGAACAGCAGCGCGTAGGCGAGGTTGACCCGGTCGTCGCCGTCGGTGCGGTCGATGGCGAAGGTCAGGATCGCGGGTTGGTTCTGTACCCCTGCCAGGGTGCCGGCCACCCGCGGGCTGCCGAACTGCAGCGACCGGGCGATCACGAGCACCGCGGCCGCCATGGTCGCGGTCAGCGACGCGCCGAGGAGGAACAGCGGCCACCCACGCCCCGATGCCAACGCCTCGGTCAGGTCCGGCCCGGCGCTGAGCCCGACGGTGGCGAGGAACAGCAGGATCCCGAGCTGGCGCAACCCCTGGTTCGTGGCGTAGGGCAGCTGCCAGCTCACGGGACCGCTGTGCCCGATCCGCCCGAGGACCAGCCCGACCAGCAGTGGCGCGGCGGCGGTGCCGAGCGTCAGCGTCAGCCCCGGCAGTGCGACCGGCACCACCCCCAGGGCCAGGCCCAGCAGGAGGCCCAGGGAGAACCCGATCGGGTCCGCCACCACCGCGGCCCGTTCGGAGTCACCCAGCTCCGCGGCGACCTCGGCGATCCGGTCGCGGGGCGCCACCACGCGTATGCGGTCGCCGAGCTCGACGACCAGGTCGGGTCGGGCCACCAGGTCCACGTCGCCCCGCCGGACGAACCCCGCGATCGCGTCGTAGCGGTCGAGACCGAGCTCGGACACGGTCACGCTGGCGTACCGGCTGTTGGACAGCACCACCCGCTGGAAGTCCACCTCGCGACGGTCCAGGGGCAGATCGTCCTCGGACTCCTCGCCCACGCGCTCGGTGAACCCCTCGAGCACCGGGGCAGGACCGATGACGGTGAGCAGATCGCCTGGCTGCGGGCGCTCGTCGAGTTCCGGGGTCCACTGGGAGCCGCCGCGGGCCAGGCGGGAGAACACCAACCCCGCACCCTCGTGCTCGCGCAGCTGCGCGAGGCTGGGCAACCCCTCGGTGGTCACGCGCACCGTGCGGTAGGAGGCGGGTTCCGGGGGCTGGCGGTCCTCCTCGGTCGGCCGCCGTCGGTTCCAGACCTGACCGAGCACGATGGCGATGAGCACCCCGATGATGCCGAAGGGGTAGGCGATCGAGTACCCCACCACCGGTTCGGTGGAGCCGGTGATCTCGGTGGCGGCTGCCAGCCCGGGGGTGTTGGTCATCGCACCGGCGTACACGCCGGCGACGTCCGCGGGGGACAGCCCGAGGACCGGCCCCAGCAGCGCTGCCAGCGTCGCCACCAGCACCAGGACCACGACGGCAGCCAGGATCGCCCGGGCGTTGCGCTTGAGACCGCCGAAGAAGGACGGGCCGCCGGCCAACCCGATCGTGTAGGCGAACAGGGTCAGGCCGAGGGTGCCCAGCACGTCGGGCACCGTCCCGGCCACCTCGGGCAGGGCCGCGGAGAGGGCCAGCCCCGCGAACAGGGCACCGCCCGGTCCGATGCTCACCCCCGCGATACGCACGGCACCGAGGGCGGTGCCGACGGTCAGCACGAGGAACAGCGTGAGCAGTGGCGCACCGGCCAACAGCTGGGTGATCGCGTCCACCTGGGCCTCGTGCTCGTGGGCGGTGTCGGGGTCGCCAGCAGGCTAACCCCGCGAGGATCAGTAGCCTCGGTACCGCAGGTGTGGTGCGCGGTCGGCCCAGCGGAGGTGGTCATGGACGCCCTGCCGGCAGGCGGAGCGGTGACCATCGTGGTGGGCGTGGCGCTGGTGGTGGTGGGGGCCACGGGCGCCACCGTGACCCAGCGTCACCTCGATGCGCGGGGAGCTTCCCGGCTGACCCTGCTCGCGCTGGTGCCCTACGGCATCCTGATCGGTGCCGGTGCGGCGCTGGTCCGGGGTTGGGATCTCACCGCCGCACTGGTCGTCGGTGCGGTGCTCGTGCCGGTGGTCGGTGGCGTCGGTCGGCTGCTCGAGGTCCGTCGTGCCCGCCGGGCTGCACAGCGTCGGGGTCGGGGCTGAGCGTCGGCGTGTCCTCCTCGGCGCCTGCCGTGCTCATCCGCGGGGAGGGGGCGGGGTTCCTCCTCTCGGACGACGGCGGCGTGAGGGTCGCGGCGTAGCGTCGTGAGGCGACCGGTGAGAGGAGCGCCCCGTGACCGAGACCACCGCCGCTGCGACCACCGTGGCGGTCGCAGGGCTGACCAAGCGTTACGGCGACCAGCTCGCCGTGGACGACGTCAGCTTCACACTCCCACCCGGACGTGTCGTCGGTTTCCTCGGGCCCAACGGTGCGGGCAAGTCGACGACCATGCGGATGATGGTGGGCCTGACCGCTCCCAGCGCCGGCACCGCCACCTACGGCGGGGTGCCCTTCCACGATCTGTCCGACCCGGCCCGCACCGTGGGCTCCATCGTGGACGGGGTCGGCTACCACCCCGGTCGCAAGGCGATCGAGGAGCTGCGCATCACCGCGGCCACCGCCGGGATCGCCCGTCAGCGCTGCGATGAGGTGCTCGAGCTGGTCGGCCTGCAGGAGGCCGCCACCAAACGGGTCGGGCAGTTCTCCCTGGGGATGCGCCAGCGACTGGGGCTCGCCCAGGCGTTGCTCGGCGATCCGGAGGTGCTGCTGCTCGACGAGCCCGCCAACGGTCTCGACCCCGAGGGCATCCACTGGGTCCGACGGCTGCTGCGCCACCTCGCCGGGCAGGGCCGCTCCATCCTGGTGTCCTCCCACCTGCTGGGCGAGATCTCCCGCCTGGCCGACGAGGTGATGGTGATCCGCCGGGGGCGGCTGGTCGCACACGCCTCCGTCGACGAGCTCACGGGCGCGGCTGCCGGTGGGACCGCCGTGCGTTCGGTCGACGACGATGGGCTCGCCGTGCGCCTGGAAGGTGCGGGCGCCGAGGTGACCCGCTCCGACGGCCTGATGGTGGTGTCCCTGCCGCCCGAGCAGGTCGGGAAGGTGGCCCTCGAGGCCCGGATCGCACTGACCGAGCTGCGTCCGGCGGTGGCGGAGCTCGAGGACGTCTTCATGGAGCTCACCGCCGGGGGAGGGATCGCCTGATGCCGCTCATCGTCGCTGAGGTCCGCAAGCTCACCACCGTCTGGACCACCGCCATCCTCACCCTGGTGGGTGTCGCCGTGGCCGGCGCGGGCGGAGCCTTCTTCGTCTTCGAGTCCGAGTTCTCCGGCGAGTTCCTCGGCCAGGACGCCCAGGTCGCCGCGATCATCGACCAGGTCGGCGGGGTGGCCATCATCGCCCTGGTGGTGGGGTTGCTGTCGGTCACCACCGAGTTCCGGCATCAGACCATCGGCCGCACCTTCCAGCTGGTGCCCAGTCGCACCCGGGTGGTGGTCGCCAAGATGCTCGTCGGCGCGGTCTACGGGCTGGTCTTCTTCGCCCTGGGCGCGGTGCCGCTGCTCGGGGTGATGCTGGTCTCCGGTCAGGACCTCGCCTTCGGCACGCAGGCCCAGGCAGCGCTGTGGCAGGGCCCCGTGGGGCTCGCCCTGATGACGGTGTTCGGCGTGGCGCTGGGCGCCCTGCTGCGCAGCCAGGTGGTCGCCGTCGCGCTGGCGCTCGTGCACTTCTTCATCATCGAGTCGCTGTTCGTGCAGTTCCTGCCCGAGGTGGGGCGGTGGCTGCCCTTCCAGGCCCTGAACGCGCTGTTCACCTCCGAGGAGACCGCGGCGCTGGCCGGTGACATGGCGGGCCCGGTGCTGGAGCCGCTCACGGGGCTGGCGGTGTTCCTCGGCTACGTGGCGGTGGCGGCGACGGCCGCGGTCGTGCTGATGCGGACCCGCGACGTGTGAGCCCGACCGCTCAACCGGGATCCAGCGCGGCGACCAGGGCCTCCACCTCCACCGGCGCCAGCACCCGGGCCTCGCGCGCGGCGAGGTGGTCGTCCTCGCCGCTGCCGGCCTCGATGGCTGCGCACAGGGTGTGCAGCGCGGCGCTGTGGTGGTCGATCCGGTCCCGGGCGTACTCCGGGGTGGCCCCGCGGGTGGCCATGAAGGGCCAGTCAGAGGCCTGGAGCTGGGCGAGCTCGCGGGCCACCTGCGCCCGCTGGCGTGCCGTCCCCCGACCGCCGGCCAGCGCGGCGCGTGCCCGTGCTTCGGCCTCGCGCAGGCGTTGCCACAGCGGCCGGGTCGCAGGGGTGATCCAGCTCGCATGTCCCTTGGCGTAGCCCCAGGAGGACTCGGGCAGGTGCAGTCGCCGGGTCGGCGGGTGGCGCTGCAACCGGCTGGCCAGCGTCGTGGTCCGCAGCTGCGGGTCGTCGAGCACCCGGTGGAGCAGGGCGGCGAGGAAATCGACGCCCTCGAACCACCAGTGGCCGAACAGCTCGGTGTCGTAGGCCGCCACCACGACCTGTCCGGGTCGGGGGTGGAGCACGGTGCGGAGGACGCCGTGGAGGTGATCGGCGTCGCGTTCGACCTGCGCGGCCGCTGGTGCCGGCTCGTACACCGCCTTGGCGCCCGGCGGCAGGGCGTGGTCGGTGACCCGCCAGGAGGGGTGGGTGCCGAAGGTGCCGCGGGAGAAGTAGTCGCGGTACCACGCGTTCCCCGGGTAGCCCCCGGAGGGTGACCACACGTGGTAGGCGACGGACAGGTCCCGGGCGAAGGCGGCGACCCCGCTGTCACCGATCAGGACCGCGTCGTGGACCACCTCGTCGGCATGGGCGGTGCCCGGCTCCGGCACCTGCGGACGCGCGGTCCAGTCCCGCTCCGGGCCCTCCACCGCGCGGATCAGGGTGGGTGCGTCCACCAGCACGTGCTCCACGCCGTGCGCGGCGTAGACCTCCTCCAGCCCCGGCAGCGCCGGACCGTGGCGCGGCAGGACGGGGGTGCCGTGGGCATCGACCCGCCGAGGTCGCGCTGCCGCGTCGCTGACCCGCCCGGCGGGGCGGTAGCCGAGCTCCGGTGGCCACAGCCCGCGGGGCCGTGCGCCCGCCCAACGGGCGTGGTGGTCCAGGCCCAGACGCAGCTGGGCGTCCAACAGGGCAGGATCAGCGGTCAGCGGCAGGTACGGGTGGGTCGCCGGCCCACCGAGCAGCTCGATGACCCCCTCGGCGGCCAGACGTCGCCACACCGCCAGCAGCCCGCCACGTCGCTGGACGTCCTCGTGGAGCGCCAGGAGGTCCTGGAACCGCCGCCAGAAGAAGCCGGCGAGCTCGCGCACCGCCGGCTCGAGGTGCAGGTGCCAGCGCTGCTCCTCGGCACGCCACATCTGCCCACCGAGCCAGGTACCGAGGTCCTGCGCGGCGCGATCGTCAGCGACCTGGTGGGCGACGGCGGGGGTGACGCCGAGGGTGAGCACGTCGCGATGACCCTGCGCCGCCAGCTGTTCCAGCAGGCCGGTGACCGGTAGCCACGAGGTCCCCCAGGCCTCGAACAGCCACTCCTCACCGACGGGCCACACCCCGTGATGTCGCAGCTCCGGGAGGTGGGTGTGGAGCACCAGGGCCAGCTCGCCGGGTGCCGTCGCGCCGGTCACATCGGTTCCCGGCACATCGCCACCAGGTCCAGGCTGGCCTCGAGTTGGTCCGTGCGGATCTCGAAGTCGGTCTCCTCGCTGCGGTGGACCACCTCGCGCAGCCACCGGGGCCACTGCTCGGGCGCGCACTCCCCGAGCAGCCGCGGCAGTGACACCCCGCGCTCGAGCTCCTCCGCACGCAGCCGACCGGCGTGGTGCACGCCGAGCATCCGATCGAGCTGTAGCCCGGCCCGCTGGAGCAGGGTGGTCAGCTCGTCGGCGGTGAACTCCACGGTGTGGAAGGGGTTGACGGGGGTGTCGCTGTCGGGGGTGAAGGTCAGCCGGTTGGGCGTGGCGATCAGCACCCGCCCACCGGGTCGGACCAGACGGCGAAGCTCGGCGAGGAACCCGGGGATGTCGTGCAGGTGCTCGATCACCTGGAAGGCGACGGCGAGCTCCACATGGTCATCGGGCAGCGGGACCTCGCGCAGTTCCGCTGTGAGGAGCTCGATGCGCCCGTCGTCGGCGGCGTAGCGTCGCCGGGCGTGTGCCACGGTGGGTGCGTCGAGGTCCACGCCGACCACGCGGCCCGCACCGGCGGCAGCGAGCAGCTCGAGTCCGTAGCCCTCGCCGCAGCCCGCGTCCAGCACCACCGGGAAGGTGAGGTCGTCGATGATCCGGCCCGCGAGCCGGTAGGCGATCACGTGGCGCAGGAACCAGTAGCGCTCGTCGGGGATCCCCGGCAGGGTGCGTTCGCCGGTCAGGGGGAGGGGGTGCCCACCCGTCGACCGCGGGTCGTCGGCATCGGTTGCAGGAGGCTCGTCCATGGGGCGCAGGCTAGGCAACCGACGACCTCGGGTTTGATTTTGAGTGTTCACTCAAGTTCCATATGGTCGCGATCGGCCGGTGGATCGCGCCGGCCGCGAGCCGATGTGAGAGGGAGCAGCGCATGAAGGTCATCGTCCCTGTCAAGCGCACGCCGGACACCGCCGGGGAGAAGGTCATCGACCCCGACAGCCTCACGGTGGACCGCGAGGCCGGTGAGGCCGTGCTGTGCCCGGTCAACGAGTTCTCCATCGAGGAGGCCGTGCGGCTCAAGGAGCAGCACGGTGCGGAGGTCACGGTGCTGGTCATGGGGCCGGAGTCGGCGGGATCGACCGTGCGCAAGGCGTTGTCCTACGGCCTCGACGCCGGGCTGCAGATCACCGACGACGCCATCGCCGGCTCGGATGCGCTGGGCACCGCCCGGGTCATCGCGGCGGCCCTGGAGGCCGAGGAGTTCGACCTCGTGCTGTTCGGCGGGCAGTCCACCGACGCGCGCACCTCGCTGGTCCCGGCCGCGGTCGCGGAACTGCTCGGGCTGCCGAGCCTGACCTACGTCCGCCACCTCGAGGTCGACGGCGAGGACATCGTCGTCCACCGCGAGCACGAGGAGGGGTGGGACGTGGTCGCTGCCACGCTGCCCGCCGTGGTGAGCGTGGTGGAGGCCATCAACGAGCCGCGTTACCCCTCCTTCAAGGGCATCATGGCGGCCAAGTCCAAGCCCCTGACCGTCAAGAGCCTGGCCGATCTGGGGGTCAGCGCCGAGGAGGTCGGTGCCGGTGCCGCTTCGGCCACGATGTACGAGTTCGCACCCCGTCCGCCCAAGGACGCCGGGACCATCGTCGAGGACGACGGCAGCGGGGCCGTGGCCGCGCAGCTGGCGGACTGGTTGGTGGAGAAGAAGTTCGTCTGAGGGCCGCGTGCCGCGATCGAGCGCCCCGCAGCGGGCGAGAGGTGAGGAACACAGATGACCGAGATGCTGGTCCTGATCGACCACAGCGACGCCGGCCCGAAGAAGGTGTCGCTGCAGATGCTGTCGAAGGCCCGTGAGCTGGCGGGCATCACCGGTGACGCCGTGGCCGCGGTGTGGTTCGGTCCCGGTGCGGCCGACGCCGCTGCCACCCTCGGCAGCCACGGCGCGGACAAGTGCTACCACTGGGACTCCGAGGACGCTTACGGCTACGTCACGCTGCCCCAGGTCGAGGTGCTCGAGGAGCTGATCGACGAAGCGGAGGCCGACACCCTGCTGTTCGCATCGACCAACCACGTCAAGGACGTGGCGGCGCGGCTCGCGATCCGTATGGATGCCGGTGTGATCACCGACGTGTCGGGGATCGAGTTGGCCGATGACGGCCGTTGGACGGCGACCAAGGAGGTGTTCGGCGGTGACACCATCACCAGGAGCACCGTCGCCGAGGGCAAGCTCAGCTTCCTCGGGGTGTCCTCCAACGCCTTCCCCGCGGAGCCGGGTGACGGCGGTCCAGCCGAGCTGGTCGCCCTCGACCACAGCCTGTCGGAGGAGGCGAAGGCCGCCAAGGTCACGGAGGTGGAGAAGATCGCCGCTGCCGATCGTCCCGACATCAGCGAGGCCGCCGTCGTGGTCGCTGGCGGACGTGGTCTCGGCTCCGAGGACGGGTTCGAGCTGATGGAGCAGCTCGCCGACGTCATCGGGGCCGGGGTCGGTGCGTCGCGCGCAGCGACCGACGCCGGGTGGTACCCGCACCGCTACCAGATCGGGCAGACGGGTCGCAGCATCTCGCCGACGCTCTACATCGGATCCGGCATCTCGGGCGCGATCCAGCACCGAGCGGGTATGCAGACCTCGCAGAACATCGTGGCGATCAACAAGGACGGTGAGGCGCCGATCTTCCAGATCGCCGACTTCGGCGTGGTCGGTGACCTCTACAAGGTCGTGCCGAAGCTGGTGGAGGAGCTGGAGAGCCGCAGCTGACCCTCCGCTGCTCATGGCGCTGCCCCGGCCAACCGGCCGGGGCAGCGCCATGACCGGGGCCCGTGCTCACGCCCGGGTGTCGTCCTCCGGCGCCTCACGCTCGTCGCCGCGGACGGCCTCGGGCTCGTCGTCGTGCTCGTCGCCGCGGACGGCCTCCTTGGCGGCGTCGGCGGCACCGGCGGTGGTCTCCTTGGCCTCCTGGACCGCATCACCGGCCTTGGCCTTGGCCTGCTGCGCGCGCCCCTTGGTGGCGAGTTTCCGGTCGCCGGTCGCCTTGCCTGCGACCTCCTTGGCCTTTCCGACGACGTGGTCCTTGGTACCCATGTGCAGCTCCTCGTGGCCTGGTTGGCTGTCGTGTGCGCTGTGACGAGTCTGCATCGCCACGGTGCGACGGTCCACGGACCGGTGGGGTCGTACGACCGTGGTGGCCGCTGCGATCCGTGGTTCAGCCCGTGACCCGTGCGAGCTCGGCACCGCTGACGGCCAGCAGCGCCTCCGGCGCGATGCCGAAGACCTGCGTCGGTGAGCCCGCGGCCGCCCACACCTGCGCGAACCCGGTGAGGTCGGGATCACACAGGACCTGCACCGGCTGGTCGAACCCGAAGGGTGGGGTCCCGCCGATGGCGTAGCCGGTGGCGTCGCGGACCTCGCTCGCGCTGGCTTTGCGCACCGTCTGCGCGTCGAGCGCGGTCGCCAGGAGCGCCTCGTCCACGCGGTTCGCACCGGAGGTCAGCACCAGGACGGGCCGGTCATCGGCGATGAACACCAGCGACTTCACGATCGCGGCCACCTCACACCCGATCGCCGTGGCCGCATCCTGCGCGGTCCGGGTGCCGGCGGGGAAGGTCGCCACGGCGAGCTCCAGCCCACGCTGTGCCGCGTGTGTGAGGAAGCGCTCGGCGCCACCTGCCATCGTCGTCGCTCCTGTCGGTCGTGGAGGGCCGTGGGCCGTGGCGGTGAGCGTCGGATCGGTGTCCGGTGGCGTGTCAGCCGGCCAGGGTGAAGCTGCCGCGCAGCGGTGCGACGTCGGGGGCCAGCACCACCTCCACGTCGATGCGTGCGCCCTCGTGTGGGGTCGCGACGATGCGGACCTCGCCGTTGGAGAACCAGCGATCACCGCGTCCCACGGCGTCGAACACCTCCACCTCCGCGCCGTCCACCTGCACCCGCCACGACTCCTTGGGGGGGACGCGGCGGGACAGGCGCTGCTGCCCGGCGACGTCGATCCGGGCGAAGCGCAGGTCCGCCCACCCGCCCCAGCGCTCCAGGCTGAGCAGGGTCAGACGGTGACCGGCGGCGGTGCCGAGCTCGACGCCGATCGGGACGACACCACCGGCGACCGGGGGGAAGGGGGCGTCGTAGGGCAGGTGGGGTGCGCTCACGGGTCGTCGCCTCTCCGGGTCGATCTGGGACGGTGACGCTACCGTCGCGGCTGCGATGACGACCTACCTCGACCACGCTGCCACCACGCCGCCGCGCCCACAGGCGCGTGCGGCGCTGACGAGGTGGCTCGAGGCGGCCAACGCCTCCGCGACCCACCTGGCCGGCCAGGCCGCACGCGAGGTGGTCGAGGAGGCACGCGAGCAGGTCGCCGGGGCGCTGCGGTGCTCACCCCACGAGGTGGTGTTCACCTCCGGCGGCACGGAGGCGGACAACCTCGCCGTCAAGGGGGTGGTGTGGGCGGCGCGCGACGGACACCGCGGCGTGCCCCACCTGGTCACCACGGCGGTCGAGCACCCCGCGGTGCTCGATCCCGCCCGGTGGTTGGCGCAACGCGGGGACGTGCGGCTCACGGTCGTGCCACCCCGCGCTGACGGGCAGGTCGAGGTGGAGGCGGTGCTGGATGCCGTCGGGCCCGACACGGTGCTGGTCAGCGTCATGACGGCCAACAACGAGGTGGGCGCGGTCAACGACATCCCGGCGCTGGCGGAGGAGCTGCGCTCCCGGGGGATCCGGCTGCACACCGATGCCGTGCAGGCCGTCGCGACCCTGGAGGTGGATGTGACCAGCTGGGGCGTCGACGCCCTGTCGCTGTCGGCGCACAAGTTCGGCGGGCCCCAGGGTGTCGGCGTCGCGGTGCTCCGGCGCGGGCTGCCCGTCGTCCCGGTGGCGCACGGGGGTGGTCAGGACCGGGGGGTGCGCTCGGGCACCTTCGCGGTCGGCCTGGACGCCGCCTGTGCGGCGGCGTTGACCGCCGCGGTGGCCGAGCGGGCAGCGTTGCGGACGCGGTTGCGCAGGTGGACCGACCGGTTGGCCACGGCCCTGACCGCGCTGGACGGGGTGACCCGCAGCGGCCCGGCCGTCGCCGAGCAGCGTCTGGCGTCCCACGTCCATCTCCTGCTCGAGGCAGTGGACCCGGCGGCACTGTCCCTGGCGCTGGACCGGGCGGGGGTGGCGGCATCCTCCGGGTCGGCCTGCGGTGCGGGCGCAGCCACGGCCTCACCGGTCCTCGAAGCGTGCGGCCTGCGCGGCACGCCCCTGCGCCTGAGCCTCGGCTGGAGCACCACCGCCGCGGATGTCGAGCACGCCATCGAGGTGCTCTCGGCGACCGTGCCCCGGTTGCGGTCCCGCCTCGGTCACGTCCCGTCCGCGGGGGTGTCCTGATGGCGCAGGTGCTGGTGGCGATGTCCGGTGGCGTGGACAGCGCGGTTGCCGCCGCCCTGCTCGTCGAGCAGGGTCACGAGGTGACCGGCGTGCACCTCAAGCTGGCGGACCTCCCGCTCGACGAGCAGCTCCCCGGACACGGGTGCTGCACCCTCGACGACGCGCAGGACGCCCGGCGGGCGGCGCAGGTGCTCGGCATCCCCTTCTACGTCTGGGACATGAGCGAGGTGTTCGTCCGCGAGGTGCAGACCCCCTTCGCCGACAGCTACGCCGCGGGCCTCACGCCGAACCCGTGCGTGACCTGCAACGAGCGGGTGAAGTACGCGGCGCTGCTCGCACGTGCGCGCGAGCTCGGCTTCGACGCCCTGGCCACAGGGCACCACGCCCGTCTGCGGCGGGGCGCCGCGCCCGTGGTCGCTCCAGGTCCGGGAGTGGCGCTGCATCGTGCGGTGGACGGCGCGAAGGACCAGTCCTACGTGCTCTACGTCGCCACACCCGAGCAGCTCGCGCACACCCTGCTGCCCGTGGGCGAGCTCACCAAGTCGCAGGTCCGCGCGCTCGCCACGGAACGCGGGCTGCGGGTGGCGAACAAGCCGGACAGCTACGACGTGTGTTTCATCCCCGACGGCGACACCGCCGGCTACCTGTCGCAGCGTCTGCCGACCGCTGCCGGGCCGATCGTGGACGCCGACGGCGTGGTGCTCGGGGGCCACGACGGGGTGTGGCGCTTCACCGTCGGGCAGCGGCGGGGCCTCGGCCTCGACCACCACGAGCGCCGGTTCGTGACCGATGTGGACGCCGCGACCGCGACGGTGCGCGTCGGTCCACGCGAGCAGCTGGCCTGCCGGTGGGCGGAGCTGTCCGCGGTCTCCTGGACCACTGGCACGGCGCCGGAGGGGCCCGTGCGCGTGCAGGTCCGGGCCCACGGCCGGTCGGTGCCGGCTCGGCTGGTGCCTGCACGATCGGACGCCGTGCACCCGGGGGCCGGTGCGGGTGAGGTGCGGGTCGTGCTCGACGAGCCCGTCCACGGCCTGGCGCTCGGACAGGCAGCGGTCCTCTACACCCCCGACGACGCCGTCTGCCTCGGTGGCGGGCGGGTGGTCGCTGCCGAGCGACCCGCGGGGTGGCCGCTGGCCGCCACCGCGGGTCCGTCCGGCGGGTGACCCCAGGCCCGGAGCATCGGCTTCAGTAGCCTCGAGGCCGCGCGGTGATCGCCCGAGCCCGTCCGCGCCACCTCGAGCCAGGAGTGCCCCGTGAGCGACCGTCCGGAGGTGGCGTCGGACCTCGCGAGCGCGCAGGAGCGCCACGACGAACTGGTGCGCGCCGTGCGCGCCGCGCGCTACCGCTACTACGTGCTCTCCGACCCGGACCTCTCGGATGCGGAGTACGACGCGCTCTTCCGGGAACTCGAGGCGATCGAGCAGCAGCACCCGCAGCTGCGCACACCCACCTCGCCCACCCAGCAGGTGGGCACACCACCCGACACCGCCTTCCCGCCGGTCACCCACCCGGAGCCGATGCTCAGCCTGGACAACGCCTTCTCCCGCGAGGAACTCGAGGCCTGGGTGGAACGGGTCCAGCGCAGGCTGGCCAGCGACGCGGATCCCGCGGAGCTCGACGAGGACGAACTGGCTGCGGCCGACCCCGATGCGGCGCCCCGGGTCGTCTACGGCTGCGAGCTGAAGATCGACGGCGTGGCCATCGACCTGGTCTACCGCGACGGCGTGCTGGCCACCGCGGCGACCCGCGGGGACGGCACCACCGGTGAGGACGTCACCAACCAGGTGCTGACCATCGACTCGATCCCCTACCGGCTCGACCTCGACGACCCGCCGGCGCTCCTCGAGGTCCGTGGTGAGGTCTACTACCCGCTCGAGGCCTTCGAAGCGATGAACGCCGCGCGGATCGAGCGGGGCGACACGGCCTTCATGAACCCCCGGAACGCCGCCTCGGGAGCGCTCAGGCAGAAGGATCCCGAGGTCACCGCGACCCGACCGCTGGCGGTGTGGTGCCACGGACTCGGTGCGCTCCAGGGCATCGGCTTCACCACCCACGCACAGGCCATGGGCACCCTGGCCGCGGCCGGTCTGCCCGTCGCCGAGCAGAGCGAGCGCTGCACCGACCTCGACGAGGTGTGGGCCTACGTCCAGCGCTGGACCGCGGCCCGTCACGACGTCAGCTACGAGATCGACGGCGTCGTGGTCAAGGTCGACGACCTCGCCCAGCGGGCCGCGCTCGGCGTCACCTCCCGGGCGCCGCGCTGGGCGATCGCCTACAAGATGGCACCCGTGGAGCAGGCCACGACCCTGGCAGCGATCGAGGTCAACGTCGGCCGCACGGGCAAGGCCACCCCCTACGCCGTGCTCGAGCCCGTGCTGGTGGCCGGGACCACCATCACCTACGCCACCCTGCACAACGAGATCCAGGTCCGCGCCAAGGACGTGCGTCCGGGCGACCGCGTGCTGGTGCGCCGTGCCGGTGACGTGATCCCGGAGGTGGTCGGTCCCGTGGGCACCGATCACGCCGAGCGGGCCGAGCCCTGGTCGATGCCCGAGGACTGCCCCTTCTGTGACCAGCCGCTGGTCCGGCCCGAGGGGGAGGCGCACCACTTCTGCGAGAACGTGGACTGTCCCAACCGGCTCCGCGAGTCGCTGGTCCACCTCGCCTCACGCAGTGCGCTCGACATCGAGGGGCTCGGTGAGCAGACCGTGGATCTGCTGCTGTCCGAGGGGCTGGTCCACGACCTCGCCGACGTGTTCCGTCTGCACCAGCGCCGCGACGAGCTGCTCGCGCTCGACAAGTGGGGGACCAAGCGCGTCGACAACCTGCTGGCCGGCATCGACGAGGGGCGCCAGCGCCCCCTCGACCGGGTGTTGGTGGCGCTCAACATCCGTCACCTCGGCCCCACCTACGCCAAGACCCTGGTCCGTGCCTCTCCGAGCCTGCAGGCGATCCGCGACGCCGACCCCGAGGCGCTCGAGACGATCGAGGGGATCGGGCCGGTGATCGCGCGGTCCGTCCACTCCTGGTTCGCCACCCCGCGCAACGCACAGCTGATCGACGAGCTGATCGGCCTCGGGATCACCACCGAGGCCGCGCCGGTGGCTGCCACCGGGGTGGATGCGCAGCTGCTCGAAGGCTGGACGGTGGTGGTCACCGGCACCCTGGAGGGGTTCACGCGGGACGAGGCCCGGGAGGCGCTCGAGGCGCGGGGCGCCAAGGTCACCGGCAGCGTGTCGGGGCGGACGTCGGTGGTGGTGGCCGGTGCGGACCCTGGATCCAAGCGCGACAAGGCGTCGGCGGCCGGGGTTCCCGTCGCCGACGAAGCGGCGTTCCGGCACCTGCTGGCGCATGGCACGTTGCCCGCCGGGGACGACCACGACGGCTGAGCCCGCAGCCACCGCCGCTCCCGGCGGGGCGTGCTCGTCGGTGGGAACGACGAAGCCCCGCACCGAGCGCACCTGCGGCGGTCATCGCCGGGTGAGCTGCACGCCCGCGCTCGACATCTCCTCGCGGGCGGCATCGCCGTCGCCCGGCTCGAGCTCGACCATCCGGGTGGTGGGCAGCGGCAGCTCCACCTCGTAGCCCCGCTCGCGGGCATCGAGCGCCGTCTCCTTGACGCACACGTCCCCCGCGAGGCCGGCGACCACCACGCGTTCGGTGCCGGCTTCCTCGAGGTGCCGGCCGAGCTCGGTCGCCGACTCCTCGCCGCTGACGGGGTCGCGGACCGAGAAGCCGGAGTAGCCGTCCCCCCCGTCCACGCCCTTGCGGACCACGGGTGCGTCATCCACCACCTCGAGCGCGGGATGGAGCTCGGCGCCCCAGGTGCCGGCGATGCAGTGGACGGGCCAGGTGCCGCCGTCCTTGGCGAAGTGCGGGGTGGTCTCCGGGTGCCAGTCCTGGGTGTAGACCACCAGTGCGCCGGCAGCGCGCGCTGCGGCGATCTCCTCGTTGATCACGGGCACGACCTCCTCACCGTCCTGCACGTAGAGGCCACCTTCGGGGTCGGCGAAGTCGTTCTGGACGTCCACCACGATCAGTGCCGTGCGGGCGTCGTAGCGGTCGGTCGGTGTGCTCATGACGGTTCCTCCTCGGTGTTCCACCCGGGCGCCCCGGCGTCCAGCCGGCGTGCGGCGGGCGGTCGTTCGTCCATGGCCGCGCGGTGGTGGGCACGGATCGTGTCCAGGTCGGGGTCGTGATGGCGCTCACCGTCGACCAGCACCGGAACCTGCAGCGCGCGTTCATCCCGGGCCGGCGGGCTGCCCCAGGCGCGCAGCACCTCGGCGGTGGCATGGCCGTCGCGCAGGCGGCGGGACGCGGCCTTGCGTCCGCCGACCGTGGCCTTGCGGCCCCCGGCCTTGGCCACCGGTTCGCACGCGCCGCCGGGCTCGCGCGCCCGGGCCACCAGCTTGTAGACGAAGCCCGCCGTGGGCGCGCCGTCACCGGTGACGAGCTTGGTGCCGACGCCGTAGGCGTCGATCGGCGCGTCGGCGAGCGCGGCGATGCGGCGCTCATCGAGATCGCCCGAGACCACGATGCGGGTCGCCGTGGCCCCGGCGGCATCCAGCTGCACCCGGGCTGCCGCGGCCGCTGCGGCCAGATCACCGGAGTCGATCCGGACGGCGCCGAGCCCCGGCCCCGCGGCCTCGAGGGCCAGCTCGATACCGCGGCGGACGTCGTAGGTGTCGACCAGCACCGTGGTCGCGGGCCCCACGGCGTCGATCTGTGCGGTCACCGCAGCCGGTTCGTCGTCGTGCAGGAGCACGAAGGCGTGCGCGGTGGTGCCCAGGGTCGGAACCCCGTGTCGTTGGCCGGCGGCGAGGTTGGAGGTGCCGTCGAAACCGACGAGGTAGGCGGCACGTGCCGCGGCCACCGCGGACCGCTCGTGGGTGCGGCGGCTGCCGAACTCGAGCAGGCCCCTGCCGCCCGCCGTGTCGACGATGCGGGCCGCTGCGGAGGCGATCGCGGTGTCGTGGTTGAGGATGCTGAGGATCAGGGTCTCGATCAGCACCCCCTCCGCGAAGGTCGCGGCGACCGTCAGCACGGGCGCACCCGGGACGTAGAGCTCGCCCTCGCGGTAGGCATGGAGCTGGCCGCGGAAGCGGTAGCCGGCCAGCCACGTGAGGGTGTCGGGCCCCACCACGTCGTGGTCGTCGAGCCAGGCCAGGGTGGCGTCGTCGAAGCGGAACCGCTCGATCGCATCCACGAGGCGTCCGAGCCCCGCCACGACCCCGTAGCGACGCCCCTGCGGGAGCTCCCGGGCGAAGACCTCGAAGACGCAGGCGCGTGATGCGGTCCCACTGCGCAGCGCGGCGTCGAGCATCGTCAGCTCGTACCGGTCGGTGAGCAGCGCGGTGGTCACGGGATCCTCGGGTTGCTTCTTCCGTCCGGTCGTCTCGTCCGGTTCGGGTCATCGTGACCGTAACCGCGGCCAGCGTGACGTCGTCGCCCGCGTCCCCGCCGGGGGGACACCGCCGGCCGAGGCCGGCGGCGGAGGCACGGGCCTGGAGCGCTAGCCTCCGCACGGATCGTCCCCGCGTGCAGCAGGAGGCCCCGTGGCCCTGTCAGAACAGGAGGTGCGCCACGTCGCGCGCCTCGCACGGCTCGCCCTGACCGACGACGAGGTGGCGGCCCTGGCGCCGCAGCTGTCGTCGATCCTCGGCTACGCCGAACAGGTCGGCGAGGTCGCAGCCGAGGAGGTGGAGCCGACCACCCACCCCTTCGCCCTGGCCGACGTCACCCGGGCGGACGAACCCGCCGCGCCGCTGGATCGCGACGAGCTGTTGGCAGGGGCACCCGCGGTGGAGCAGGACCGCTTCGCCGTGCCGCGCATCGTCGCGGAGGAGGGGTGAGATGACGCTGCCGAGCGAGCTCACCCGGCTGTCCGCGACCGAGCTGGCCGCGCGCCTCGCCGCCGGGGAGGTGTCCGCACGCGGGGTGGTGGACGCCTACCTCGAACGCATCGCCGCGGTCGACGGGGTCGTGGCCGAGGGCCCGGTCTGGTCGGCCAAGCCGGCCGATGCGCTCACGCCCGACGAACCCCACGCCTACCTCGCCGTCACCGCCGAGGCCGCCCGCGCCCATGCCGACGACATCGACGCCCGCCGAGCTGCCGGGGTGGAGCTGGGTCCCCTGGCCGGGGTCCCCCTCGCGCTCAAGGACGTCCTGACGATGCGGGGGGCGCCCACCACCTGCGGCTCCCGCATGCTGGAGGGCTGGGTGCCGCCCTACGACGCCACGGTCACCGAGCGCCTGCGCGCCGCCGACGTCGTCGTGCTCGGCAAGACCAACATGGACGAGTTCGCCATGGGCTCGTCGACGGAGAACTCCGCCTTCGGTGCCACCCGTAACCCCTGGGATCTGGACCGGGTCCCCGGTGGGTCCTCCGGTGGCTCCGCCACGGCCGTGGCCGGGCTGCTCGCACCCCTGGCCATCGGGACCGACACCGGCGGGTCGATCCGCCAACCCGCGGCGCTCACCGGTCTGGTCGGTGTCAAGCCGACCTACGGCACGATGTCGCGGTACGGGCTCGTGGCCTTCGCGTCCTCGCTGGATCAGGCCGGGCCCTTCGCGCGCACCGTGGAGGATGCGGCCCGGCTGCAGGTGGCGACCTGGGGGCACGACCCGCGTGATGCGACCTCGGTACCGGGTGCGGTCCCCGACCTGCTCGCCGGGCTGAGCGAGGGGGTCGACGGCATGCGCATCGGTGTGGTGCGTGAGCTGCAGGGGGAGGGTTACGAGCCGGGGGTGGAGGCGGTCTTCGCGGCCGCCCTCGACCGGCTCAGCGATCTGGGTGCGCAGATCGTCGAGGTCTCGCTGCCCCACGCGTCCTACGGTCTGCCGGCCTACTACCTCATCGCCCCCAGCGAGGCGTCCTCGAACCTCGCCCGCTTCGACGGCGTGCGCTACGGGCTCCGGGTGGACGCCGCCACCGCGGAGGAGATGAACGCCGCCACCCGTGCCGCCGGCTTCGGGCCGGAGGTCAAACGGCGCATCATGATCGGCACCCACGCGCTGTCGAGCGGCTACTTCGACGCCTACTACCTGCAGGCGTCCAAGGTGCGCACCCTGATCGCCCAGGACTTCCGTGCCGCCTTCGAGGAGGTGGACGCCCTGGTCAGCCCGACCTCACCCACGGTCGCCTTCCGTCTCGGGGACAAGACCGCCGACCCGATGGCGATGTACCTCAACGATGTCGCCACGGTGCCGGCGTCCCTTGCCGGCATCCCGGCCCTGTCGCTGCCCGCGGGACTGGCTGCGGCACCCGATGACGACAGCAGCGCCCTGCCCGTGGGCCTGCAGGTCATGGCGCCGCTGAAGCGCGACGATGTGATGTACCGCCTCGCCTACGCACTGGAGCAGGCCACGGGGTTCGCGACGCTGCCCACGGGCCCCCGCGCCGTCACCACCCGGGAGGTCAGCTGATGGCCGCGTCCGCATGGCTGCCCGAGGGCTGGGAGCTCGTCGTCGGGCTCGAGGTCCACGTCGAGCTGCACACCACCACCAAGATGTGGTGCGGCTGCTCCACCGACTTCGGCGCCGAACCCAACACCAACGTCTGCCCGGTGTGCACCGGCCAGCCCGGCGCCCTCCCGGTGCCCAACGCCCGGGCCATCGAGGACGCCACCCTGCTGGGGCTGGCCATCAGCGGCAGCGTGGCCGAACGGTGCTGGTTCCACCGCAAGAACTACTTCTACCCGGACCTGGCCAAGAACTACCAGATCAGCCAGTACGACGTGCCGCTCATCCACGACGGCCACCTCGATGTCGAGGTGGAGCTCGCCGACGGCAGCGTGCAGACCCGCCGGGTGGGCATCGAGCGCCTCCACATGGAGGAGGACACCGGCAAGTCGCTGCACGTGGGGGACACGGGCCGGCTCCACGGTGCCGACCGCTCCCTGATCGACTACAACCGGTGCGGCATCCCCCTGCTGGAGATCGTCTCCCACCCCGACATCCGCGACCCGGAGACCGCCCAGGCCTACCTGCGCGAGCTGCAGGCCATCGTCCGCGCCGTGGACGTCTCGGACGCGCGCATGGACCAGGGTTCGATCCGCTGCGATGCCAACGTCTCGGTCCGTCGCGTGGGCGAGCCGCTCGGTACCCGCACGGAGATCAAGAACCTCAACTCGGTGCGCTCGCTGGGCCGGGCGATCGCCTTCGAAGCCTCGCGGCAGGTCGCCGTGCTGGAGGACGGCGGCACGATCCGGATGGAGACCCGGCACTGGGACGAGGGCCGCGGTGTCACCGAGACGCTGCGGGTCAAGGAGTCGGTGACCGACTACCGCTACTTCCCCGACCCCGACCTGGTGGCGGTGACCTCCACGCCTGCACACGTCGAAGCGGTGCGCGCCCGGTTGCCGGAGCTGCCGGCGATGACCCGCGTGCGACTGCTGACGGCGGGCGTGCCGCGCGAGCAGGCCGTCGCGCTGGTGGGCAGCGACGCGCTGGTGCTGTTCGACGACGCCGTGGCGGCCGGTGCCGATCCGGGCGCGACGGCGAAGTGGGTGACCGGTGACGTCGCCGGACAGCTCTCCGCCGCGGGGGTCGAGCTGGTCGACAGCGGCCTCACCGGCGCCCACGTCGCCGAGCTCATCGCGCTGATCGACCAGGGCACGCTGTCGACCTCGCTGGCCAAGCAGGTGCTGACCGGGGTCATCGAGGCCCGCGGTGCGAGCACGCCGGCCGAGGTGGCGAAGGCGCACGGGCTCGAGCAGGTCTCGGACGAAGGGGAGCTCCGGGGCATCGTCGCACAGGTCGTGGCGGACAACGCCAGCACGGTGGAGGACATCCGCGGCGGCAACACCAAGGCCATCGGTGCGCTGGTCGGCCAGGTCATGAAGGCCACCCGCGGCCAGGCGGATCCGCGCAAGACCAACGAGCTGCTCCGCGAGCTGATCGGCTGAACCCCGCTCGCCTCAGGCGGCGGGCAGCTCGAGGGTGACCGCCAGGCCGCCGAGGTCGCTGGCACCGAGCACGGTGGTGCCACCGTGTGCCGCGACGATGCGGGTCACCGTGGCCAGTCCGAGCCCCGTCCCGGCGGCGGGGCTGCGGCCGCGCTCGAAGGCGTTGCGCACCTGATCGCGGTCCTCGGGGGCGACGCCCGGCCCGTCGTCGGCGATCGTGAGCCGGATCCGGTCGTCCACCCGGGTGGCCGTCACCCGTACCCGCGTCCCTGGGCCTGCGTGGGTCAGGGCGTTGGCGACCAGGTTCTGCACCACCTGTGTGAGGCGTTCCGCGTCGCCGGTGACCGCCGGCAGCGGCTCCACCTCGATGCGGCCGTCGAGCTCATCGATGGTGGCCGTCAGTCGCTCGAGCGCCTGTGCGACGACCGCGTCCAGCTCGACCGGCTCCGGGTCGCCGATGGTGCGGCCGGCGACGGCGTAGTCGAGCAGCTGCGCCACCAGATCCTCCAGGCGTTCGGTGTTCGCCGCTGCGCGGTCCAGGAACACCTCGGTCTGCTCGCTGCTCGCACGGCCGGATCGCACGGCCTCGATCAGGCCCTGGATGTGGGTCAGGGGCGCCCGCAGGTCGTGGGCGACGACCCCCGCGAAGCGTTCGAGCTCGGCGTTGGCGCGGGCCAGCTGGCGGTTCGCCGTCGCGAGCTGTTCGTAGGCCAGGCGCTGCTCGGTGGTGGCCGTGACCACGGCGGCTTCGGCTCGGCGGCGCGACGAGCCGGTGGCGTGGACGAGGGCGCCGAGCAGGGCGGCGATGATCGCACCGCTCACGGCGATCAGTCCCGGGGTCAGCCGCTCGGTGGGGGTCAGCAGCACCGCCGGTGGGGTCAGGGTGAGGGCGTAGACGGTGCCGTTGGCCCGGATGCGGCGGACCTCGGTGTCCTGCGGCGCGCTGTCCGTCGCGTCGGCTCGAGCCGTGTCATCGCCGGCGACCTCGAGCTGGCGGACCTGCGCCGGCCCCGCATCGGCCGCCAACCGGGTGGTGTCCACCAGCAGGACGATCCAGCCGGCGGGCGCCCGGGTTCCGGCTGCCAGCGCCTCCACCACCAGCAGGTCCGCGCCGAGGGTGGCCGCCAGTTGCGGCTCCGGCGTCACCGCGTCGAGGACCCCGTCGTCACGTCGCGCGGCGCGGAAGATCTCGGGACAGGGTCCACAGGTCCTCAGGCCGTCCAGGGCCGCGTCGATGTCGGCCAGACGGTGCCGGCCATGTCGCAACCGGAACCCGCGGTCGGCGTCACCCTCGAGCACCAGCACCCCGACGACCCCGTCGTAGGCCTCCTCGACCGGTCGCCGACGGCTGGCGGTGTCGAGGAAGGCCTCGAACTCCGCCGTGGTGACCTGCTCGGAACTCGCCTCCAGCGCGGCGACGGCCGTCGCGAGGTCCCCGGCGGCGCGCAAGCGGCTCGTCACCTCCACAGCGGTGACCGCGGTCTGGCGCGAACGGCGTTGGTCGGCGCCGGCCGACAGCCGCGACTGCAACAACCCGGCCGCCGCCAGCGCGAGGAGCAGGACGGCCGCTGCGGCGGTCACCGCCGGCAGCCACCCGGGTCCTCGTCGCGGGGTGACGGTCACGCAGCACCGCCTTCGGTCGACGTTTCAGCTTCGCAGACCGGTGGGCGGGCACCAAGCTCCCGCGGACGCGGTGTGAACGGGTGTGCACGCACGGACGGTCGCGGGGGCAGCTCCGAACCTCGGTGGCATACCCTCTCCCGGGTGACGCTGGTGGGAAGTGAGGGACGACGTGGTGCTCGAGCGGATCGACGACCCTGCGGACCTGCGGGGGCTGGACGAGGAGGAGCTCACGCTCCTGGCAGGCGAGCTGCGCCACGCCATCATCGATGCGGTGTCCAAGGTCGGTGGCCACCTCGGCTCCAACCTCGGCGTCGTGGAGCTGACCATCGCCCTGCACCGGGTGTTCGACTCTCCCGATGACCTCCTGGTGTGGGACACCGGGCACCAGGCCTACGTGCACAAGATGCTCACCGGGCGTCGCGACGCCTTCGACACCCTGCGGCAGGCCGGCGGTCTGTCGGGATACCCCTCCCGTGCGGAGTCCCCCCACGACCTGGTGGAGAACAGCCACGCCTCCACGGCGCTGTCCTGGGTATCGGGGTTGGCACGTGGGCAGGCCGACCTGCCCCTGGACGACCGCCGTCGGCTCGTAGCAGTGGTCGGTGACGGTGCCCTGACCGGTGGGATGGCCTACGAGGCGCTGAACAACCTCGGCCACCACCAGCTGCCGGCCATCATCGTGCTCAACGACAACGGCCGGTCCTACGCGGAGACCGTCAGCCGCCTCTCCGAGCGGGTGGCGGACCTGCGCAGTGACCCGAGGTACCGCACGCTCAAGGGCCGTATCGACTCCGCGCTGTCGCGGCTGCCCTTCGTCGAGCGGCTGACCGAGGCCGGGCTGGACGCGATCAAGTCGGCGGTCTCCGAAGCTCCTGCGCTGCAGTCCTTCGTCGAGGCGCTCGGGGTGCGCTACCTCGGTCCCTACGACGGCCACGACCTCGCCCGCGTCGAGCACGCGCTCAGCCACGCCGCCCGGTTGCAGACACCGGTGCTGGTCCACGTGCTCACCCAGAAGGGCAAGGGCTACGTGCCCGCGGAGACCGACCCGGAGAAGAAGCTGCACGACACCTCGGCCTTCGACGTCGAGACGGGCCGTGCCAACGGTCGCCGCAGCGCACCATCGTGGACCGCGGCCTTCTCCACCACCCTGCTGGAGCTCGCCGAGGAACGGGCGGAGCTCCTCGCCGTCACCGCCGCGATGCCGGGCTCCACCGGGCTGCTGCCCCTGGCCGCCCGGCATCCCGAGCAGGTCGTGGACGTGGGCATCGCCGAGCAGCACGCCGTGACCTCGGCGGCCGGTCTGTCCCGCGCCGGCAGGTTGCCGATCGTGGCGGTGTACTCGACCTTCTTCTCCCGTGCCTTCGACCAGGCCAACCTCGATGTGGGCCTGCACGACGAGCACGTGGTCTTCGTCCTCGACCGGGCGGGGATCACCGGCGATGACGGGCCGAGCCACCACGGCATCCTCGATCTGGCGCTGAGCCTGCGGATCGCCAGCGCCACGGTGCTGACCCCCTCGTGCGCCGAGGACGTGGACGCGCTCCTGCGGGTCGCCGTGGACCTCACCGGCCCGGTGTTCCTGCGCTTCCCCAAGGGCGCTGCCGCGAGCGCTGCGGATCTGGGTATCGACCCCACCACCGATGCGGTGGAGGGTCTCGGGGCGCGCCGGCTGCGCTCGGGCGCGGACGTGACCCTGCTGGCGGTGGGGGACCGGGCCGCAGCTGCCGTGCAGGCCGCGGCGATGCTGGCCGAGGACGGGGTCGAGGCGACGGTGTGGGACGTGCGCAGCGTGCGTCCTGCCGACGCGGTGATGCTCGACGCCGCGGCATCCGCACCGCTGGTCGTGACCGTGGAGAACGGGACGGTCGGCGGAGGGGCCGGGGCCGAGCTCGCCGATGCGTTGACCGAGCGTGCCGGTGTGCGCCACGCGCCACCCGTGCTGCGGCTCGGGGTACCCGCGGCCTATCTCCCCCACGGTTCGCCGGGACGGATCCTCGCGGAGCTCGGGTTGGACGCCGCGGGCATCGCCGCCGCCACGCGCAAGGCGCTCACCGACGAGCGCTGAGCGCAACGACTTGACCGCAGCGTCCGGACACGCAACCATGCCAGCGCTCGGTCGAGCGACCGACGACCAACCGACAACGGAGCAGCGCACGTGCTACGGGACCTGAGGAGCGGGGAGGACGCCACGCTGCGTTCGCGCCTGCGCGTCCTCGTCGTCGTTCCATAGCGCGTGCTCGCCCCGAGCACGCGCGAACCTCCCGGACCCCGGGAGGTTCTCTCGTAGGAGGGGCGGGCGTCACGCGGAGGATCCCGCGGGCGGGCCGGACAGGGAGGCGAGACACATGGAGATCACCGGGGC
>JAWLFQ010000090.1:0-5491 GCA_041685505.1 Nitriliruptoraceae bacterium
GCCGGCGACGATCTCCACCTCGACGGTCGGGTTGCCCCGGCTGTCGAGGATCTCACGGGCGTGGACGTGGCTGATGCTGGACATATCCATGGGTCCCTCGGAGGTCAGGCACGATCTGCGGCCTCGCAGCGCCCACGTCGGTCATCGCGCAGTGGACACTACGCCACATCCGTGCACTCGTACAACAACTACAACATCTTGAACATCTGTGACAGCGGGTGCGCAGGCCGCCCGGCCGTCGCAGCCGGGCCGTGTCACGGCCGCAGTTCCCACACCCGTCGCCAGGCACCGGTGACGGTGGCGCCACCGAGCGTGCCGACGGCGACCCAGCCGGGTCGGTGCTGGCGTGCGAGGAGTCCGGCGACCACGGCACCTGCCACCGCGCCCGTGGCGACGATGATCGTGTCGACCGGGAACGGCGGCCGGTCGGATCGCCACGAGGCGACCTCCTCGGGTGTCGCGCCGAGATCCCAGCCCGCCAGGACGTCCGGGTCCTGGCGGCGGACGTCGGAAGGATCGAGGTCGGGCGGGCGCACCGATCCGTCGGAGCTGTGCGCTCGATGCTCGCGCGGTTGCGTTGGACGGCCGGCGCTGCTGCCCCCCACGACCATGTCGGGGGCCAACAGGGTCTCGCAGCGCGGACAGGACGCGCTGACGACGGCCAACGACGCGACGAAGTCGTTCGAGAGGAAGCGCCCGCACTCGGGGCAGCGCTTCGGTGGCACACGATCCTCCAGGTGGCGGCGGAGGGGATGCTAGTGCGCGCTCGGGCGCCTCGGCGGGATGCGTCCCGATCAGCTCAGGCCCCGGCCTCGCGCCACAGCCGTGCCCATGTCGCCGCGTCCTCGACCCCGGCTGCCTCCCGATCGGCGTGTTCGAGGGCAGCCTCGGTGCGTGCACGCCGATGCCGGGCCACCCGCCGCGCCGCCGCCTCGGGATCGACGTCGAGTTCCACCGCAGCGGTGACCACGGCTTCGATCAGATGTCCGATGACCAGTTCGGGGTCGTGCCCGTGGGCCTGCCCCGGATCGTCCGGCGGCATCATCGACGCCGGCTCCTCCACCTGACCCCGCGAGCCCTCCAGCGCCACAAGGTCCTCCAGCGCCCGGCGCACCTGCGCACCGCCTGCGCCCAGATCGGGTGGAAGCAGGCCGCGCCGTTCGGCCTTGCGGTGCAGGGTGTGCAGCAGCTCGAGCCCCGGCGCCGCCGCAGGCACGCCTTCGAAGGGACCCGAGCGCGCCTTCTCCTGCGTCTTGAGCTCGTCCCACCGCGTCTGGACCTCCTGCGCGGTAGCGGCGTCACCGTCGGCGAAGACGTGGGGGTGGCGCCGGATCAGCTTCTCGGAGATCCCGCTCGCGACCTCGTCGATGCCGAAGGCGCGCCGATCCGCGGCCACCTGGGCGTGGAAGACCACCTGCAACAGCACATCGCCGAGCTCCTCCGCCAGGTCGGCGTCGTCGCCGTGCTCCACGGCATCGACCAGCTCGTAGGTCTCCTCCACCAGGTAGCGCAGCAGCGTGGTGTGATCCTGCTCCAGGTCCCAGGGGCAGCCGTCCTCCGGATCGCGGAGACGGCGCAGCACCCCGACCAACCGCAGCAGTTCCGTGCCCGGGGGCAGCTGCGCGAGGAAGACCAGCTCGATCTCCGCGTCGTGCTCCGCCGCCATCCCTGCCAGAGCCAGGGCGAGCCGCTCGTCCTCGGGCCCGAGCAGGTAGACGACCTGGCCGCCGGCGCGCGCCTGCTGGATCAGGGCCTTGGCCAGGCGCCGGTCACCGGGATCGCCCGGTCGGGTCAGGTCCATGTCGCCGCGTTCGAGCGTCGCCGGCTCCAGGGTGTGCAGGTCGAGGCCGGCGAGGTGGAGGTGCTCAGCCGCGGGGTGCGTGGCGGCGTCGCGGGCGAGGATCACCTCCGCGGTCCCCAGCACGTCCCAGGCCTGGAAGGGCAGCAGGCCGGGCAGCACATCGGAGGTCTCCACCAGGGAGACGGTCAGCCCGGCCTCGTCTGGTGGGTGAGCGCTGGTCACGACCCGCTCTCGAGCTGTTCGAGCAGCTCGGCGAGCTCCTCCTCCGACAGCTCGCCCTCGAGGCCCGCCTCATCGCCGGGGGCAGGGGCCGGGGGTGCCTGGCCGACGGGCTCCGCGGGCCGCAGCGACGGATCGCTCGGATCCTGGCTCCACTCCCCGAAGGCCGGATCGACCTCGACCTCGGTGTCGGCGACCACGGCGACGAACCGATCGTCGAGCTCGGTGCCGATCAGCTGCTGCACCTGGTCATCGGGTAGCTCATCCACCTCGCGGGTCTGCGCGTCCACGACCTCGATCACGTGGAACCCCGCCTGGGTCTGGACGGGACCGACGATCTCGCCGATCTCGGCGGTCCACACCGCGTCATCGAACTCCGGCAACCACGACCCCCGGGGGGCCGGCTGCAGGGCACCACCCTGGGAGGCGCTGCCCGGATCGATCGAGCGTTCCTCGGCCAACTCCGCGAAGTCCGCGCCCTCGGCGAGCAGGTCGATGATCTCCTGCGCCTCGTCCTCGCTGTCCACCAGGATGTGGCGGGGCTCGCGGACCTCGAGCTGTGTGTCGTCGAGCAGGACCGTCCGCAGCGCGTTGATCAGCGCCTCCTGCTCCACGATCACCTCCTCGAAGACCTCCTCGGTGAACCCGGACTCGGTCAGCACCTCGGCGAGCTGGTCCTCACCACCGACCGAGTCGATCAGCAGCTGTCGGGCCTGCTCACGGTCGACCTCGGTGGCCTCGACGCCCTCCTCCTCGGCGACGATCCGCACGATCTCCAGCCGGATGTAGAGGTCGAGGGTGCGGCGCTGCAGGTCCTCCACGATGGTGGCGAACTGCGCATCGACCTGCGCCCTGCGCTCCGCAGGCGGGAGGTCCGCGGGCAGCGCAGCCTCGATCGCGGCCCGATCAGCGCTGAGGTCGAGCCCGTCGATGGCACGTTCCACCTCGGCGCGGGGGATCCGCGCGTCCCCGACCACGGCCGCGGTCCCGGCGGGCAGGGCAGGGCCGCAGGCGGCCAGGAGGAGCGCGGCGCTGAGCGCAGCAGCCAGGGTTCGGACGCGGGTGCGCACTACGGGCTCCGAGCAGGACGGCGACAGGACGCGGGATGCAACGGCAGCGAGCGGCGCACCGGGCTGGGCGCGCACGTGCCGAGTCTAACGGTCCGGACCGCGGTGCCCCGGCCGCGGTCCGGGGCATGCGTTCCGAGAACGGTTGTAGGCTCGTGACCATGAGCGAGGACATCCACACCATCGTCGACGAGCAGCTGCGGCGCACCCGGCAGCGCTACACCCGGGGCCGGCAGCAGCTCGTCGAGCTCCTCGTCACCACCGGCCGTCCGGTCACCATCCCGGAGCTGGGCGCGCTCGGGGCGGCACAGTCGCAGAGCTCCCTGTACCGCAACCTCGCGATCCTGGAGCAGTGCGGCGCGGTCCACCGGCTCACCTCGACCGACGACGTCGCGCGCTTCGAGTTGACCGAGGAGTTGTCGGAGCACCACCACCACGTGGTCTGCTCGGCGTGCGGCCGTATCGATGACGTGGTGCTGCCCCCCGCGATCGAGCGTGCGCTGGGCGAGGCGGCCGACGAGGCCCGCGAGCAACGCGGCTACGTGGTCGACTCCCACCGTCTGGAACTGGTCGGTACCTGCGGCAGCTGTAGCTGACCACCGCCCCGGCTGCTCAGCGCTGTGCAGCCGGCTGCCCGCCGCGGTGCGCCATGAGGTGACGGGTGACCTCCGTCGCCTCACGGACGGTGAGCACGGCGAAGAACAGCAGCACGCTCAGGCCGGCGATCGTCGCGGCCGTGGCCGTGCCGTAGTAGAAGCTGACGAGCAGGCCCGCCAGCACGCTGATCGAGCCGACCACGATCGAGACCAGCATCATCACCGGGACCCGCCGCGCCACGAGCGAGGCGGTGGCCGGGGGTGCGACCAGGAAGGCGAAGACCAGCAGCGTGCCCACCGCGCGGAAGGAGGTCACGATCACCATCGCGATCAACCCGAGCATCGTCAGGTGGGCGAGTCGCGGGTGCATGCCCAGGACGCGCGCCTTGGCGCGGCTGAAGGACAGTGCCAGGAAGGGGCGGTACAGGGCGACGGTCACGACGATGGTGACACCGGTCGCGATCAGCAGCGTGCGCAGATCGCCCGGGGTCACGCCGATCGGGTCGCCGAACAGGATCGTGGTGAGATCACCGGCGTAGGCGCCCCGCGCCGAGATGATGGCCACACCGAGCGCCAGCATCCCGACGAACAGCAGACCGATGGCGACGTCGTCACCGAGCCGGCTCCGCGCGCTCGCCAGGCTCACGCCTGCGATCATCACCGCCGCACTGATGGCTGCACCCAGCAGGAGGTTGCCGCCCAGCAGGAACGCCACGGCGATCCCCGGGAGGACACCGTGCGCCATGGCGTCGCCCATGAACGACATGCCGCGCATGACGACCCACGTACCGACCAGCGAGGCCGACACGACGGTCAGCAGCCCGGCGTAGAGACCGTTGCGCATGAACTGGAAGGCGAAGGGCTCCAGGAGCAGGTCAACCATGGGGCATCGCTTCCGGCCTCCGTTCGGTCACTGCGTCGCGCTCGCAGCGAGCGCGGCGTGGGGCCTGGGACCGCCCCACATGCCCCCACCACGCTACGCCCGCAGCCGACGAGACCACGCATCCCGGCTGCCCCGACGGCCGGGGGCCACGCCGCGACCACCGGCTCAGGCGCTCCCGCCGAGCGCCTCGGTGATCCGCATGGCCGTGGTCCGCAGCATCCCGATGTAGGAGTCGGCACCGCTGCCCGGCTCCCCGAGCGACCCGGTGTACAGCTCCACGACCTCCACATCGAGGTCGCTGCGACCGACCACCTCGCTGGCCAGCTGCTCGGCCAGCACGGTCGAGTCGGTGTTGTCGGCGAACACGACCTCGACCCCCGCGCGCTCGATCGTCTCCACGAGCTCCGCGAAGCTGCGGGAGTCGGTCTCCGCCTGCGTCGACGCGCCGGGGATCACCGTGCCCAACAGCTCGAAGTCGTAACGGTCGGCCAGGTAGCCGAGCGCATCGTGGTTGGTGACCAGGACGCGGTTGTCCGGTGGGATGGTCTCGAACATCGCCTGTAGCTGTGCGTCGAGCTCGAGCAGTTCGTCGGCGTAGGCCTCAGCGCGCGACATCCACTCCTCGGCATCGAGGCGATCGTCGACCTCGGCGATGGCTTCGGCGATCAGCTCGACACCCTCGGCGGTCCGCAGCGGGTCGAACCAGAAGTGCGGGTCCTCGGCACCGTGGTCGTGGCCGTCGTCATCCTCGTGTGCGTCGTCCTCATCGTGCGCATGGTCGTCGTCATCGTCGTGCGCATGGTCGTCGTCATCGTCGTGCGCATGGTCGTCGTCGTGCGCGTCGTCCTCATCGTGCGCGTGATCGTCGTCATCGTCGTGGCCGTGTCCCGCGGCGTCGGCGTCGAAGTCGATCGGGTCGAGTTGG
>JAWLFQ010000090.1:5591-9318 GCA_041685505.1 Nitriliruptoraceae bacterium
TCGTCGTCGTGCGCGTCGTCCTCATCGTGCGCGTGATCGTCGTCATCGTCGTGGCCGTGTCCCGCGGCGTCGGCGTCGAAGTCGATCGGGTCGAGTTGGTCGGCGAGCGCGAGGACCTCGCCACCCTCCTCCTCGACGGCCTCGAGCACATCGACGAGGTTCTCTTCCAGCATCAACCCGTTCGCGACGATCAGGTCGGCCTCCCGCAGCGTCCGGCCATCGCTGGCGGATGGCTCGTAACCGTGGGGGTCGATGCCGGGCGGCATCAACGTCTCGACCTCGGCGTCATCCTCCACCAGCTCGGCGACGATGTCCGCGAGGATCGAGGTCGTGGCGACGATCCGGAGGCGGTCACCATCGACGGGGTCGTCGACCTCCCCGGCCTCCTCGGCCTCGTCGGCCTCATCGGCCTCACCGGCATCCGCCGCGTCCTCGCTGGCCCCGGTATCAGCCTCGCTCGCGGCGTCAGGCGTGGTGTCCTCCTCGCTACCGCAGGCGGTGAGGACGAGCCCCAGGGCGAGCAGGAGCAGCGGTGCCCGCCGCAACGGTCGTGGGAGTGACGGTGGACGCATGCTGGACCTCGTGGGTCGGGGTTCGGGTGCGGAGGTGGCGGATGCGCGTCGTCGGACATGGAGCGCGCAACCGTGGGTCGAACTGGTGGGGCCCCCGGGATCGGTTGGGGGTCCGCCACCATGGCGTGGTCCGCCGCCGCTACCGTTCCTGCGAGCGCAGTTGAGGAGTGTAATGGGAACTGTTCCTAAAACGCCAGCCGGAGATGCCGCCCACCCCCCGTCGTCCCACCACGATGCGGACGGCGTCCACCTCGAGATCGACCGGCTGTGGGTCACCTACGGCGACATCGTCGCCGTCCGCGACGCCTCGGTGCGCATCGGGCCCGGGACGACCGTCGCGATCATCGGACCGAACGGGTCGGGCAAGAGCACGCTGCTGTCGACCATCTCCGGACTGATCCAGCCCAGCCGTGGTCGCGTCACCGTCACCGGCCCGGACGGCCGTCCCGAGCGCAACGCGGTCGCGCACGTGCTCCAGACCACGGTGGCGAACCAGGCCGTGCCCCTGACCGTGCTCGAGACGGTGCGCATGGGCGCCTACGGACGGCGCGGCATGATCGGCCGGCTGACAGCCGAGGACCGCACGGCCGTGGAGGATGCGATCCATCGGATGCGTATCGACGACCTGCGCAACCGCCAGCTGCATGAGCTGTCCGGCGGGCAGCGCCAGCGTGCGTACGTCGCACAGGGTCTCGCACAGCGCGCCGGGGTGTTACTGCTCGACGAGCCGATCACGGGCCTCGATGTCGTCACCCAGGAGGTCATCACCCACGTGGTCGATGAGGAGCGTGACCGTGGACGCATCGTCATCCTGACGACCCACGATGTCGGCACGGCGCGGCAGGCGGATGTCGCCATCCTCATCGCGACGGACCTGATCGCCTCCGGTGCGCCCGAGGTGGTGCTGACACCGGAGCTGCTCGGCGAGGCCTACGGCGGCCACGTGCACGTGCTCGAGGACGGGACGCTGGTGCTGGACGATCCCCACACCCACGATCACCGCCACGAGGATCAGCTCCGCAGCTGAGCATCGAGGTCGACGACCAAGGGTGCGTGGTCGGAGGGCTTGTCGCCCGCGGCGTTGACGCGGCGGAAGCCGGTGTCCACGCGGCAGCCGGTGACGGCCAGCCCCGGACCCACCAGGGCGAGATCGATGCGCATCCCCCAGCCACGGCGGAACGCCCCCATCCGGTAGTCCCACCAGGTGAAGCCCTCCGCATCGGGCTCCACGACGCGGAAGGCGTCCACGAACCCCAGCGAGAACAGCGCCGCGAGCCGCTCGCGCTCCTCCTCGGTGATGTGGGTGGTCAGCCCCGCCTGGGCGACGTCCCAGACGTCGCGGTCCTCGGGCGCGATGTTCATGTCGCCGGCGACGACGGTGCGCGCGGTGCCACCGTCGAGGTGGTCGTGCATGGCCTCGAGGAAGCGCAGCTTGGCGGTGAACATCGGATGGTCGCGGTCGCGCCCGTTCGGCACGTAGACCGACGCGACGCGCACACCCGCGACCACGGCCTCGACCCACCGCGCCTCGTGCGGATCGGGTGCACCCGGCAGGTCCGTCACGACGGCGTCCGCGGTCACACCCTCCGGCACGAGCAGGGCGACCCCGTTCCAGCGGCCTTCGGAGGCGGCGACCGCCCGGTACCCGTGCTCCGCGAGCGCGGCATGGGGGAAGGTCTCCGCGGCGACCTTGGTCTCCTGCACGCACACCACGTCGGGCCGGTGTGTGTCGAGCAACTCGGCCACCCGGGGCAGACGGGCACGGATCGAGTTGACGTTCCAGGTGATCAGGCGCATGGCGGCCACGCTACCGCGCTGCGCCGCGTCGCCGGTGGCGACAGCGGCTACCGTCCGGCCAGCGCGACGACGAGGAGACCCGTGGGATCGGCCGCCAGCGCCACACGGGAGCCGTGGTGGCGGCCGGGGTGGCTGACCGCGCCGGTGCTCAGCGTCGCCGTGCTGTCGGTGGCCTCCGGGATCGCGCAGTTCGGGGTGACCACCATCATCCGCGATGTCGCTGTGGAGTTCGGCGAGGTGGTCGGTGACGACGCGCTGGACCAACTCGGCATGCCGGCGACCA
The DNA here is from genome assembly GCA_041685505.1 of Nitriliruptoraceae bacterium. Classification (GTDB taxonomy): domain Bacteria; phylum Actinomycetota; class Nitriliruptoria; order Nitriliruptorales; family Nitriliruptoraceae; genus T1Sed10-7. The sequence goes on from JAWLFQ010000090.1 coordinate 8,244, forward strand.
CCATCGGGCTCGCGCTGGCCCTGATCCGCCTGTCGTCCCTCGGCTCGCTGCCCACCGCGGCGCTGGCGGACCGCCTCGGGCGTCGTCGCATGCTGCTGACGGCCACCGCGGTCGGCCTGGCGCTGACCACGCTGTCGGCGCTGGCGTGGAGCTTCTGGGTCTTCGTCGTCGCTGTCGCCCTGGCACGCCCCCTGCTGTCGGCGGTGAACGCCCTGGCCGGGGTGATCGCCGCCGAGGAGACCGACAGCGGTGCACGGGCGTGGGCGCTCGCGCTGATCGCGGCCGCCTACGGACTGGGGTCGGGCATCGTCGCCATCGGGCGAGGCCTGTTGCCCGGACAGCCCTCCTTCCGCCCCGTGATGGCCTTCGCCCTGGTACCGCTGGTCCTGCTGCCCCTCCTCGCCCGGCGTATCCGCGAACCGCGCATCGCTGCGGGGGCCGAACGGGCGGTCGGGCTACCCGGACGGGTGCCCCGCGCCCTGGTCGGGCGGGTGGCACTGCTCGCCGGGCTCATCGGGGCGATCGCACTGGCCACCGGCCCGGGCTTCACCTACCTGTTCGTGTACGGCGAGGGGGTACTCGGTGCCTCCCCCCTGCTGTTGTCCGGGCTGGTCGTGGCCGCCGGTCCCGTGGGTCTGGCAGGCATCCTGCTCGGACGCTGGGCCGCGGACCACATCGGCCGCGTGGTGACCGGCGGGGTCGCGATGGCCGTGAGCGGTGGTGCGGTGGCCTACGCCTACGCGGGGACGATCCGCGACCTGGCGATCGGCTACCTGGTGACCATCGCCGCCTCGAGCGCCTTCGCGCCGCCCACGGGGGCGCTGGTCGCCGAGTTGGTACCGACCTCGGTGCGTGCCACCGTCGCCGGGTGGGAGACCGTCGCCGGCGTGCTGGGTGCCGTGATCGGGCTCACCTCCTTCGGCGTGCTGGCGGAGTTGACCGGTGGGTTCGTCGCAGCGGCGAGGTGGATCGGCATCGGTGTCGCGGTGATCGCCGTGGGGTTCTGGTTCCTGCCCGAGACGCGCGGCCGGGAGCTCGACGAGGCCGATCACCCCACCGGGTGAGCCCGACCCCG
>JAWLFQ010000018.1:0-34665 GCA_041685505.1 Nitriliruptoraceae bacterium
TCTGTCGGAACTCGTGGACCCCTCGTGGGGTCGTGGGCAACATCGATGGCATCGTCCACCTCCGTCCCACATGTTGTACCACTCGGACCGTTCGATGGCGACCCCCAGCATCGGATCGGCCCCGCCCGGACGCGCCCAACGTGCGGTCCAGCCCAGCAACCTCGCGGGCAACGCCGGACGGGCGGCGACCGTGCTGATCTGGCGTGTACGAGCCGGACCAGGACCATGGGTGGACGCCGGAGGCGATCCGCGCCATCCTTGAGTCAGATCGCAGGGAGGACGGGCTGTGAGCCGCCACACCCACGACGACGGCGCACTGAGCCGCCGCACGGTCGACTACGAGTACGTCCTCCACCACGAGCACGCGGAGCCCGGGCTGCTCGTGGTCCGCGGCGTGCCGGCCGAGGCGTGCGCCACCTGCGACGAGTACTGGTTCGACGAGGACACCGGCTTCGCGCTGAGCCGGGTGCTCGAGGAGCACGCGCCGGCCGCCGGGCGGGTCGTCACCGTCGACTGGGTCGAGGTGCAGGCGGCCTGATCCCTCACCGGCGACACGCGCGCGGACCGATCGCTCACGCCGGCGTTAGGAGCCCCCGCCTCGTCTCTCGCCGCGTCGTGGCCACGCATCGTGTGACCGTTCTCTGACCATTCGGTCCCGGCCCGGCCAAGGAGAGAGGCGGCTCCCCGAAGGGAACCGCCTCTTCCTCGAGATGACGCGGCGGAGGGAGAGGGATTCGAACCCTCGAGACCCGAAGGTCTACCCGCTTTCGAGGCGGGCGCACTAGGCCGGACTATGCGATCCCTCCAGGTCCGCCGAAGCGGACGTGCGGAGGGTACGCATCCCGGGTGGCGACCGGCAACCGACCGCTCACGCGCCGCTGCGTCGGGAGGCGAAGAAGGCCTTGAGCCGGGTCGAGGACTCCGACGCCAGCACCCCGCGGACCACCTCGACGTGGTGGTTGAGCCGCGGGTCCCGCGGAACGTCGTACACCGCGCCCACCGCACCGGCCTTGGGATCGTCCGCGGCGAACACCACCCGATCGATGCGTGCGAGCACCAGCGCACCAGCGCACATCACGCAGGGCTCCAAGGTGACGTACAGCGTGCAGCCGTCGAGTCGCCACGAACCACGCCGCCGGGCTCCCTCGCGCAGGGCGAGGATCTCGGCGTGCGCGACGGGGTCTTGGTCCACCTCGCGTCGGTTGTGCCCCCGGGCCAGGATCGCCCCCTCCGCGACCAGGACCGCCCCGATCGGCACGTCGGCGTGAGCCGCCGCCGCCTCGGCCTCGGCCAGTGCCTCCCGCATCCACCGCTCGTGCATCAGCGGGATGCTACGCCCCACTGCCACCGGCAGCCTCCCGTGCCAACAGCACCCGCTTGCGGACCGTCCCCCAGCGGTAGCCGCCGAGTTCCCCCGTCGTGCGGAGTACCCGATGGCAGGGGATGAGGACGGCGACGGGGTTGCGGCCCACGGCGTTGGCCACGGCACGCGATGCGCCCGGACGGCCGGCGGCACGAGCAACCTCTGAGTAGGTCACCACGCGGTCCTGGGGGACCCGTAGCAGCGCCTCCCACACCCTGACCTGCAGGTTGGTGCCGACCGCCAGCACCGACAGCGCAGGCGGATCCGCGGTCCGGGGTGCCTGGCCATCCGCACCGCTCGGCGGACCGATCGACCGCAACAGCGTCACGAGGTGGTCGACGACGTAGCGGGTCGCCGCGGGGTCCTCCACCACGCGTGCCTGGGGCCACTCACGCCGGAGTGCGGCCAGGGGCTGCGAGCATCCCTCGGACTGATCGACGAACCGCATGCTCAGCACCCCGCGATCGGTGACCGCCACCAGAACCGCACCCAACGGGGTCGCGTGCACGGCGTGGCGGATCGTGAGCCCGGCACCGCCGCGGCCGATCTCGCCAGGTGTGACCGCCTCGAGGCGCACCGTCAGATCGTGCAGGCGTCCTGATGAGGACAGCCCGGTGGCGACGACCGTGTCGAGGACCGTCGCACGCTCTCTGAGTAACGCTTTGGCAACGCCAAGTGTTGTCCACTGCAGGAACCGGTGCGGGCTGACGCCCGCGAAGCGCACGAAGGTGCGGTGCAGGTGACCGGTCGACACGTGCAGCGCTGCGGCCACCTCGTCGACACGCGGCTGCTCGGTGTGCCGGGCATCGAGCCACTCGATGGCTGCGGCGACGCGCGCGTAGTCGCGCAGCCAACCCTGGCCTCGCTCCACCTCGCTGTCCACCGACCACCTCCGTAGCGGGCACGGTCCCCGCGGCATCGCTTCCTGGCATCGCCGCCCGGTTCCCGCACGGCACGGTGACCGCGCAGCGGCGGAGCTCGTACGACCACCGGTCACCGGCACTGCGGGACAGCGCGAGTCTGACGTGTCCCGACGACCGCGGCGACCCGGATCCTGACACGAAGGCGCCGTAGCGGTACCCCCCTGGGGCATGGACCGGTAGCCTGTCCTCCGACGACCGCAGGACGAGGATCTCCCATGCACGGCTACGCCGCCCGCAGTGACGAGCTTCAGGCGCGCCTGCGCCGGATCGAGGGGCAGGTGCGTGGCCTGCAGCGCATGATCGACGAGGACCGCTACTGCATCGATGTGCTGACGCAGATCTCCTCCGCGACCAAAGCGCTGCAAGGGGTCGCCACCACCCTGCTCGACGAGCATCTCCGGCACTGCGTCCGTGACGCCATCGATCAGGGTGGCGAGTCGGCGGACGAGAAGGTCGAGGAGGCGCTCGAGGTCGTCCACCGCCTGATCAAGCGGTGATACCACAGCGGGTCGCACCGGGAGCCGGGTTCCGGCCTGCCCGCGTGCGACCCTCCACGCAACTGCGACACGATGAGGAGCCCACCATGGCCACGCGCACCTACTCCGTCCCTGATATCTCCTGCGGACACTGCAAGTCCGCCATCGAGGGCGAGGTCGGCGCACTGGACGACGTCACGAGCGTGAACGTCGACATCGACGCGAGGACGGTCACCGTCGACGGGTCGGTCAGCGACGCTGACGTCCATGCCGCCATCGAGGAAGCTGGCTACGAGGTCGCAGCCAGCTGAGGCCGGGCCGCGGCCACGCCGCGGGCCCCCGTCGCCGTCGCTGGCGGTTGCGAACCGCCCCACCTTCCACGCCACGCGTGTACCTGCCGCACGGTACGACGCCAGGGAGTCGACGATGAACGACGTCATGGACGCTGCGCTGACACCCGACCGTGCCCTGGATGTCATCCGACAGCTCGAGCCACAGCTGCACGGTGTTGCCGAGGGGCAGCGCGCCATCGTCGGGCTGCGGGCCGTCGCGGAGGACCACGTCGAGCTGATCGACGTCGATCTGGCGGACGACGGCACGCTGGACCCCGCAGGTGCGGATGCGCTGGTGGTGGTGACCAACGAGGACGTGGGCGACGGCGACGACGTGGTCTCCGTGACCCAGCTCGTGTGCGTCCTGCCCGGCGGTACCGAGGTCGGGATCAGCCGGGCGGAGGGGGCGGACCAGGCCCGTTCCTGGCGCACCGACCGTGACGCGAGCGACGCGGCGGACGAGCTCCGGCCCCGCGACGTCGCGGCGAACACCGCCCGGCGTGCCTTCGGTCTGCCCTCAGCCATCGGCGAGCGACCCAGCGTGGCGGGCATCGTCGGCCGTGCGTGGCTGGTCGCGGTCGCTGGCGAGGCGCTGCGCCGTTTCGACGGACCCGAGGGCGTCCGCGACGTCGAGGTCCAGGAGTTGTCCTCGGTGGCCCACTCGACGCTGCTCGGGGGCCTGGTCGGCGAGGACCGCGCCCTTCCGAGCTGGGAGCAACTGCACGCCCATGCTGCCGCGGGTCGGCTGGAGTTGGGTCCCTTCACGGTCCGACCCAGTCACGCTGCCTGGCTGGACGTGGACGGGCTGGCGCAGGTGCTCGACACCACGCTGCCGGCCGCAGAGGACCTGCTGGAGCAGCTGCGGCTGACCACCGACGACAGCGGGATGGCGTGGGCGATGGCGTGGCTGCTCGACCGAGGGTGGCACGACCGACCCTGACGATCCCGCGGGAACGCAGCCTCCACAGCTGCAGCGTCCCCGCGACGGGAAGGACGCCCGGGGCCCGTAGCCTTGGGCCCCATGCCACCTGAGGTGACCGTCGCGGCGAACTTCCCCGGACCGGAGGTCCTGGGTCGCAACGTCGTGGTCGGTCCCGGAGATCCGGCGCCCGAAGGGTTCGCCCGCGCCACACGGCTGGTCATCGACGACGATGTCCTCACCGACCCCGCCCCCGTGGCAGCCCTGCTGCGGGCACGCTGGTCGTCGCGCCGCCGTACGGTGATCGAACTGGCGGTCCCCAACGACGACGCCAGGTCCCCCGAGTCCACCTCCGCCCCGCCCTACGCGCTGCCCCGGGACCACTCCTTCCATCGCGAGCACCTCCACTTCCTCACCTGGGCCAACAGCTACGACCTGCGTGGCGGTAGCCCGCGGTGGTGGCACGGCGTGCTCGCCGAACGCCGCTGTGGTGCGGATGCCAGCGACAGCGCCGACGTCGTCCTGGCGGCGGCCGGGCACGTCTTCGTCGATGGGGGGCCGCGCGGTCCGGTGCCGGACGGCGTGCGGTATCCGCTGGTGCACCGCGAGTCGGTCGCGCTCGGTCAGGCGACCGTGCAGCGCGATGCGCCGCCCCGGGAGCCCCTCGCCGCCGACCAGCTCGCCGCGGTCACCCACGGGCACGGGCCGGCGCGCATCATCGCCCCCGCGGGTTCGGGCAAGACCCGGGTCCTGACCGCGCGGCTGCGCCATCTGCTGGTCGATCGGGGGGTCGAGCCGGAGCTGGTGACCGCGCTGGCCTACAACACCCGGGCCGCCCACGAGATGCGCGCACGCACCGTCGATCTCGACGTCCAGATCCGCACGCTGCACTCCCTCGCCCTGCGGATCTGCAGCCTCGATCAGCGACGCCGCGTCATCGGAGAACGCGACGTCCGACGCATCCTCGACCGCCTGGTCCGCACCGGCCGTGTCCCCAACCAGGACCCCTTCCAGGCCTACCTCGACGCGCTCGCCGAGGTCCGCCTGGCCCTGGTCGACCCCGTCGAGGTGGAGGCACAACGCGGCGACATCGACGGCTTCGCCGAGGTGTTCGACCGATATCGACAGGTGCTCGCCGACGAGGGCCTCCTCGACTTCGATGAGCAGATCTACCGGGCGATCGAGCTCCTCCTGCAACGTCCCGATCTCCGGGTGCAGGTGCAACGCTGGGGAACCCACCTGCTGGTGGACGAGTTCCAGGACCTCACACCCGCGTTCCTGCTCCTGATCCGCTTGGTGGCCGGACCATCCATGCAGGTGTTCGCGGTCGGCGACGACGACCAGACGATCTACAGCTACGCCGGTGCGACACCCGAGCACCTGACGGCGTTCGCTCGCTGGTTCCCGGGTGCCAGCTTCCACGCTCTGGAGGTCAACTACCGCTGCCCGGCCACGGTGGTCGATGCGGCTGCCACCCTGCTCTCCCACAACCGACACCGGGTGGACAAGCGCATCCGGGCGCACGGGACGCGGCTGCCGGCCGCGACCCGGGCTGAGGGAGAGCGGGCGTGAGCGTGGAGGGCGACGGCTTGGCGGTCCACCGTGTCGGGGGTGGCGCCATGGCCGAACGCGCGGTCGCGCTGATCGCAGCGACGCTGCAGCAGGGTCGTGCCCCCGGCGAGGTCGCCGTGCTGGCCCGGGTCAACAGCGCCCTGCTCCCGGTCCAGGTGGCGCTGACCGAGGCCGGCATCCCCCACACCGCTCCCCTCGACCACAACGTGCTGCAGCGCACGGGCATCCGCACCGCCCTGGCCTACCTGCGACTCGGGCTCGACACCGATCGCCTGCGTCGCGCCGACGTGCTGGACACGCTCAACCGCCCCGCCCGGAAGGTGAAGTCGGCGGTCACCCCCCTGCTCCCGCGGCGGTCACCGTGGTCGCTCGGTGCCCTCGAGCAGATCGGTGACCAGCTGTCGGAGACCCATCGGCAGCGCTTCAGCGACTACCTCGGCGAGCTGCTCGACCTCGCAGGCATCCTCACCGAGGGCGGCGACACGGCGCAGGCGTTGCAGGTGATCCGTCGACGGATCGGGCTGGGCGAGGCCATGGACGCCCTCGACTCCTCCCGACGTCGCCCCGAGGGCTCCAGCCACGGCGACGATCTCGACGCCCTGGAGCAGCTCGCGGCCCTGCAACCCGATCCGGTGCGGTTCGAGGGCTGGCTGGCGGAGCGGCTCCAGGTGCCGGCTGCGTCCACGGGGGTCACGCTCTCGACCGTGCACCGGGTCAAGGGGATGGAGTGGCCCCAGGTCGTGGTCTTCGCCGCGAACCAGGGCCTGTTCCCCCACCGCCTCGCCGACGATGTGGAGGAGGAACGACGGGTCTTCCACGTGGCGATCACCCGCTGCCAGGAGCAGGTCCACGTGGTCGCCGACAGCGACCGGGCATCACCCTTCCTCGAGGAGATGCGCACGCCTGCCCGCCGCAGCCGGGGTGAGGGTGCACCGACCTCGTCACCCTCCACCGTGGGAGCTGTCGAGCCCAGCTTCGACGCACAGGGCCGCCTGGAGGCTGCCCGGGGGGTGGAGGTCACGCTGACGGGCGGTATCACTGGCCGCATCGCCGCGCTCGGCCGCCACCACGTGGTCGTGGAGGTACCCGACGGGGACAGCGCCACGGTGCAGGTCCGTGTGCCCCACGGCGGTCGGCTACAGGCCGGTGGCCGTACCTGCGTGCTGACGGAGCCCCGGCGTCACGGGAGCGACGGTGGGCGGCGAACCCGGGAGGGGCAGCTGCAGGTCGATGACGCCGGTGATGGTGTCGATGATGCGCTGGTCGCGGCGCTGAAGGGGTGGCGGTCACAGGTGGCGCGAACCAACGGCGTCCCCGCTTACCTGGTGTTCCAGGACCGACATCTGCACCTGATCGCCGGCCGTCGGCCCCGCAACCTGCGCGAACTCGCGGCGTGCCCGGGCGTGGGACCGGCGAAGCTCGAGCGCTACGGCGACGATCTGCTCGACATCCTCGCCCGCGGGGGACAGCCCCCCGAGGGGTGAGGGGCACGGCGCAGCGGCGACCACCGCCGCGCGACCCGGCAGCGCGGTCACACCGTGCGGATAGGGTCGCGCCCCGCTCCCGCCGCTCCCGCCGCTCCCGATGCTCCCGAGGGGATCAGCCGTGCACCGTCGCCTCCGCCTGCGCCGCTGGCAGAAGGACGCGCTCGACGCCTTCGAGTCCCGCCATGTGCGGGACTACCTCGCCGTCGCCACGCCCGGGGCCGGCAAGACCACCTTCGCCCTGACCGCGGGACTGCGGGACCTCGCACGTCACCCGCACCGTCGCCTGGTGGTGGTCACCCCGACCCAGCACCTCAAGCACCAGTGGACCGACGCTGCAGCCGGGTTCGGCCTCCACCTCGAGTCCAGCTGGTCGGCGACGGAGGCGTTCCCCGCCGACATGCACGGGGTTGTCGTGACCTACCAGCAGGTCGCCTCCAGTGCTGCGGCCCTGCGGGGTCCCAGCGACGACGCCTTCGTCATCCTCGACGAGATCCACCACGCCGGCGCGGAACGGGCCTGGGGCGAGGGCGTCGCCCACGCCTTCGAACCCGCGGCACGACGCCTGTCGCTGTCGGGCACACCCTTCCGCAGCGACCGGAACCCCATCCCCTTCGTGACCTACGGACCGACCGAGGCGAACCCGTGGGCGGAGGCCGACGAGGCCGTGGCCGACCACGTCTACGGCTACGACGACGCCCTGCGCGACGGTGGCGTCGTCCGGCCGGTGTTCTTCCCACGTATCGGGGGCGAGATGGAGTGGACCGCGCCCGACGGCGCCCTGATGTCCGCCACCTTCGACGACGACCTCGACCGCACCGGCGCCTCGCAGCGGCTGCGGACCGCGCTCTCCCCCGACGGTGAGTGGCTCCCGACGGTGCTGGACCAGGCCCACGAGCAGTTGCTCCGTCTCCGCCAGCAGCAGCCCGACGCGGGCGCCCTGGCGATCACCATCGACGTCGAGCACGCGCGTGCCGTGGCCCGGCTGCTCCGCAGCCGACACGGCATCGACGCCGTGGTGGTCACCTCCGACGATCCCGACGCCAGCGAACGCATCGCCGCCTTCGCAGGTGGCCGCGAACCCTGGATCGTGGCGGTGCGGATGGTCTCCGAAGGGGTGGACATCCCGCGGCTGCGGGTCGGGGTGTACGCCACCACCACGGTCACCGAGCTGTTCTTCCGCCAGGCCGTCGGACGACTGGTGCGCTGGCAGCAGGAGATGCGCCGCCAGAAGGCCTTCATGTTCCTGCCCGACGATGTCCGTCTCAGGACCTTCGCCGCGCAGCTGGCCCAGGCCCGGACGCACTCGCTCCGGCGCCGGGAGCAGGACGGGGAACAGCCCAGCGTGGAGCTCGACGAGCTGCCGAGCGAGGGTGAGGACCAACTGTCGCTGTTCCAGGCCATCTCGGCGACGCCCGTCGGCGACCCCACCAGCGTCTTCGACGATCACCACCCCGAGGATCTGATCGTCGACGACCTCACGGGCCTGACCATGGAGATCGAGTTGGCTGCGCCGCCACCGATCGCCGGGGCGGGTGAGCTGGCGGGCAACCTGACGACGGTCCCCCGGACCCAACGCAAGCGGGAGCTGCGGCGCGAGAACACCGACCGCGTGCGGATGCTCACCCACCTCACCGGCCTCACCCCCGAGGTCGTCAACGCCCGGTTGAACCAGGAGGTCGGCCTGACGGCGGTCGGCGACGCCAGCCTCGCCCAGCTCGAGCGACGGCGTCGGGTGGCGGACCGCTGGATCGATCGCGTCTGAGCCGTAGGCGGGGTCGCGCGTCGGCACACGCTCGCGCGGGCGGGCCTGCGCACCGCCACGATGCCAGCGGCGGGACACGTACCCTCACCACATGGACAGCATCGCGCAGGCCGACCTCGACCAGCTGCTGCGCACCCGTGGCTACCGGGTGACGCGGCCCCGCCGCGCGGTGTGGGAGGTGCTGTGCGGCGCTGATGGCCACCTGACGGTGGAGGAGGTGGCGGCGCGGGTCCGTGCTGCCGGCCACGACGTCGACCTCGCCTCGGTCTACCGGACCCTCGACCTGCTGGAAGAGCTCGGGCTGGCCCGCTCGAGCCGACTCGGTGACGCCGAGGCCAGCCGGTGGGAGCTCGCACACCCCGACGAGCACTTCCACCTGGTGTGCGCCAGCTGCGGCCGGGTCGACCACCACATCGGCTCCCTGGTCGCCCAGGTGCGTGAGCACCTCGACACCGGCCACGGCTTCGCCGTCGACGAGGTGGAGCTGACGGTGACCGGGCGGTGCGCCGACTGCCGCTGACGGCGAGGGCCCACCCCGGGTCGCGATCTCCCGGGCGCCGCAGCAGGCACAGTGCCCCTCAGCGGGCCGAGGACGCCGATGGCTTGGTCGGCACCGGGGCGAACATGCCGAGCAGGATCACCCCCAGCGGCAGCACGAGCAGCACCAGCAGCACCTGCTGGTAGCTGCCGGTGACCTCGCGGCCGATCGCCAGTGCCAGGGGACCGAAGGCGGTCGAACCGACGTTGATGGCGGTGACGACGCCCCGCACGGCACCGATGTGCGCGAGCCCGAACAGCTTCGGGAAGGACGCCGCTTCCAGCGCACGGGCTGCGGCACCCGCCGAGCCCACGGTCACCCCGTACAGGATCGCGGTCCACCCCGGGGATACGAACACCACGCCGACCATCGCTCCCATCAGCAGCAGCATCGAGGCGGCGAGCACCCACCGTGCGGCGAAGCGGTCCACCATCGACCCGACGAGCAGCGTGGCCAGCAGCGCGGCGATGGTCTGGGGCAGGAAGTTCGCGGCAGCCTCGACCGGTGTCAGGCCCTGCTCTCCCAGGATGTCGATCTGGTGGAACCCGAGGCCCGTGCTGACCATGCCCGTCGCCGCGGTCGCTCCCGCCACGGCCCAGAACATCGGGGTCCTCAGTGCCTCGCTGCGGTTGAAGGAGGCGGCCCGCGCCGCTGCAGCCGCCTCCTCGGCGTCGGCGGGAGGCGGAGCACCGTCCGGCTGCTGTCCGACGTCGGCAGGATCGTCGATCATGGCACGCACCGCCAGTGGTACCACCACCAGCCACACGGTCAGACCCGTCAGGACCCATGCTGTCCGCCACCCCACGGCGGGGATCACGGCCGCAGCCGCCAAGGGGAACAGCGAGATCACCGCCGAGCCGATCGCCGTGGTCAGCCCGACGGCCAGTCCCCGGCGGCGATCGAACCAGGGGGCCGGTGCCGTGGTCGAGACGAGCCCGAGCGCACCCTGCCCGAAGGTGCGGATGCCGGCGAAGCCGACCCCCAGGGTGACCAGGCCCATCACCCCGGCCATGGACATCAGCACCACACCGAAGATGCCGCCGACCACCGCCATCGTCACGCGGGTGCCGCGACGGTCGAGGATGCGCCCCGTCGTCGGCAGGGCGAAGGCCCCGACGAGGGTGCCCACCAGGTAGGCGGCGGAGACCTGCGAGCGCGACAGCTCCAGCGACGCGATCATCGGGTCCACGAACACGCTGACCCCGACGGTCTGGCCCGGCCCGGTCATCCCGAGACCGATCGCGGCGACCACGACGACGCGCCACCCGGAGAACCGCGTGGATGGACGGGGTGGATGGGGTTCACCCATCAGCTGGAACAGCATGGCTCAGTTCAGGATCAGCGTGTCGAGGGCGAGTTCGGGGTGGTCGCGGGCGATGCGTTCCGCCACGTAGCGGCTGCGGAACAGCGCCAGGGGCACCCCGTTCTCGCGGCGGTAGACATCCACGTCACGCATGGCCTCCAGGCGGGCCGCGCTGTCATCGTCGGTCGCGCGTGCCACCTCGAAGCGGGTGCCCTCGAGGCGGACCGGGGCGCCGAACTCGTGTGCCATGCGCCAGGAGGCCACGTCGAACTGCAGCTGTCCCACCGCCGCCCAGATGGGAGCCTGGTCGCCGAGGTCGTCGTGGCGCAGCACCTGGACCACCCCCTCCTCGTCCAGCTGCTGGACCCCGCGACGGAACTGCTTGATACGGCTGCGGTCGGCGGGATGTGCGGTCTGGAAGTGCTCAGGGGTGAAGGTCGGCAGCGGTGGGAACACCACCTCGGTGCCCTCGGCGTGCAGGGTGTCCCCCGCCCGCAGATCGGTGGCGTTGACCAACCCGATGACGTCGCCGGGGAAGGCCTCGTCGACGGTCTCCCGGTCCCGCCCGAAGACCGCATGTGCGTACTTGGCGACGGTCTTGCGGCCGGTACGCGCGTTGACCAGGGTCGCGCCCCGCTCGAAGCGTCCCGAGCACACCCGGATGAAGGCCAGACGATCGCGGTGACGGGGGTCGAGGTTGGCCTGGACCTTGAACACCAGGCCCGCGAAGGGTCCGTCGACCGGGTGGGGGTGGTCCTCGCGGTCCACCCGGGCGGCGGGTGGCGGCGCGTAGGACACCACCGCGTCCAGCAGCAGGCGCACCCCGAAGTTGGACAGCGCGGAGCCGAAGAACACCGGCGTCGCTGCACCTGCCAGGAAGGCATCGAGGTCGAGGTCCGCACCCACCTCGTCGAGCAGCTCGAGCTCCTCCTGCACCACCGCGGCGACCTCGTTGACCCCGCCCGCATCCTCCTGGGCGATACGGGCACCTCCGGGGGTGTTGGCCTCGAAGCGGTAGCTGCGCCGGTCGCGGCGGTCCACCACACCCTCGAACCGTCCCTCGGGCTTGATCGGCCAGGTGACGGGCTGCCCCGGGATCCCGAGCTTGGCCTCGAGGTCGTCGAGGATCTCCAGCGGCTCGGGGGTGGGCCGGTCCATCTTGTTCACGAAGGTGATGATGGGCGTGCCACGGGCCTTGCAGACGGCGTACAGCTTCTCGGTCTGGGGTTCGACCCCCCGGGCGGCGTCGATCACCATCACCGCCGCGTCCACACCCGACAGCACGCGGTAGGTGTCCTCCGAGAAGTCGCGGTGCCCGGGGGTGTCGAGCAGGTTGAGCACGGTGTGGTCGTGCTCGAAGCGGGCCACCGCCGAGGTGACCGAGATCCCCCGCTTCTGCTCGAGTTCCAACCAGTCGGAGGTGGTCGACCGTTCGGCCTTGCGGCTCTGCACCGCGCCCGCCTGCTGGATGGCACCGGCGTAGAGGAGGAACTTCTCGGTCAGTGTGGTCTTGCCCGCATCCGGATGCGAGATGATCGCGAAGGTCCGGCGGCGAGCGGCTTCCGCGGACACGACGGACACGGGGCGGCTCCGGGAGGAGTGAGGGCTCGCTGCGCCGGTTCTGTGGCGGCGCAGGACCAGGGTGTGCAGAGGTGCGGCCAGTTACGGTACCCCGGAACCCGCTGGACGGCGCGGCGGAGGGTGGCCGCCCGGACCCCGGCATCGGTGCCACCGGAGACCACAGGGCGTAGCCTGGACGGGTCGTGCGCGCATCTGCGCGCGACGTCACGGCCCGGACACCGGGCCGAGCGAGTCTGGGGCGCGCACGGTGACATCGACCGGTACCGAGGCCACGGCGGGAGGCGCCGCCACCTCCTGGGCCGGCGGTCGCAACCGCCGCCAGCGACGGCGGCGGGCGGCGCGGATCGCCGGCGCACTGGCGGCGCTCGCGGCGTTCGCCGGTGCGGTCGTGCTCGGAGCGGTCATCTCCCTCGACGGGTCGCTGACCCGTGTCGAGGTCGACGGGCTCGCCGGTGGCGCTCCCCCGGGCACCGCGGAGAGCGCGCTCGGCGAGGGTGATGGCGACGCTGCCGGCAGCGACCCGTCCGACGACCCCGACGCCGATGTGCACATCGAGCGCGACGCAGAGCCGGTCACCGTCCTGCTGCTCGCCTCCGACAGCCGTGAGGTGCTGACCCCCGAGGAGCGACGGGAGCTCGGTACGGGGATGGCCTGGGGAGAACGCACCGAGGTCGTCGCTGTGGTCCGCGTGGACGACGCGGCCGAGCAGCTGCGGATGGTCAACATCCCCCGTGACACCGTGGTCACGCGCTGCGATGGCAGCCGCGGGCGCATCAACGCCGCCTACGGCATCGGTGAAGCGATCGGGGTCGGTGGCATGAGTTGCGCGGTCCAGACCGTGACCGACTGGTCCGGGCTCGGCATCGATCACGCCGTGATGATCGACTTCCGTGGGTTCGTCGACGCCGTGGACGCCATCGGCGGTGTGGAGATGTTCATCGAGGAGCCCCTGCGCGATGCACGCGCCAACCTCGACCTCGATGCCGGCTGCCAGGTGCTCGACGGTGCGGACGCCCTGGCCTTCGCGCGGGCGCGCGGCATCGACGACGACTTCGGACGGATCAGCCGACAGCAGCGGCTGCTGGTCGAACTGCGCGACCAGGTCCAGGAGAACGGCGTGTTCGCCGAGCCGGTGCGCGCGCTGCGTCTGGCCGAGGCGATCGCCAGCTCGATGCAGATCGACAGCAGCCTGACGCTCAACCGCATCCGGGAGCTGGTCATGGGGCACCGTAGGACCCTGCAGGAGGAGCTTGCGGCGCGCACGGTCCCCGGCCAGCAGGCGACGGGCACCGAGGCCTGGCTGCTCGAACCCGACGAGCAGGCCGCCCGGGAGCTGTTCACGTGGCTGATCGAGGGCGAGCAGGACCCCGAGCAGGAGTCGTCCGGCAGGACCGGCGCTGCGGGGTCGAGCGGTGAGACCTCGACCGGGGGCACCGGGGATACGCCGGCGCAGGAGGAGGAGGACGTGCCTGCCGGCTCCCAGCCGCAACGGTGTCCGTGAGGTGCCCTCAGGCGGCGTGCTGGACACCGATGCCACTGACGAGCACAGCCGCGGCCAGGGCCCACACGTAGAGCGAGAACACCCGGAAACGGGCGGACTCCAGCAGACGCAGCACCAACCACAGGGCTGCGGTACCGACCACCGCGGCGGTGATGAACCCGACGGTCATGGCACCCCAGCTGATCGTGCCGAACCCGTCACCCAGGGCGACCTCGAGGGTCTGGTACCCCGTCGCCGCCAGGATCGTGGGGATCGCCACGTAGAAGGAGTAGCGCGCCGCCATGGTGCGCTGCATGCCCAGCAGGAGCGCCGCGAAGATGGTCGTGCCCGACCGGGAGATCCCGGGGGCCAACGCCAGCGCCTGGGCAGCACCGACGAGCACGGCAACGGTGACCGTGATGTCCTCGGGGCCACGCCACCCGAACCGCAGCCGAACACCGCTGCGCTCACGCGTCATCGCGTCGGTCCACCACAGCATGGCGCCGGTGACCACCAGCGCCGCGGCCACCAGCGTCGGTGAGCCGAACACGCCGGTGAGCGCGTCCTGGAAGGTCAGCCCGAGCACGCCGGTGACCGCGACCGACAGCAGCATCAGCAGGATCAGCCGGCTCGCGGTCGCCTCGGCGAACGCACCGCCGCCCGGTGTCAGGCGGCCGGCGGCCCGATCCTCGCGCACCCCTGCGAGCAGCTCCTTGAGCCCGTCACCCATCACGAGCACCACCGACACCAGCGTGCCCACGTGCACGACGAGGTCGAACAGGATCAGCTCGGGGCTGTCGGGGGCGGGGACCTCGTAGCCCCGGTCGCGCAGCCACGTCTGGGTCAGCACCAGGTGGCTGGTGGAGGACACGGGGAAGAACATGAACACGCCCTGCACGACACCGAGCACGAGCGCGATCAGCAGGGTCACGGCCGGGCTCCGGGCGGGTGGGCGGACCGACCGGATGTGGGCCCGGCCGGGGTCGGTGGTCGACCTCGGCCGCGCAAGGTAGGCGACGACGGGGGCGTGCCCCTGACACCGCGGTCCCACCGGCACCGGCTCAGGCGCAGGCCTGCCCGTGCACGCCGCGCCCCGACCGTTGCGCGCGCGCCTGTGCGGCCTCGACCACCGACAGGAACCGGTCGTTGTCGTCGAACACCACCGAGGTGGCCAGCCCCTCCGCAGCCAGCACCTCGTTGACGAACACCCCGTCAGCGCTCCACACACCGCGCAGCGGACGGTCGAAGCGGTCCCGGTCGACCGCGTCCGCGGCGAGCCACACGACCCGGCCCGCGCCCAACAGCGACTCCAGCCGGGCGGCGGCCTCGGCGGCCAGGCACTGCGCCGGCTGACCGTCGCGGGCCAGCTCCGGTGCATCGATGTTGAGCAGCCGCACGCGCACCGACCCACGGTCATCGGTGGTGTGCGCCGCCGCCGGGAACACCCTGATGGTGTCGCCGTCCACCACCCGGTCGAGGTTCGCCGGTCGGGCGTCAGCCGGGACGCCGTCGGGGCGGGCGCCGGCCTCGACCTCCGCCGCCTCGGACCGCTCAGCGACCGGCGCTGGCAGCCGCGGGTCCAGCTCGGCGCAGCCCGCGAGCAGGAGTAAGGACAGCACACCCGCGAGCAGACGCGGCGTCGGGACGGCCCGGCGGGATCCGCACCCACCGCTCGGGGTCGGGTCGCCTCCGGGCCACGCACTGCTGTGCACGGACCTCCCCTTCGATCTCGACGTTCGGTGATCGCGGCGCGGATGCCCCGCACACACCCATGCTCTGGCAGGATCACGGCCCCGCCCGGTCGGTGCGGGCCCGCGCCCGTCAAGGAGCACCAGCGTGCCGCGTCTGTCGATCGATCGTCAGCCCGATCGTGTGGTCCTGCGGCTCGACGCCCCCGACCGCCGTAACGCCCTCGATCTTGCCACCATGGCAGCGCTGGTGCGCGAGCTCCGCGCCGCGGACGCCGACGAGGCGGTACGCGCCATCGTCCTGACGGGGGCCGATCCTGCGTTCTGTGCCGGGCTCGACCTCGACGAGGTGGCCGCCGACCGTCTCGACCTGGCCGAGGTCGCAGCGCAGGACGCCGACCCGTGGCAGGTCCTGCAGACGCTGTCCACCCCCACGATCGCTGCGGTGAACGGCGCAGCGGTCACCGGCGGCCTCGAGTTGGTCCTGTGCTGCGACCTGGCGATCGCGTCCGAGCGGGCACGGTTCGCCGACACCCACGCCCGGGTCGGCATCCACCCCTCGGGGGGGCTCACGGTCCTGCTGCCCCGTGTCATCGGCCTGCGCCACGCCATGGGGATGAGCCTGACGGGCCGCTTCGTCGACGGTGCGGAGGCTGCCCAACTCGGCCTGGTCAACGCCGTGGTCCCCCACGAGCAACTGGAGGCTGCCACGGCACAGGTGGTTGAGGCCGTCGCCGGGACCGATCCGTCCGTGGCCGGTGCGCTGCTGGCCACCTACCGGCTGCTGTCCGGCGTCCCCCGCGACGAGGCGCTGTCCCTGGAGCGGGAGCGGGGTCGGGGACACAGCGTGGACCCGGAAGCCGTGCGGGCACGCCGTCAGGGCGTCATCGAGCGGGGGCGTGTCCTGGCCCGCGGTGACGACGCCGGTCAGGGGTGAGGACCGCTCAGGCGGCCCCCATCTCCCGGCGCACCTCGACGGCGTCCCGATCGTGCACCACGCTGGGCGTGACCAGACGGACCGGGATGCGGTCGGAGCCCGCCGCCAGGTGCGCAGCCAGGGCGTGGTGGCCGTCCACAGCGTGCAGCCGAGCCCGGTGGTGCACGAGGTGCACGTGGCGGTTGGTGAGCGGCCGCGTGGAGCTGCCGTTGACCAGCCACCGGACCCGTTCCGGGTCGATGTCGGTGCGCAGGGTCAGCATCTCGAGCGCGTAGCGCGGGATCGTGCTGACGATGCCGACGCGATCGTGGACCTCCACGATCGGCCATGTGGTCGGATCGGCCGGAACGATGCGACCCGGGGCGTACTCGAGCAGGGATGTGGGAAGTTCCGGTGGGAGCGCGAACATGGCGACGACCTGTAGGAGGTTGGGATGGGAGGCCTCACGGCCCGGGGACGGCAGCGTCGGTACGCATGCGTCGACGGGCCCTGCCACCACCGGCCGAGACGCCGCACGGGAGCGCGGGAGCACTGACAGCAGCGTCGGGAGCACGACCTGTGGTCGCAGAACGTCAGCGTACCGATGCCCGACGCCGGCCGGCCAGGCCCCCGATGGTGACCGTGCAACCTGCGCCCGGCGCCAGTGCGCTCCGTGACACGGCACCCCTCCCGGCCGGATCGGACCGTGCGGGTCCTAACCGGCCAGCAGCGCGCGGAGGTCGTAGACCAGCACGACGGCCAGCAGGCAGAGCACCACGCCGATGAAGGCCGTGTAGGCCCACCGGTGCTCCCAGTCCGCCAGCCACACCCGCCGGAGGCTGTGGATGGAGAGCCCGGTGGCCACCAGCACGAGCGCGATGGACAGCGGCCGGGCCAGGACGCCGATCCACCCCACCACGGGGGCGAGGGCGGGGAGAACGGCGTACATGATGATGCACCGGATCGCCGACAACCAGATGGAACCCTTCAGCGACAGCAGCGCCTGGGGGTCCGCATCCCCGATGCGCAGGACCTGCCGGGCGATCCTGTCCGCCGCCGACCGCGATCGATCCGTGGGCGCGGCCTGCCCGGTGGTGTCCTGGCTCACCCGTTCGCTCCTCAGCCCGGCGATGGGCCCCGATGGTACGAGGTGACCGACCGTTGGGTGCGCCGGGTGGCCCGGACGGGTCCCGGGTTCCGAACGCCGCACACCGGACCCCGATCGGAGCTGACATGCCCACCGCCACCACCGCAACGACCACCGACGCTGCGCACACCTCGCGCACCATCACCGACGGCGAGCAGCTCACCCTGGAGGAGCTGGCCGCGCTGGAGGCACCCTTCGCGGCGGAGACCGCGGAACTGTTCGCCTCGGTGCGCGACCACGACCTGCCCACCCTGGCCGCACGCTGCGACGACGACCTCGGCATCATCGACATCGACCCCAACGGCGGCGCCGAGGTCATCCGTGACCGCGCCGGCTGGGAGAGCTGGTTCGTCCAGTTGTTCGCACAGCTCGATGCGATGGAGGCGGACACCGACACCGTCGTCTCCCGCTACGACGCCGTGGACTGGGGCGACACGGGTATGGGAGTGGTCGACTTCACCCAGCTGCTGACCGTCGGCGGGCTGACCGGACGGTTCCACTGCGTCGTGACGATCGTGTGGAAGCGCGTCGGGGACCGCTGGATCGAGGCGCGCTGGCACGCCTCCCTGCTCGACACCGAGCTGCCCGACGGCTTCGGCCAGTCCTGACCCGAACCGCGGCCACTCGACACTGGCGACAGGGCACGCCGCACCTGCGCTCCAGTGGGCGACACGCGCGCGTATCCGCATCCTCGGCGCACGAACGCTGTGGCCGCCCCCGCCCCTGCCGACCGGGCATCCAGACCGGTTGGTCCAGAACGGGGGTCACTCATGCGGACACGGCTGTCACGTCTCACCCTGCAACAACGACTGGTCACCGTGACCGTCGTCGTGGTCGCCGTGGCGGTCGTCGCCACCACAGCCGTCGGGTTGCTGTCCGCGCGCCAGCTGTCCGCGGAGGCAGAGCAGCGCGAGCTGCAGCGCACCGCCGATGCGCTGACCGTGGAGCTGGACGCGGTCGCCTTCCAGGGCGCCTCGGTCGCCACCAGCCTGGCAACCAACCCCGACATCATCGCCGCCTTCGCCGCCCGCGATCGTGACCGACTGCTGGAGCTGACCGAAGGCCCGTTCGCGGCGCTGCAGGCCGAGTACGGGGCGGCGCAGCTGCAGTTCCACACCCCGCCGGCTACCTCCTTCCTGCGGACGCACATGCCGGACAAACACGGCGATGACCTCTCGGGGTTCCGCCAGACGGTGCTCGACGCCAACGCACAGCAGACCACGGTCACGGGCCTGGAGCTCGGGGTCGGTGGCCTGGGGATGCGCGCGGTGGTGCCGGTCGAGGACGCGGGTACCCACATCGGTTCGGTGGAGATCGGCGCCTCCTTCGGCGCGGATTTCTTCGCCCGGTTCTCCGAGGCGAACGGCGTGGACGTCGCGCTCTACCTCGCCGCGGGCGATCGCATCGAGGATGGCGAGGTCACCGGTGCCGGTGCCACGGACTTCACCACCTTCGCCTCGACCATCGGTGAGGAACCGCTGGTCGACGGCGACGTGCTCGCCGGTGTGCTCGCCGGCGAGGTGGTCGACGCAGAGGCCAGCCTGAACGACGTACCCCACGCCACCCGACACCTGCCGATCACCGACTTCACCGACGCACCGATCGGTGTCGCCATGGTGGCGGTGCCCGTCACCGAACTGGTCGCCATGCAGAACCAGGCACGCGGTCTCCTCATCGGGCTCGGGCTGCTGGTCCTGCTCCTGGGAGCGGTGGCTAGCTGGGCGCTGGCCCGTTCAGTCGCGCGTCAGGTCTCGGGCAGCGCCGAGGAACTGGTCGGTGCGTCCGCACGCATCGAGAGCCTCGCGGTGCGTGTCGGTGACGTCGCGGGCTCGACGGCCGACCGGGCCGGCACCGCCGCTGGTGCGGGCGAGGAGGTCAGCGCCAACACCCAGACGGTGGCCAGTGCGGTGGAGGAGCTCAACGCCGCGATCTCGGAGATCGCCCGCAACGCGGAACAGGCCACGATCGTGGCGACCGAAGCCATCGACACCTCCGCCGCCGCCGGTGAGAAGGTCAGCGCGCTGGAGGAGGCCTCGCACGAGATCGCCGGCGTGGTCGAGCTGATCACCTCGATCGCCGAGCAGACGAACCTCCTCGCGCTCAACGCCACGATCGAAGCCGCACGCGCCGGAGAGGCTGGCAAGGGCTTCGCGGTGGTTGCCGGCGAGGTCAAGGATCTTGCGACCGAGACGGCACAGGCCACCGCACGCATCAGCGACCGTGTCGACGCCATCCGCACCGGGACCGCGGACGTCGTCGCGACGATGTCGGGGGTCGGCGAGGTCGTGGAGCGCATCGCCGACCTGCAGCGCGCCATCGCAGCCGCGGTCGAGGAGCAGCAGGTCACCACCGCGGAGGTGTCCCGCTCCGTCGGCGAGGTGGCCACGGGCTCAACGGAGATCTCATCGAGCATCCACACCGTCGCCGAGGCTGCCAACGAGTCCTCGGACAACGCCCGGAGGCTGTGCGAGGCAGCCACCGACCTGAACGAGATGTCCGACCGGCTGCGCGCGGTGGTCGAGGGCGGCACGCAGCCCGTATCGACCCCGACGGATGCCGGCGACGCCGGGAGCGCAGGCGCCGGTACGGCCGGGCCGCATGCGGACGACGTCGTCGCGTCGGAGCCCACCGACGGTTTCGATGCCCGGTCACAGGGCTGGCTCCAGGGTGTCGGCGGCCGCAGCTGACACGCACCCCGTCGTGACACCGCTCCCGGCCGTAGGCTGCCGCGCCACCTAGCCTGGCCACGCCGGCACCCGGTGCCTGGCGCCGGGGCCGGGGCCGGACGGATCGGGGCCGCATGACCAGCGCAGTGTTCGATGCCAGCGAGCTGCCCGTCGGCGCGGTCGAGGAGGCGCTTCGCTCGGCCGGGGTCGAGCTGGAGCTGCCCGCCCGGCTGCAGCGGACCCGCTACGACAGCTTCGATGGCGGGCTGTGGCGAGCAGGCCTGCAGCTCGAGACCCGCGCACACGGCGCGCAGGCCCACACCCTCCGGGTGACCGGCGGTGGCGGCCCATCGGCGCAACTGTTCCTCGCTACGGCGCTGCCACAGGGCACGCCGCTGCAGCTCACCGCCCTGCCACGCGGACCGTTGCGGTCCCGGCTACTGGCCGCAGCCAAGGACCGTGCGCTACTGCCCCAGCTGACCCTCACCTCGCACCGCGCCAGCGGCACGCTGGAGGTCGACGGCATCCCCCAGGCCGTCGTCCACCTCGACACCGACCTGGAGGTCGAACCGGCCGGCGACGGCGGGCCGCGCACCACCATCGAGGTGGAGGCGCTGCCGGGCCGCGATACCGCGGCCGAGGCCCTGCGCCACCGACTGGCCGCGGCGCTGCGCGAGACCACCTCGGCGGCGGGCCTGGATGCGCCTCTCCAGGGCGATGGTCTCCGCCTCGCGGCGACCCGAGCGGGCGTGGACCTGCGGGGGTGGCGTGGTCCTCTCCGCCCGGAGCTGGATCGCCGCGCACCCGCCCTGGTCGGCGTCCGTACGGTGCTCCGCAGCTTCGCCGACGCCCTGGACGCGAACTGGCAGGGCACGACCGACCACATCGACGACGCGTTCCTGCACGAGTTCAGGGTCGCCCTACGGCGGACCCGGTCCCTGCTGGCGCAGTCGCGGCGTGTGCTGCCGGCTGACGTCCGCCGGGACCAGCGTGACGCCTTCAGATGGCTCGGGACGGTGACCTCCTCGGCGCGGGACCTCGACGTCTACGTCGCCAGTTGGCAGGAGCTCACGGACCTGCTCGATCCGGTCGACGCGGCCGAGCTGGAGCCGGTGCTGGCCCATCTCGCCGGCCAGCGTGCCGAAGCCCACGGCGAGGTCGCCCGGGCGCTCGGTTCCGACCGCGCCCACCAGCTGCGGGCGAGCTGGCGCGCCTGGCTCGAGCAGCCCGATGACCAGGTCACCGGTGGCAGGCGCGCGGAGGAACCGCTGGGCAGGGTCGTGGGAGCACGCATCCTCGCTGCCCAAGAGCGGGTGCTCGAACGGGGTCGGAGCATCCGGGCCGACAGTCCTGCGACCGAGCTCCACGAGCTGCGCAAGGATGGCAAGCGGCTGCGCTACCTGCTGGAGGCTTTCGGTCATCTCGGCGGCAGGAAGCGCAGCGCCGCCACCATCACCCATCTCACCCACCTGCAGGACAACCTGGGGGCCTTCCAGGACGCGCATGTGCAGGCCGAGCGGCTGCGCATGGTGCTCGCAGAGATGACCGCGGACGGCGGGTCCCGTAGGGGTGCCAGCCCCCGCCCGGGCACGCTGGAGGCCGGTGCGCGGCTGGCGACGGCCCTCGACCGACAACGGGAGCAGGCACGCGCCGACTTCGACGCACGGTTCGCCGACTACCGCCGCAAACGGGCCCGCCGCACCCTGACCGAGCTGGTGGACAGGATGTCGCGGTGAAGGTGGTCGCAACGGCCAGCATCAAGGGCGGGGTCGGCAAGACGGCGACCGCGGTCAACCTGGCGGCCGAGGCCGCCCGCACCGGCGTCCGCGTGCTGGTGTGGGACCTCGACCCCCAGGGCTCCGCCACCTACCTGCTGCGTGCGGAGCACCGCCTGGTGGGCGGGGACGCGGCCGATCTGGTGTCGGGCGACGCGGAACTGGCTGCGGAGATCCGTGCGACGTCCGTCGAGGGGGTGCACGTCCTGCCCTCGGATCTGTCCCTGCGTGCGCTGGACCGCAACCTCGACGCGGCCGGCAAGCCGCGACGACGGCTCGGGCGGCTGCTCGTCCCCCTCGAGACGGCCTACGACCTGGTGGTGCTCGACTGCCCACCCGGCGCGTCGCTCGGCATCGAGTCCGCACTGCGCGCGGCGGACCTGCTGGTGGTGCCGGTGGTACCGACGACGCTGGCGATGCTGACCTTCGCGCAGCTGAAGGTGCTGGCTGCGGAGGACGCCAAAGGACCCGAACTGGTCGCCCACGTGTCGATGCTGGACCGCCGCAAAGCCCTCCAGCGCGAGACGGCCACGCAGCTCGCGCAGCAGGACGACGTCCTCGAGACCGTGGTGCCCAACACCACGGCGGTGGAGCGCATGGGGCCCGAACGCGCACCGGTGCGTGCCTTCGCGCCGCGCTCCCCCGCCACCGCTGCCTACGCGCAGCTGTGGGAGGAGGTCGCCACACGTCTGTGGTGAGCAGCTACTAGCGACAGGCGGTGACCACCTACCGTCCCCCGAACCCCCGATCGGAGCCGGAACCATCACCACCCGTATCCACGCACAACGCCTGATCCCCGGTCGCGGCCCGGTGATCGACGACGCGGTCGTCGACCTCGAGGGTGCGCTGCTCAGCTACGCCGGACCGGCCAGTGGGGCACCCGAGGCCCCGGGCGTCGAGGTCGTGCACACCGAGACGGTCATGCCGGGTCTGTGGGACTGCCACACCCACCTCATCGGGTTGACCAGCATGCAGCTGACCCGGCTGGCGGAGGTGCCGGTCGCGGTCCGCGCGGCACGGGCCACCGCCGATCTGCGCAGGGCACTCGCGGCGGGGGTGACCTCGATCCGCGACGCCGGCGGGATGGGCGTGCTGCTGGGCCGGGCGGTCCGGGAGGGTTCGATCCCCGGTCCCAACACCTACGGCGCCGGCGCGATCCTGTCCGCAACCGGGGGGCACGGCGACCTGCACGACCTTCCCCTCGAGTGGGTCCACGACCTCGCGCGGCTCGACGGGACCCTGCGGGTGTGCGACGGCGTGGACGGGTGCATGACCGCCGTCCGCGAGCAGCTGCGCATCGGGGCGGACGTGATCAAGGTGTGTGCCTCGGGTGGGGTGCTGTCCGAACGCGACCACCCGATCCACCAGCAGTTCACCGACGCGGAGCTGCGTGCCATCGTGGAGGTGGCAGGGATGGCCGAGCGCACGGTGATGGCGCACTGCCACGGCAAACCGGGGATGATCGCGGCGATCGAGGCCGGGGTGGGCACGATCGAGCACGGGACCTACCTCGACGAGGAGGTGTGCGCCGCGATGCGGGAACGCGGCGTCGTGCTGGTCCCGACCCGGCTGATCGTCGCCGATCTGATGGCGGCCGGTCAGGGCCCGCTGTCCGACGCGATGTGGCAGAAGCTGGTCGCCACCGATGCCAGGCATCGCGACGCCGTCGCGCTCGCCCACGAGCAGGGGGTCACCATCGCGATGGGCACCGACATCGCCATCTCGGTCCCCGACGCACCCGACGCCTGGGGACGGCACGGCCACGAGCTCGGGTTGCTGTGCGAGGCCGGCCTCAGCCCCCTCGAAGCCATCGCGTGCGCGACCGCCAACGCGCCTGCGACCCTCGGTCCACGGGCGCCCCACACCGGGCAGCTCGCCGCCGGCTTCGATGCCGACGTGCTCACCGTCGAGGGTGATCCGAGCACCCACAGCAGCGTGCTCGCCGACCCCGACAACATCAGCGGCGTGTGGGTACGCGGGGTCCGCCACGTACCCGGCGTGGAGTAGCGCACATGGACCGCAACCTGCTCGTGCTCCGCCACGCCAAGTCCAGCTGGGACGACCCGAGCCTGGACGACCACGATCGGCCCCTGAGCGACCGTGGCCGCGCCGCGCTGCCGAAGCTGGAGCGGGCGCTGGCGGCCCAGGGCTCGGACGTCGAGGTGGTGCTGTGCTCCTCGGCCGCGCGGACCGTGGCCACCCTGGAGGGGGTACGGGGTGGACTGCGTGCGGACGTCGAGGTGGTCGTGGATCGGGACCTCTACGGCGCCAGCGCCGCCACCTGGCTGGCGCGGTGCCGTCAGCTCGGCGATGGCCTCGCCGGGGCGCTGCTGGTCGGGCACAACCCCGGTGTGCAGGACCTGATCTCTCAGCTCACCGGGTCGGGCGAGGCCGCCGCCCTGGACCAGCTCGCCACGAAGGTCCCGACCGGTGCCCTGGCGCGCTGCCGCTTCGACGGCCCATGGGCCGCGCTCGGCAGGGATACCTGCCACCTCGACGCCCTGCTCATCCCCCGGCACCTCCCGTAGCGGTACCGCAGGCACCGCAGGAACCGCAGGCACCGCAGGCACCACCCTGTCCCACGGCGGCTCGTCGTGCCATGCTGTCGGCTACGTCGGCAGAGGAGAACGACGGTGGAACGGATCGTGGTCGGCATCGACGGCTCTGAGGGGGCGGTACGGGGGCTGCGCTGGGCGCTCGAGGAGGCGAGGCTCCATGGTGCGATGCTGGAGCTGGTCCACACCTATCCCCGGTTGGAGCACACCTACCCGCAGCCTGCAGCGGTCGAACTGCCCGACCGGGGGTCCTTGGCGACCACGAGGGAGCTGGAGGTGGCCAAGATCCACGAGGTGATCGACGATGCGATCGCCAGAGCCGGCGGTGCCGGCGAGGTGGAGATCCGCCGCACGGTACGGCCGGGCAGCGCCGGCGCCGTGCTGTGCGAGGTCGCCGAGGGCGCCGGCCTGCTGGTGGTGGGTGCGCGCGGCCTGGGGGGGTTCCGCGGGTTGCTGGTCGGCTCGGTCAGCCAACAGGTGATCGCCCACAGCCCCTGTCCCGTGGCCCTCATCACCCCGCGGGACGGGGCGTGAGCAGGCCGGGGGGACGGGGCGTGGGCAGGCCGTGGGGACGCGGCCCGGGCGGTGGGCCCAGGCCGGCACCGACGTGTCCTACTGCTCCTCGTCACCCTGCGGGACCAGGGTCAACTCCGGGCCGTTGGGGCCGTCGGTGACATCGAGGGTGCTCTCCGAGAGGGACTCGGCGAGCTCGGGGGCGACGTAGACCTCCGTGCCCTCCTGCTCGGTGACCTGGTCGCCTTCTGCGGGCTGGTCGGCGAAGGCCAGGGCCAGTGAGGCCTGACCGGTGTCGTCAGCGTGGGCGAAGACCCGCACGCCGTACTCCTCGGGCAGCTCCTGCGCCTGACGTGCCTCGGCCAGGACGTTCGCGGCATCGGACGTGACCTGCAACAAACTGGATCCCTACGGTTGGGTACGTGGGAGCACCGTACAGACCATGCCCATGGGTCGCGCGGGGGCCGCTGTCCGTCCGTCTACCGCCCCGCCCCTGGTCGGACGCGGGGGCCGTCGTGGTAGGGGCAGTGGCGACACCCCGAGCGGCAGCAGTCGTCGTTGCGCCACAACGCCAGTGCCGTCATGACGACGAGGCCACTGGCCGGGTCGAGGTAGGTGTCGCGGCCCTCGTCCACGGCCCGGGCGTGGGCTGCGAGGACCCGTGACCGCTGCGCAGGGTCCCTCGGCAGCCGGGAGACGAGCGGCTGGGCGCGCTCCTCGGGCAGCGGTGCCGGCACGGGCTCTTCCTTCTCCGTCGTGTGCGGGCAGGACGTCGGGCCCGGGGAGGGGCAGCGAAGGGTGCGGATAGTGTGCCGCGCGACGTGACGACGCGTGTCGACCTCGATGATCGGTGTGCCCGAGGAGGCGGAAGGTGACCAACCCCTCGGGCGAGTTGGACCGCCGGCTGACCACCGCCGATGCCGTGATCATCGGGATGGGGGCGATGATCGGTGCGGGCGTGTTCGCCGCGCCCGGTCCGGCCGCCGGCGCCGCCGGCAGTTGGTTGCTGCTCAGCCTCGCGCTGGCAGCGCTGGTGGCGTACGCCAACGCCACCTCTTCGGCCCAGTTGGCGGCGTTGTACCCCGAGGCGGGCGGCACCTACGTGTACGCACGCGAACGCCTCGGTCCGTACTGGGGGTTCCTGGCCGGTTGGAGCTTCGTGGTCGGCAAGACCGCGAGCCTGGCCGCCATGGCGCTGACCTTCGGCGCCTACCTGTCCCCGGACCTCGCACGACCGCTCGCGATCGCCGCGGTCGTGACCATGGCGGCCATCAACTACCGCGGGGTGGAGAAGACCGCCCGGTTGACGCGGGTCATCGTGGTGCTGGTACTCGCCGCGCTGGCCGTGGTGGTCACCGGTGCGCTGCTCGGTGGGACGGCCAGCACCGCCAACCTCGATGCGACGCTGCCTGCCGGGGTCTTCGGGGTCCTCCAGGGTGCGGGGCTGTTGTTCTTCGCCTTCGCCGGCTACGCACGCCTCGCCACGCTCGGGGAGGAGGTCGTCGATCCTGCGACCACCATCCCGCGTGCCATCCCCATGGCGCTCGCGATCGTGGTCGCGATCTACACGGTCGTGCTCGGTGCGGCGCTCCTCGCGCTCGGACCAGGGCAGCTCGCCGGGTCGCCGGCTCCGCTCGCCGATGCCGTCGCCGCCGGCCGCTGGGCTGCGCTGAGCCCGCTGGTGCAGGCCGGTGCTGCCGTGGCGGCAGGAGGGGTGTTGCTGTCCCTCCTGGCCGGGATCAGCCGGACCGCGCTGTCCATGGCCAGGCGGCGGGAACTGCCCGGCGTGCTGGCCGCCGTCCACCCCGTCCACCGGACCCCGCACCGTGCGGAGCTCACCGTCGCCGGGATCGTGAGCGCCACCCTGCTGGTGGCCGACCTGCGCGAGGCGATCGGGTTCTCGTCCTTCGCGGTCCTGACCTACTACGCCCTGGCGAACGCCTCCGCGTGGCGGCTGACCTCGCAGGAGCGGCTGTGGCCGCGGGGCCTGGCCGGGCTCGGCCTCGTCCTGTGCGTGGTGCTCGCCGTCACGCTGCCCTTCCTCGCCGTCGTCGGTGGGCTGGTGCTGCTGGCCAGCGGCTCCGTGGTGTGGTTCGCCACCAGGTACCGACGCATGCCCCCCGACCAGACCACACCGGCGTGAACCGGGCGGCGTGGTGGCACACGACGTCCCGGCAGAGCAGGGGTCGCAGGACCGTCAGGCGGGCCAGTGGTCGATCTCGGTGGCCTTGACGGCGACCCACACCCGGCTGCCTTCAGTGAGCGAGAGGTCGGCGAGTGCTGCAGCGGTGATCTGCGCGACGATCGGGATGGGTCCATCGAGGTGGACGCGGACCTGGTCATCGTGGATGTCGAGCGCGTCGATCGTCGCCGGCCAGGTGTTGCGTGGCGAGCCGGCGGGCTGGCTCGGGTGCAGGGCCACGGCGCGGGGGTGGATGGTGACCCGTGCCGGTCCGGGCGGGTGGGCGGCGGCCGAGGCCGTCAGGGTGGCGCCCGAGTCGAGGGTGAGGGTGTACCCCTCGACCTGCGCGTGGTAGTGGTTGAGGCCGACGAGTCGGGCGGCCCATGCCGAGCGGGGCCGGCGGGCGACCACCTCGGGGCGATCGTCCTGCACGATCCTCCCCTGCTCGAGGATCACGAGCCGATCCGCCAGGGTGATGGCCTCGAGCGGCTCGTGGGTGATCAACAGCACCGGTCCGGTGAAGGCGTCGAGGTGGTGGCGCAGCAGTTGGCGTACGGACCTCCGTGCGTCGACGTCCAGCGCGGAGAGGGGCTCGTCGAGCAGCAGCAGCGCGGGGTCGCTCGCCAGCGCACGGGCCAGTGCGACCCGCTGCGCCTGTCCACCCGACAGCGCACCGGGCCTGGCCGTCTCGGCGCCGTCGAGCCCGACCCGTTCCAGCCAGCCACGGGCACGGCGGCGCGCGTCGTGGCGTGGCACGCCGCGGGAACGGGGCCCGAACGCGACGTTCTCGAGCGCGGTGAGGTGGGGGAACAACAGCTGCTGTTGGAACATCACCCCGACCGCACGCTGCTGTGGGGTGCACCACGTCCCGGCGGTGGTGTCCTCGATGACGCGACCGTCGAGGGTGACCCGGCCGCGTCCGATCGGGAGCAACCCGGCCAGTGCCCGCAGCAGGCTGGTCTTGCCGGCACCGTTCGGTCCGAGGATGGCGACCACCTCGCCGGGCTGGGCCCGGATCGCCACCTCGAGGTCCAAGGTGCCGAGCCGCAGCGCCAGCTCGGCATCGAGTCCGGCCATGTCGGCAGTAGCGGGGGTCACCGTGGCACTCATGTGGCGGTCAGGAACCTCTCGCGCAGGGCGACCAGGACGGCGACCGACACCGCCAGCAGGGCGAAGCTGAGCAGGTAGGCGGCTTCGGGGTTGCGTTCCAGTTCGAGGTAGACGGCCAGCGGCATCGTCTGGGTGCGTCCCGGCATGTTGCCGGCGAAGGTGATGGTCGCTCCGAACTCGCCCAGCGCACGGGCCCAGCACAGCGCCATCCCGGCCGCCAGGGAGGGCCACAGTGACGGGAGCACGACCCGCCGCAGGATGGTCCAGCGGTCGGCCCCGAGCGTCGCCGCCGCGTCCTCCAGTCGGCGGTCGACCATGCGCAGCCCGGACTCCACGGTGACGATGAGGAAGGGCATCGCCACGAAGGTCGCGGAGATCACCACGGCAGCGGGGGTGAAGGGGATGGTGATCCCGGTGAGCCCCTCGAGGGGCCTCCCCACCAGCCCCCGACGACCGAAGGCCGCGAGCAGCCCGACCCCACCGACGACCGGCGGCATCACCATCGGCAGGATCGCGAGCGCCCGTACGAAGGGTTTGCCCGGGAAGTCGAAGCGGGCGAAGACCAGGGCCAACGGCACCCCGAGGACCACCGAGATCGCCAGCGCCGCCAGGGAGGACATGATCGACAGCTGGAGGGCCTGGCGCACCACCGGGTCGGTGACCAGCTCACCGGCCCGTGTCCAGGGGGCCCGCAGGGTCAGGCCGAGCAACGGCAGGATGAGCAACGCCAGGGCGACGATCCCGAGGGCGACGGCGACGCGTGGGGGTGCGACGCCGGCTGCGGTGCGCGAGGTGGTGTGCGCGGCGGTCTCGCTCACGGCGCCGAGAACCCGTGAGCGGCGAGGATCTCCCGGCCCTGGTCGCCGAGGACGAAGTCGACGAAGGCCGCTGCGGTCGCCGGGTTCGGCGCATCGGCCAGCACCGCGATCGGGTACGCAGCCGCGACGTTGTAGCGAGGTGGGATCGGGACCCCCTCGGCGCGTCCGTCAGCGACGACGAGATCGCTCGCGTACACCACGGCAGCGTCCGCCTCACCCAGCTCGACCTTGGCGAGCGCCGCCCGCACGTCCCGCTCCAGCGATGACGGGGTCACGGTGACGCCAGCGGCCTCGAGGGCCTGCCGGGCGTAGCTGCCCGCAGGTACCTCCTCGGCCGGCAGGACCAGCTGCACACCCGGGTCGGTGAGGTCGGCGAGACCGTCGATGCCCAGGGGGTTGCCGGGCTCGACCGCGATCTCCAGCCGGTTGGTGGTGAAGACCTCCGGAGCAGCGGAGAGGCCCCCGGCAGCAGCGACCACGTCCATCTGGGTCGTGTTCGCGGCGGCGAAGACATCGGCCGGCGCACCCTGGGCGATCTGGCTCGCGAGCGTCTGGCTCCCTGCGAAGTTGGCCACCACCTCCACGTCCGGGTACTCGTCCCCGAACGCGTCGCCGAGTGCATCGAAGGCGTCGTTCAAGGAGGCGGCCGCGAACACCACGAGCTCGCCCGACACACGGCCCGACGCCGCACCGTCGCCCTGCGCACCGCACCCCGCCGCCGTCAGCGCCACCACCGCCAGCGGCAGCAGCCACGCCCGCACCCGGCTGCGCAGCGGCGTCACACCGTCGCCGGCAGGACCAACTGGTCGACGACGCCCGTGCGCAGGGCGGCCGCTGGTCACGCCACCACCTCCATGCCGTTGTCGGTCAGGTCGTACCCCCCGATCGCGGCCAGCCTGCGGTGCACCCTCCCGCCGGTCACCTCGTTCATGAACGCCTGCAGAAGGGCGTTGTCGGCGTGCTCGACGGGGACCCACAGCTCGGAGGTGTGGGTCTCGAGCGGATGGAACGACAGCCCGTTGGCGAGTGCGGCCGGCTCGATGGTCACGGCCACCATCGCATCGCTCGCCGCCCGCGACGCCGCCTCGGCATGCCCACCGACCCTCGGTCCGCGCACCGGAGCAGCTTCGCCCCCGTCACGGCGCCGCGCGGAATCGAAGGCCGCCTGGCTCCCGGCGCCGGCCTCGCGGTGCACGACCGGGACGCGACCCGCCAACGCGTCATCGACCCACCCTGGGGGCAGGTCGGCAGGTGCGGCCAAGCCCACCCGCCACCGCGCGACGTGCCACCGGCGTACCGCTCCCGCGGTTCGTCGCTCGTCGACAGCGGGCCCATGCACGGTCACCGCGTGGCTGCGGCCGGCCGCCAGCACCGCCGCAGCGGTGGCACTGGACGTCGCGACCGGCACCACCCGTGGGCCGCTGGTGACCTCCAGTAGCCGCGAGGTGAGCCCGATGATCGGATCGCAGCCGGCCACGATCAGCGTGGGTCGCTCCACGTCGAACAGCTCGACCGCACCCTGGCCGATCTGCGCGTCGGCCGATGCCCATCCCTCCCCGGATCCTGCCACAGGCACGCACACCAGGCGGTCCCCGACACGACCGACCCGCACCAAGGACCCGTCCTGCGCAGGCTCCAGGACTCCTACCGCATCCGTGGTATCCGCGGACAGCAGGTCCTCCACCGTGGTCGACAACGCAGCGGCGAGGCGGAGAGCCGCATCGACCCGTGGAAGGTGCCGGTCAGCCTCGACCGCACCGACCAGCTGTCGGCTCACCTGCGCGAGCTCCGCGAGCTGCGCTTGCGTGAGCCCGCGCGCCGATCGCAGAGCGCGGATCCGATCCCCGAGCACACCGCTCCCTGTCGCGGAGGCCAACCTCGTATGACAGGAAGTTAGCGGGGCGACACTTTCCTGTCATCGCCCACGTACGTGGCGCTGCGGGGAGTGCGCCGACCGTGCCCGCGGCTACCGGGGCCTGAGCGGCTTGAGGCGGTTCTCCGGCGCAGGCGGCACCAGGGCGACCAGCAGGGCGGGTGTCGCCGTGACCAGGAGCGCCACGTCGCCGCTGGCACCGGTGGCCAGCAGGCCGAACAGGCTCGGACCGATGATGAATCCCGCCGCGATGAACACGATGGCCAGGGTGAAACCGGTGCTGGGGCGGTCGCGGTAGACGTGCTGGCTCCACATCACCAACAGCGCGAAGCCGGTGGTGAACCCCACACCGAACATGCCGGCCGACACCAGCGCGGCGACCATCGAGCCGGGCGCGACGAGCAGCACCAGCATCGCCGCGCTGATCAGGACCAGCATCACCGCCAGGGGCCGGCGTACGCCGAAGCGGTTCGCGATGCTGCCGCCGAAGGCGCCCACCGACGCGCCGGCGACCCCCAGGGTCGCCCACATGACCGGACCGATCGCACTGCCGAGGCCGGCATCCTCGGCGGTGACGGGTGCGTAGGCGAAGTAGGCGCCGCAGGTGATCGATATCCCGAGCGCGACGACCAACATCCGTATCGATCGGGGGTTGAGGAACCAGCCCAGTCGGGGGCGTCTATGGCCGCCGACCTGACCCTTCTCCTCCGGTGCCAGCACCCGCCAGGACGCCATCGCGGCGAGCAGTCCGACGGCTGCGAACCCCCACCACACGGCCCTCCACCGGTCCCCGGCCACCAGCACCAGCACGCTGGCGACCACCAGGCCCACCGGAGAGCCGGCGTTGACCAGCGACAGCGATCGGCGTGTCCCGTCCGAGGGGACCCTGTACGCGATCGCGTCCGAGAACGGCGCCCACGCCCCACCAGCGCTGGTTCCCGCCGCGATCACTCCCACCGCCAGCAGTACCGGACCAGGAGCGGTCGCCGTCGTCGCCGCGCCGAACGCCAGCAACAGGCATCCCGACACCACCGGGACGCGAGGCCCGTAGCGGGCCGTGAGAACACCGGTCGCAACCGTGGCCACGAGATAGCCAGCCTGCGCTGCGCTGGCGTAGAAGCCCAGCGCGTCCAGCGACAGGCCGAACTCCTCCCGGAACCTCGGCACGAACAGCCCGAAGGCCTGCCGGCCCAGCGCGTAGGTCGCCATCAACGCGAGGAGGCCC
The DNA here is from genome assembly GCA_041685505.1 of Nitriliruptoraceae bacterium. GTDB lineage: Bacteria > Actinomycetota > Nitriliruptoria > Nitriliruptorales > Nitriliruptoraceae > T1Sed10-7. The sequence goes on from JAWLFQ010000018.1 coordinate 32,205, forward strand.
GCGAACCCCACGCGGGAACTCTGGCTGATCTGCACGCTGCTCCTCGGGTCGACCGGGGCACAGTGCAGCAGTGCCTGCCCACACCGGCCACCGTCCCCCGTCCGTGGTACGCGCAGTGCGAGGCGGACACTGTCGATGAGTGGGTCTGGGTGCGTGCATCGAAAGCGTGACGAGACGCGGGAAGGACCGCGCACCCCGGTGAACGCGCCCAGGATCAGCAGGATGACCGCGATGATCGGCACCCACCGCGTCAACGAGCACGCTCGGTGAGCGACGGACGTGCAGATCGTCCCTGGCCGATGTCCTGCCGGCTCGGGTCCGACCGCAACGGACGACCGCGCACCCCCCTCGGATCCGTGACACCATCGACGTCGTTCGCTCAGGCTCCCGCACCGACCCGACCACACCGACGAGCGTCCCGAGAGCGGACACCGGAGACCACGACGTGGATGATGAACACGCCTCGCGCGGCGGACCCAGCGACCGGCAACCGGGCCGGGGGAAGTCGGCGAGCACCCCCACCGACATCCCCGCTCGTGGGTGGAAGGAGGTGTTGCAGCGTGTCGTCGCCGCACTGAAGGAGGACCATGTATCGCTGCTGGCGGCCGGGGTCGCCTTCAAGGCGCTGCTCGCGCTGTTCCCCGCCCTGATCGCGGCGGTGAGCCTGTGGGGCCTCGTGGCGGATCCGGCGACGATCACCGAGCAGATCGACGCGATCACTGAGGCCGTGCCGGAGCAGGTGGCCGGGATCATCGAGCAGCAGCTCACGCAGATCGCGGGTACCGGTTCAGGTGCCCTGTCGGGGACGCTGTTGGTGTCGACCCTCGTGGCGCTCTGGAGCGCATCGGCAGGCATGGCTGGGCTCATCGAGGGGTGCAACGCCGCCTACGACGAGGTCGACCGGCGGTCCTTCGTCCGCAAGCGCGGCCTCGCACTCGTGTTCACGGTGGGGGGTCTGGTCTTCCTGCTGCTGGCGCTCGGCCTCATCGCGGTCCTACCAGCGGTCCTCGACACCCTCGGACTGGGGTCGGGCGCCGAACTGGCGGTGCGGATCGGGCAATGGCCCCTGCTGGCGCTGCTCGCGATGGGCGCCATGGCACTGGTCTATCGCTACGCCCCTGATCGGGCCGAGCCGCAACTGCGGTGGGTGACCGGCGGGGTACTGCTGGCGACCGTCCTCTGGTTGATCGCCTCGGCCGGCTTCACCCTCTACGTCGAGGTCGCAGGCAACTTCGCCGAGACCTACGGCGCCCTGGCGGGCGTCATCGTGCTGATGTTGTGGCTCTACCTGACCGCGTTCTCGATCCTGTTGGGCGCGGAGTTCAACGCCGAGTCTGAACGCCAGACGGTGGTCGACACCACGGGCGGTGACCCGCAGCCGATGGGGCAACGCGATGCCCGCGTGGCGGATACCCATCCGGACACACCCGCCGGCGATGGCTAGTACGCGGGGAAAGGCCGCGATCGATCGAGCCCCTGTCCACCGTCGGCGCTCGCGAGTCGCAGGTCGTGACCGCATCCACGCTCTGCTGGCCATCCTCGAGGGGCTCCTCGCGTAGGGCCTCACCCGCGTGCCCCCCTGATGCACCGGATGCCGCCCCACCCTGGTGAGGCATCCGGTCGGTGATGCCATCGAAACGGGCCACCAGCGCCCGGGCCTGCTCAAGCAGTTCCGGGGGCGGCATCAGCTCCGCCTCCGCCGGTGCTTCAGCAGCAGGTGTGGTTGGCCGCAGCATCGCGCCAGTCGGAGGCGTAGCAGGCCGCAGGGCGGCGACCCGAAGGTCGCTCCGCTTCTTGTTCGTGAGATCGTGGCTGGCCATGCCCGGCGACGGTCCGGGGACCGCCGTTGCGGCGATAGGTGCGAGGAAGAACGCCCACGTACGTCCACCCGACGCACACCAGCATCCCGGACCGGCGCGATCGGCCTGCCCCAGGACGGTCCTGCACCAACGGCACCTGCTTGCGCCCACGGCGTGGCGCGACACGGTGAGCTAAGGCCTGTAACGACGACCGGCGGCCGGGCCCGACAGCCTGGCCGCCGGAGTGAGGTCAGATGCTGCCTGGAGTACTCCGTCGGGAGGTGACGGTTCCGACACATGGTGGTGGGCGAGGGGGGACTTGAACCCCCATGTCCATAAGGACACACGGACCTGAACCTCTCGGACGCGCGCCGCCCACCGGATCCACCGACCCGACCGGCGCCTTCCGGGGTTACACTTGTTACAGATAAAGATCAGAAGGGTGAGCATGCCGAACACGAGGAGCGAACGGTTCGCCGCTCTCGACGCGCAACTCGAGTCGGCCCTTCGCCACGCTGGCGACCAGGCGACGGCGGTCACGGTCGGCGGCGGCGAGCCGATCGACCTGCCCCCGGACACGCTCAAGACGCTGCGCAAGGTGGTCCACGGGCTGGCGTCAGGCACCGAGCCGATGCTGACCACGACCGAGGCTGCCGACTTCC
>JAWLFQ010000019.1:0-20661 GCA_041685505.1 Nitriliruptoraceae bacterium
CCCAGCAGCTCGGTGTCGGGCTTGAAGGCCACCCAGACGAACCAGAAGGTGTCGTCGTGGGTGACGGCTTCGAGCTGTGCACCCTCCAGGGGGCCGTCGAGTGCCCGACCGCGCAGGTCGAAGGTGGACCCGCTGCGCTGATCGACGAACCGGTCCTCGGTGTCGCCCGGCTGCAGGTCCACGGGCGCACCGTCGAGCTCGGCGAGGAAGGCCGCGGTCTGGCCGACGTCACGGCCCTGGTCGATCGTGGCGGCGTCGAGTGCGGAGGACTGGCCGGGCGCCCACAGCACGGCCACATCCTGCCCGCCGACGGTGACCTCGATGCTGCGCTCCTCGGCGAGCTGCTCGAGCGGGACCGCGACGGACGCATCGCCCTGGGCGAGGCCGACGATCCGGGCCATCGCGGCGGAACGCTCATCCAGGGCGCCGTCGAACAGGAAGGGCGCGCGACCCTCCTGGTCGTAGGCGACGTAGGGGTTGCGGCCGTAGTCGCGGTTGTGACCGGTGTCGCGGGAGAGGACCTGTGCCTCGGGGTGGAGCTCACGCAGTTCGGAGAAGCCGAACAGCCAGGCCGGTACACGGGTCAACTCCGTGCCGAGGAAGCGTTCGCCGATCACGCCCTCGCCCTCGAACTGGGTCCACAGGTTGCGGTGCTGCCGGTCGTACATGACCAGGTTGGACAGGTACAGGCGACCGGAGGTCCCGAAGTCCAGCAGCTGCGCACCCTCGGCGGTGTCGACGGTGCGTTCGAAGACCAGGGCGGAGTTGCACAGCGGGCAGTAGGTGACCACCAGCGGCACGTCGCCGACGACGTCGTTGACGATCTCGTGCCAGGTCAGGATCGCCAGGGGGTAGGCGCGCACGTCGTCATCCACGTCCACGACCATCACGGGGCTGTCGTCCTCGAGCCACTCGGCGGCGGCGTCGATCGACTCGAACACCGGATCATCGATGGGCGGGATGCCGTCGGGGGGTGGACCGCCGGAGATCAGCCGGTCGAGGTCGATCGAGGTCGCCGGTTCGCAGCCTTCCACCTCCCAGAAGAACTCACCCTCCTCGCACCCGACGGACTCGGTGCGCACCGGCACCTCCTCGGTGGCGCTCCCGGCGGCGTCGGTGGCGGTGTCGCCGTCGTCACCGTCCGGCTCGGTGTCCTGGGCGGGGGTTGCATCGGCGTCCGCAGCGTCGTCGGTGTCGGTCGCCGTGGCACAGGCCGCGGCGAGCAGGGCGGCGATGGCGAGCGCGGGCAGGGTGCGGCGCATGTCAGCTCCGATCTCGTTGGGATGTGGCGGTGGGCGTCGAGGGTGCGGCACGGTCACGACGGACCCGTCGGGCGGCCACGGCCACCGACACCAGCACCGCGAGCAGCACGGCGACCGCGACGACGGTGACGGGCACGCGTGCGTTGGCCACGGCGTTGGTGGCCCGCGAGGACAGCTGTTCCATCCACTGCACCGCGGCGGGTTGGCTGAGACCGTCACCGGCCAGGGTCGTGGCCCAGAAGAACACGATGTAGCTGCCTGCCAGCACGAGGATCACGCCGGCAGCGCGGTTGACGTGCTGCGAAGCGCGGCGGAGCCGGGTGACCAGGGCCCGCTTGCCCAGCGCCAGGGACAGGGTGACCAGCAGCAGCAGGGTGGACATCCCGAGCCCGTACACCAGGAAGGTGGCGATACCCGGCACCAGGCCGAGCTGCGGGATGGTGCCGGCGACGACCACGAGGAACACCGGCAGGGTGCAGGACAGCGAGGCGATCGCGTAGGACACCCCGAACCAGAACACGCCGGCGTCACCTCTGCCCCGGGGGGCACTGCCCGCCCTGGGCAGCCGCACCCGGAGATCACGGCCGGTGAGCATGACCGCACCCAGCACCACGACACCGGCCCCGACCACCATCGCGATCCAGGGCAGGGCGTCGACCACGGCGTTGACCCCCAGGGTGATGAGCACACCGGCCAGGCCGAACACCGTCAGGAAGCCGGCCGAGACCACCGCGCCGACCCGCACCGCCTGCAGCGCGCCCGGTGCCGCTGGCGCGGCCTCGCCATCATCGAGCCCCATGAAGTAGGACAGGTAGGCCGGCAGCATGGCGAAGCCGCACGGGTTCAGGGTGGCCACGAGCCCTGCGGTGAAGGCGAAGGCGAAGGGCAGTTCCATCAGCTGACCTCCAGGTGCTCGCCGAGCAGGTCACGCAACTGTCCCTCGGTGAGCAGGCCGGCGTGGCGGTGCACGATCACCCCGTCGGCGTCGACCAGGTAGGTGCTCGGCATCGACACCACCTCCAGATCGCGGAACAGCTCGCCGTCGGGATCGAGGCCGAGGTCGTAGGTCACACCCGTCTGCGTCGCGAGTTCCCTGGCTCGTTCGCGGTCGTCCTGGGTGTTGATGCCGACGAAGTGCAGTCGGTCGCCGAGGTCGCCATGGACCCGTTCGAGGTCCGGCATCTCGGCGATGCACGGTGGGCACCACGAGGCCCAGAAGTTGACCACCATCGGCTGGCCTGCGAACTCGGACAGGCGCATCTCGCCGCCGTCCAGCCGGGCGAAGCTGCGCTCGGGTACCTGGGGACCCTCCGCGCGCGCAGCCTGCGAGGGCTGCGCGCCGGAGCGCGTCGCCCCGTCGGCCGCCGGGTCGGATCCCGTGGCCGCGCCGCAGCCGACCGCCAGCAGGGCCGCAGCCAGCAGCAGGGTGCGGGTGATCATCGACACGGTGCACCACCTTCCGGGATCGTGTGCCGTCGGGCAACGAGGCAACCGGTGCACCGGCGGCAGCATTCCGTCCCGTGCCCCGCCCCCCGCCGCGTCGCATGGCCACCGCACCGTGTGGCGCGGGAGCGTCACGGGCGGTGCGCACCGCGCCGGGCGGTGCGGAATAGGTGCCCGGGCGTCGGTGTTCCCCCGGCATGTCCGCAGACGAAGGCTCCCCGATCACGCACCGCCCGGTGTCGACCGAACGCGGTCGCGACCGTCGGTTCCGCGAGCAGGTGCTCGTGGAACTGCCGGTGCTGCTGCGGGTCGCACGTCGGCTCACCCGCGACACCGTCGACGCCGAGGACCTGGTGCAGGACACCCTGGTGCGGGCCTACCGGGCCTTCGACCGCTTCGACGGTCGCCATCCCCGCGCCTGGCTGCTGACGATCCTGCGCAACACCCACCGCAACGAGCTGCGCAAGCGTCGTCCCGACCTGATGGACGACGAGGTGGCGGGACGCCTGCCCGCGCGGGACGGCGGTGGCCGCGTCGACGGTGTCCCCGACGCGGCGCTGCACGACGACCTCGACCCCATCGTGCGTAGGGCCCTGGCCGGGCTCTCGGCCAAGCATCGGGCCGTCATCGCGCTGGTGGACATCGACGGCCTGACCTACAAGGAGGCGGCCCGCATGCTCGAGGTCCCCGTCGGAACGGTCATGAGCCGCCTGCACCGCGCCCGAGCCAAGGTGCGGGCCGACCTCGAAGCCCACGGGATCCAGGGGGTGCGGCGATGAGGCTCTTCCGACGCGCCCCGTCCCTCCACGTGGGGGACCAGCCCGACTGCCACGAGGTCGCTGAGGTGCTCCAGTCCTATCTCGACGGTGAGCTCGCCGGGACCGACGCCGATCGGGTCGCCGACCACCTCGCGCACTGTGCACGCTGCGACATCGAGGCGGCGACGGTCCAGCAGGTGATCGACGCGATCCAGCGCCAGCGCCCCACGATCGACGATGCTGCGCTCGATCGGCTGACCGGGGTGGTCGACGCGCTCGAGCAGCTGGACCAGCCACGGCGGCCGTCGTCGTGACCGGGCCCGAGGCGGGTGCGGCGGCCCGTGACGGCTGGCGGGCCCGGCTGCTGACCCGCCTCACCCACCCGGGCGTGCGCGCCGCGCTGCTCGTCCCCCTGGTCGTCGCCGCTGCGGTCGCGAGCGTGCGCTCCGAGAGCGTCGGCGTGGCGGCGTTGCGGGCGGCCTTCGACGACCTCGGGCTGCTCGGGCCGCTGCTGTTCGCGGTCGTGTACGCCGTCGCGGCGGCGCTGCTGGTGCCCGCGTCACCCTTCACGGTGGCTGCGGGGCTGCTGTTCGGTCCCGTGCTCGGCAGCGTGACCGCGCTGCTCGGGGCGACCGCCGGGGCGACGGGCGCCTTCCTCCTGGGACGCGGGCTCGGACGCGAGGCGGTGGAGCGCTTCGGGGGCCGACGGGTCGCGGCCTTGGATCGCCGGCTGGCCGAGCGCGGCTTCCTCGCGCTGCTGCTGATCCGTCTGGTCCCGCTGTTCCCCTTCAACCTGGTCAACGTCGGTGCCGGTGTCACGGGGCTCACCCTGCGCGACTACGTGCTGGCGACCGTCGTCGGCATCGTGCCGGGCACGATCGCGTTCGCGGCGCTCGGTGGCACGATCGAGGATCCGACCTCTCCGGGCTTCCTCGCGGCGATCGGGGTGTTCATCGTGGTCACCGTCGTCGCGGGCCTGGCGGCACGGCGGATGCGTGCCGGTGGAGCGGCGGTCACGGTCGAGGAGTGAGCTGTGGCGGGTCCCAGGGAATCCGCGAGCCACGCGTGCGCGGCAGGCCCACCCCGCTCAGCCGTACCGCGCGAGCCACCGCTGGTCGATGCGCTGCTTGAGCCGCAGCATCGTGCTGCCCGTGGCCCACCACCTGCCGCGGGTGGCCAGCGCCGTACCGCCGCCGAGATCGAGGATCTGCAGTGCCCGGGTCTGGGGCCGGTAGCGCGGCAGGGGTGCGCCCGCAGCCCGGGCGAGCAGGCTCTCGACCAGCACCGGCCCCTGCCGCACCCCGTGGACCCCGATCCGTGGCAGCGGCTGCGGGGTGAACAGCGCGCAGTCCCCGACGGCGTACAGCCCATCGTGGGCAGGGTGCACGAGGGTGGCGGTGACCGGTATCCCGTCGGGCTGACCCAGCCCCGCGGTGGTGGCCAGGGCAGGTGGGACCAGACCGGTGGCGATCACCGCCGCATCATGGGCCTCACGGGTGCCGTCGACGACGAGGTGGTCGCCGTGCACGGCGCTGACGTCCGTCCGGCTGCGCAGCCGGACACCCCGGCGCTGCAGCAGGCGCAGGACGACGCGTCGACCCCCGGGGGGCAACCCTGCCCCGGGCGTCGCCCCCCGTTCCAGCACGGTGACGGTCAGGCGGTCGCCGAAGCGGTGCGCGAGCTGGCCTGCCAGCTCCAGGCCCGTCGGTCCGCCACCGACGATGTTGACCCGGGCGTCGGCGCCGGGAGGCAGCGTGGACAGCCACCTGCGCACCCCGATCAGCCGCTCGAAGGGCTTGACCGTGGCCACGTCGTCGGCCACCTCGAGTCCCTCGGTGCGCACCACGCTGCCGAGGTTGAGCGCCGCGACCTCCCACCCCAGCGATGTCCCGTCCTCCAGGCCGAGTCGACCGGTTGCCGGGTCGATGGCACCCACACGCCCGACCAGGTGTCGGACGCCGCGCCGGCGGGCCAGGGCGGCGACGTCGATGGTCGCCTCCTCCAGGGAGCGGGCACCAGCCGCGACGGCGGTGGCCATCCCGCTGTAGACGAAGGTGGCGGGGGCCACGAGGGTGAGGTCGATGCCTGCCGCCCGCAGCCGGGGCGCCTGGTCGAGCACGTGGAGGTTGGTGTGGCCCGCGCCGACCAGGACCACCCCCAGGCGGTCCTGCGCTGCGGCGCGCTCGTCGGTGTCGCTCCGTGTCGTGGGAGGGGTCCCCAGGGCGGCTACCTCGTCGTCGGGCGGGTGGTGGGCACGTGCGGTCGCGCCGCACGGGTCACGGGCTTCGGGAACCCGCGGGGTCACGGCCTGCTTCCGCCGTCCCGCAGCACGACTGGCGCGCAGCCGATGCTGGCACGTGCCTGGGTCCCACGCGCCGGCCGCGGAAGGCTGGCGGCCTGTGAGGTGTTGGCACCGGTGGTCGCGCCGTCCGGCCGCCCACCCCCCTGCGAACCGGGAGCATGACCGTGCCCGTTCACGACCTCGTCGTCCTCGGTGGTGGCACCGCCGGGCTGACCGCTGCTGTCGGTGCGGCCTCCCAGGGAGCCCGTACCGCGCTGATCGAACGCGATCGACCCGGCGGGGACTGCCTGTGGCGCGGCTGTGTGCCCTCGAAGGCGCTGCTGACCGTTGCGGAGCGCGCCCACGCGGTCCGGACCGCGGGTGTGCTCGGTGTGCACACCGAACCTCCCCGCATCGACCTCGCCGCCGCCATGGCACACGTCCACGCGTCGATCGCGACCATCGCCCCCCACGACTCGCCTGCGCGTCTGCGTTCCGAGGGTGTGGAGGTCATCAGCGGGACCGGGTGCTTCACCGGCCCCGATCGCATCGAGGTCGACGGTCGGACCCTGCGGTTCCGCCGGGCGATGATCGCCACCGGCGCCGCGCCCGTCGTCCCGCCGATCCCAGGGCTGCGTGCAGCCGATCCGCTCACCTCCGACACGGTGTGGGACCTCCAGGTGCTGCCGCGACGGCTGGTGGTGCTCGGCGGTGGCCCGATCGGTGTGGAGCTCGGACAGGCCTTCGGCCGGCTCGGATCGCAGGTGACGGTGGTGGAGCTCGCCGCGCAGCTCCTCCCTCGGGAGGAGCCGGCCGCTGGTGCGGTCCTGGCGGCAGCGCTGACCGCCGAGGGTGTCGATGTACGGACCTCGACCGAAGCGGTGCGCGTCGAACAGGTGGCTGATGGTGGCGGTGGGCACCAGCTGGTGGTCCGCCACGCGGGCCAGGAGCACACGATCGGTTTCGACGCGCTCCTGGTCGCGCTCGGACGCCGTCCGAGCACGGCAGAGCTCGGCCTCGAGGCTGCCGGTGTCGAGCTCGATGACCGCGGTGCGGTCGTCGTCGACGCGCGGCTGCGGACCACCAACCCGCGCGTCTACGCCGGGGGTGACGCCACGATGCGCCTGCCCTTCACCCACACCGCCTCGACCCACGGGTCCACGGTGGTGCAGAACGCGCTGTTCGGGTTGCGCCGCAGCGTCGACCACGAGCGCATCCCGTGGGTGACCTTCACCGACCCCGAGGTGGCCCGGGTCGGCTGCAGCGTCGCCGAGGCCCGGACGCGCTACGGCGACCGCGTGCGGGTGCGCACCGCAGCGCACACCGACCTCGACAGGGCCGTGGCCAGCGGGCGCACCGGTGGGTTCGCCACCCTGGTGGGCGACCCCAAGGGCCGCCTGGTCGGTGCCACGGTGGTCGGTCCGCGCGCCGGCGAGACGATCGGTGAGGTGGTCGCCTGGCAGAGCGGCGGCGCGAAGCTGTCGACCATCGTGCGTGCGACCCACGCCTACCCGACCTGGAGCGAGGATCTGCGGGCCGCCTCGCTCGCGGACCTGCAGGCGGGGATCGCCCGGCTGCGACCGGTCACGCGTGGGCTCCTGCGGCTCCGTCGGCTGCGCCCGCTGCCCGGCCGACACCGCCGCGCGTGACGCAGCGTCCGTAGGCGATCACCCCAGCACACGCGATCACCCCAGCAGCCGTACCGCCAGCCGGATCCGTTGGGCGATCGTCACCAGCACCGCGGCTGCGAACCCCCACGCCAGCGTCGGCATCCATGCCGGGAGCAGCACCATCAGGCCGTGCACGACGATGGTCTCGGTGCCCTCGGCGAGGCCACGGGTGAAGTGGAAGGTGCGCTCGTCCGCCTGGGGGAGCCCGCGTTCGTGGGCTGCGGCCGACAGCGCCAGCAGCGAGCCTCCGTTGACGTAGTAGGTCACCAGCAGCACCACGCACGCGACCCGTGCGTCGGGGTTGCCGATGGCGCAGCCGGCGACGAAGGCGCCGTAGGCCGTAAGGTCGGCGGAGATGTCGGCCCACCCGCCGAGCGCCGTGCCGCCACCACTGGCCCGCGCGAGGGGACCGTCCAACCCGTCGGGGATGCGCGAGGCCAGCCACAGCGCCAGCGCCCACCCCCACAGCGCGAGTCCGGCGGCGACCGCGGCGGCCATGGCCAACAGCACTCCGAGCAGGGTCACGCCCATCGCCGGCACGCCCCGTCGTGCCAGCCAGGTGGCGGTGCGATCGAGGGCGGGCGCGAGCGCCGCGCGGAGCTCGGTGTCGATCATCCCTGCCCCGATCCGCCGCCTGCCGTCGCACGGTCGGAGCCTGCCGGGCCGGACACCGTGGTGTGCGCGCCGCCCACCGCCGTGGCGGCCGTGCTCCCGCCCTGCGCCGTGAGGTCCGCATCACGCGGGACGGTCCACAGCGCGGACGGCGGCAGGGCCACGGTCAGGCTGGTGCCCGGTCCCGCGTCGGCCAGGGCGTCGTCGCTGGCGTCGATGGTCAGCCGGACCCCCGCGACCTCCACCTCGGCCCGGGTGCGGGTGCCGAGGTAGGTGGAGCTGACCACGCGGCCCGTGACCCGGGGATGGTCGCTGTCGGTCCGGGCGACGGTGAGCCGTTCCGGTCGCACCAGCAGCCATACCGCGGCGCCCCCGGGCGCGCCATCGGGCACGTACAGGCGGCCGAGGGGTGTCTCCACGTGGTCGCCGTGCCGTTGGCCCGGGATCAGGTTCCGGCTCCCGAAGAACCGGGCGGTGCGGGCGGTGGCGGGGCGCTCGAAGAAGGTGCGCGGTGCACCGTGCTGGTGCAGTCGACCATCGAAGAGGAGCGCGATGTCCTCTGCGAGGACCACCGCCTCCTCCTGGTCGTGGGTGACGACCACCGTGGTCAGCGAGCGCGCACGCTGCAGGCTGAGGATCAGCTCCCGCATGCCGCTGCGCAGGTGGGCGTCGAGGTTGGCCAGCGGCTCGTCGAGCAGCAGCACCTCCGGTTCCAGCACCAGCGCCCGGGCCAGGGCGACCCGTTGTCGCTGGCCCGCCGACAGCTCCGCGGGGCGGCGCGCCTGCAGGCCGGTGAGTCCGACCTGCGCCAGTGCGTCGCTGGCGGCCCGCCGGCGCTCGCGACGTGCGACGCCGCGCATGCGGAGCCCGAAGGCCACGTTGTCGCCGGCTGACAGGGAGGGGAACAGCCGGTGGTCCTGGAACACCATCACCGCGCCGCGCCGCTCGGCGCGGACGTCGGTGACGTCGCGGTCACCGAAGCGCACCCGTCCGGTGGTGGGCCGCAGCAGACCGGCGACCAGCTTCAGCGCGGTCGTCTTCCCGCACCCGGACGGGCCCAGCAGCGCGGTGATCGAACCCCCGGCCACGTCGAGGTGGAGGTCGTCGAGGGCCACGACGTCACCGAAGGTCCGGGTCAGGCCGCGCAGCTGGATATCGGTCATCGGGCACCTCCGAGGGTGGTCATCGCACCGCTGCCGAGCACCCGGGCGGTGACCACGAGCAGCACGAGCGCGGGCAGGGCGTGGAACAGCGCGGTCGCGGCGGTGATGGCCGTGTCGCCTCCCGAGGCGGTGGCGAACAGCAGGATCGGCAGGGTGACCACGCGTCCACCACCGACCACCAGGGTGAGCACGTACTGCCCCCAGGAGACCAGGAACCCGAACAGCCCGGCGACGGCCAGCCCCGGGGCCAACAGCCGCCAGGTCACGTGACGCTGCGCCTGCCACCAGCTCGCGCCCAGGGAGCGGGCCTGCTGCTCGAGTTCGAGCTCCGCGTTGGCGAACACCCCCGCGGTCAGCAACACCACGTAGGGGGTGGCGGGCACCAGGTGGACCAGGATCACGCCCGGCATGCCGCCGGCCAGCCCCAGGCGGAGCAGGGCCACGTGCAGGCCGATGGCCACCGCGATCGCGGGCACCAGCACCGGTGTGAGCAGCGTGAGCTCCACGATCCGCTTGCCGCGGAACCGTCGTGTGCCGAGCACCCGACCCGCCGGCAGGGCCACCAGCAGCGAGATCAGCGCCACGCTGCCGGCGATGAGCACGGTGTCACGCAGCGCGGCCCAGGTCGCGCCGTCGGGGTCGAGCACCACGCGCCACGCACGGGTGCTCCAGTCGTCGGGTAGCACCTGCGGGTAGAAGTACGCCTCCGCGAAGCTCGCGAGCACCAGCGGCACGAAGGGCAGGAGCAGGACGGCCAGCATCGCGGTCACGGCGAGCACGACCCACCGGGGTCCGCGGCCGCGGCCACGCGCGCCGGCGTCGGCAGCGTCGGCTACCTCGGTCCCCGGTGCGCGGTGAAGGGCGCTCACGGTGCGTCCGCCCGGATGGAGCGGCGGGTCGCCGCCGAGCCCACCAGCACCACCAGCACCACCACGACCGTGATGACCGCGCTGATCGCCATGGCCTCCGGTCGCGCGGCGAGATCGATGTCGGTGTAGCGCCGGTGCGCGAGCACCGGCAGGACCGTAGGGGAGCTCGGGCCGAGCAGCAGCGGGACCTCGAAGGTGCCGAAGGTGAAGGCGAAGACGATCACCGCCGCGCCCAGCACCCCGGGGAGCAGCAGCGGCAGCGTCACGTGGCGCAGTCGCTGCCAGGCTGAGGCACCCAGCGTGCGGGCCGCCTCCTCCAGCTCGTCACCGCTGGCGCTGAGGATCGCCAGCGCCACGATCCCGACGAAGGGCACCTCCTTCCACAGGTACTGGAGCAGCACCCCGATCGCCCAGGGATCGAAGGTGATGGCGGGGAAGGCCGCCGGTTGGTCCAACAGCCCCGTCTGCGCAGCCAGCCGGGAGAGCAGGCCGCTCTGACCGACCAGGGCGAGGATGGCCACGGCCCCGATCACGTGGGGGACGGGCAGGTTGAGCTGGAACACGGTGGTGGCGAACCGTCGTCCTGCCCCCAGCCGGCGCAACAGCAGCGCCGCCGCGATCCCCAGCACCACCGAGAGGGTGGTCGACACCACGGCCACGTACAGCGTCAGGCCGAGGGAACGGACGAACCCCGGGTCGCGCACCAGCTCGCGGTAGGCGTGCAGGCTCGGTCCGTCACCTGCCCCGACGCCCTGCACCCCGAGCGATCGCCCCACGGCCAGGACGACGGCACCGCCGAACAGCACCGCGACGAGCAGCAGCGCCGGCGACAACGCGGCCCAGGTCCGCACCGCCTCGTGGTCCTGCCACCAGGCGCGTGCTGTGCGGGAGCTGCCACCGGTCACGGGCGGGGACGCCCGTCCCGGATGAACCGCTGCCAGTCCCGATCGAGGGTGTCGGTCAGCTCCGGTGGCGCATCCGGGAGGCGCACAGCGGCGAGGCGCGCAGGTGGGACGGCGAGCTCGCCGAGGCCGTCGGTCACCTCATCGATGACGGCACGCTCCTCCGCTGTCAGACGCGCCACGTCGATCGCGAGTCCATCACCCCAGCCGTTGGTCGGGTCCAGCTTGACGGTCTGCAGCTCGGGTGCCAGCACGAGGTTCGCGAGCACCATCGCCGCAGCTGGCTCCCCGGCGTTGACCGGGATGGCGAGGTAGTGGTGGTCGCGGATGGTGCCGGTGTCGAACACGAAGGGCCGGGCGGAGTCCGGCAGCGTCCCGGCCTCGACGCCTGCGCCGATGCCGGCCGGCAGTTGGGTGAAGGTGAGGTCCACCTCGCCGTTGGCGAAGAGACGGTCGAGCGCTGCGATGTCGTTCGGGTAGGTGGCACCGGCACGCCACAGGTGGGGGCGCAGCTCCTCGAGCAGGTCGAACAGCGTGGCGGAGGACGCCTCGTAGGCCTGCGCATCGAAGCCATCCGTCCACGTCTCTGCGCCGCCGGACAGCTCGTAGAGCCACTGGGTCAGGAATCGGCTGCCGTGGAACGCCGGGGGAGCGGGGTAGGTGAAGCGGCCCGGGTTGTCCCGGATCCAGGTCGCCAGCTCCGCGTAGCTGGTCGGTATCTCGGCGCGCTCGGTACGGCTCGCGTCGTACACCAGTTGGAACTGCGCGCTGCCCCAGGGCGACTCCGCGCCGTCGACGGGCAGTCCCGCGTCGAGCGCGACCGCCGGGTCGTCCCAGTCCACCAGCTCGGCGTTCGGCAGGGACTCGGACCAGCCGGTGTGCAGCGCGTCGGCCTGGCGCATCGTGGCGTGGTTCTCGCCGTTGATCCAGAGCAGGTCGATCGCGCCGTCGCGGGTACGGCCCGCCTCCAGCTCGCCCAGCACCGCGTTGACGGCGTCAGCCGTGTCAGCCACCGGAACGCGGCGCAGGGTGATGTCGAGCTCGGCCAGGCGCGGGCCGTAGACCTCGTCGACGAAACGGTTGATCTCGCTGCTCCCGCCCCACATGTGCAGGTCGAGGGTGGCGCCCTCGGCGTCGGCGAGCACCTGCGCCCAGTCGCCCACCTCGGGAAACGCATCCGGGCCGTCGTCGGTCGAGCTGCAGGCGACGGCGAGGAGCCCCGACACCAGCAGTACCACGGCGCGGCTGGCTCTGCTCACGGTGCGTGTCCTCCACTACGCTGTGCCGGTAGACGGCCGGTCGTCCATCTTCGGAGCCGGTGCCCGGCCGGGCTCCATCACCACCGCGCCAGGCCTCAGGCAGCAACACCCGCCGTCGGTGTGCCATTCCACCCCATGCCGGGAGGCCGTCGCCACCCCCAGACGCCGACCGGCGAGCAACCCCCCGGAGGTGATCGCCCAGTGCCACACATCGTGCCGGCAGGAGCGGTCGCCACCTACCTGGAGCTGGCCCTGGCCGGCCAGCAGCGCCGTGCGGTCCACTACCTGCGCGACCTGCAGCAGGAGGCGACGTCCACCACCTCGCTGATCACCGAGCTCCTCGCACCGGCGCAGGATGAGGTCGGTCGCCGCTGGCACCGTGGTGAGCTCTCCACCGCCGACGAGCACCTGGTCACCGGGGTGTCCCAGACCTGCCTCGAGTCGCTGGCATCCGGTTCCAACCACCTGGACGGCAGGGGCCTCGTGCTGGTGGCGTCCGCGGAGGGCGACTGGCACTCCCTGGCCTCGCACATGTTCGCGGAACTGCTCCGCGACGCCGGTCGCGGTGTGCTCTACCTCGGTCCCTCGACCCCTGCCGAGGACGTTGCGGCCTTCATCCAGCGGCGCCGACCCGAAGCGGTCACGGTGACCTGCAGCATCGCGCTGTCCTTCCTCGGCACGAGCCGCATCGCCGATGCCGCGCACGCGCACGGCGTACCGGTCCTGGCCGGCGGACGGGCCCTGGATGCCCACCGCGCGACATACCTGGGTGCCGACGGGTGGGCTTCCGACAGCCGCGCCGCCGTCCGGGTGCTCGACCAGTGGCGCCGCCAGCGTCCGCAGGTCAGCACCGCGCCCCTGCCGCCCGATCCCGTGGCCCGCGAACTGCACGCGCTGGCGCGCGGCATCGGGGACCGGGCGTTCGCGCTCCTGACGGGCGGGCCGGGCCAGGTTGCAGACGACCCGGGCCAACGCCAACGGATCACCGACGAACTCGTCGACATCGTCCGGTTCGTCGCCGCGGCGCGTCTGGTGGACGATCCGCGCGTGTTCGACGACTTCCGTCGCTGGCTGCAGGAACTGCTGGCCGCCCGCGGCGCGCCCGAGGGGGCAGTGCACGCGCGCTTCGCGGCCGTCGCCCCCCTGATCGCCGAGGTCGACGAGCCGGCCGCGGAGATGGTCCGCTGCAGCTGACCAACCGAGCGGGGCGCGCGCGATCAGCGCCGGCTGGTCGCCCATGCGTCGCGGAAGGCGACCCGACCGCGGGTGCGCAGTACCCCACCGCGGTAGATGCGGGCGGAGATCGGCAGCAGCACCAGGATGGCTCCGAGCGCCAGGATGAGGGCCAGCAGCGTCCGCCACCAGGTGGCCACGCCCAGAGCGAACAGGATCGGCTGGACGATCGGTGCGGTGAACGGGAGGAGCCCCGCCACCGTGGCGACGGTGCCCGTGGGATCGTTGAGGGCGAACTGCGCGCCGAACAGCGCCAGCACGAGGACGATGATGACCGGCATGACGGCGCTCTGCAGGTCCTCGACGCGGGAGACCACCGAGCCGGCCATGGCGAACAGGGTGGCGTACAGCAGGAAGCCGACGACGTACCAGGGGATCACCAGCAGCAGCGCCGTCCAGGCGGCTGCGGGCACCTCGACGACGTCGGTCAGCAGCAACCCACCTGCGGCGACCCCGGTCAGCAGCAGGATCTGTGCGAGCCCCAGGCCGCCGAGGCCCAGCACCTTGCCCGCGAGCAGCTCGGTCGGCCTGAGCGAGGCGAGCAGGACCTCGACCACACGCGACTGCTTCTCCTCGACGATGCCCTGGGCGACCCACTGTCCGTAGACGGCGAGCAGGCCGTAGAGGACGAACACGGCCCCGTACACGATGGCCACGGACGGATCGAACAGGTCGATGCCGTCGCGCTCATCGAGCTGCGTGATCGACAACCTCTCGATGGTGGCCAACTCGGCCCGCTCCTGCGGGTCCAGACCGGCCTCGGCCAGGGCACGGTCGACCCGGATCGCGTTGGAGGCGTTGGCCAGCAGGGACTCCAGCCGTCCGCCGAGGCTGCCCTCGGCCAGTGCGGCGGAGCTGTCGAGCAGGGCGACGTCGACGCTGCCCTCCGTCAACGCCTCCTCGGCCGCGTCGCGGTCGGTGAGATCGACCAGCTCCACCTCGACGTCGAAGGCGTCCTGTTGGGCGAGGGCGAAACGGCCGACCTCGGCGGCGTCCGCACCGACCACCCCGAGGCGGATCGCACCGTCGCCCCCCAGCAGCAACGGCAGGCCCACCCCGAGCAGGATCAAGGCGAGGATGGCGCCGTTGGAGATCAGGAAGGCCCGGCTGCGCAGGCGTTCGGTGAACTCACGGCTGGCGACAAGCCGGGTCCCGCTCACGCGGCACCTGCCGTGTGCGCGGTGTCCCGATGGTTGGTGACGGCTTCCCGGTACAACTCGGCGAGGGTCGGCCGGACCGCAGCGAAGTGGCGTACCGCGCCCGCGGCCTGCGCGGCGGCGAGCACGGTCTGGTCGTCGACGGTCTCGTCGAGCAGTACGACCACACCGGTGGTGTCGCGGGACCGCACCCGGGTACCGGGCAGGTGCTCGGCCCAACCGGTTGGATCAGGACCGTCCACCTCGATACGCAGCAGGCGTCGCCCGCCCGCAGCCCGCAGCTGTGCCACCGACCCAGCGGCCACCAGCCGCCCCGCATCGATGATGGCCACGGCGTCGCACAGCCGTTCGACCAGTTCGAGCTGGTGGCTGGAGAAGACCACGGGTACCCCGAGGGACGCCCGCTCCAGCAGGACCTCGCTGAGCGCGTCGACGCCGACCGGGTCGAGACCGGAGAAGGGCTCGTCGAGCAGCAGCAACCGCGGTTCGTGGACCAGGGCGGCCGCGAGCTGGACACGCTGCTGGTTGCCCAGCGACAGGTTCTCCAGCGGCTCGTGCATGCGCTCCTGAAGCCCGAAGCGTGCCAGCAGCCGCCGCGCCCGCTCCTCGGCGGTCCGCTTGTCGAGCCGGTGGAGACGCCCGAGGTAGATCAACTGCCGCAGCGGTGGGGTCTTGGGGTACAGGCCCCGCTCCTCGGGCATGTAGCCGACGCGCGCGCGTACCTCGCTGTCGATGGGTCCACCCTGGAAGCGCACCTCGCCCTCGTCGGGGTCGTCGAGCCCCATGACGATCCGCATCGTCGTGGTCTTGCCGGCACCGTTCGAGCCGACGAACCCGAACATCTGGCCAGGCTCGACCCGGAACGTCAGACGGTCGAGGGCCAGGACGTCACCGAAGCTGCGGGTCAGGTGTTCGATCTCGAGCATGGCTCCTCCGAAGGGTCCCGCGTCGTCATCCGCACCTGTGGAGGGCGTGGACCCTTCCCGGACCCTTCACCAGGCGTGACGGCCGACGACGCGCGAGTGTCCCTAGGTTATCTGCATGGCTCAAGGGAGGGAGGTCCCGACCAGCCCGTCGGCCCTGGCCTCGACGCCGATGCAGCCGGGTCGGCTGCGGGTGCGGTGGGGGTGTGCGCGGACCGGCTCGGCCGTCACTGCCACCGTGCCAGCTGGGCGCGCGCCCGGGCACGCGCGAAGCGCCGCAGGTCGGGACGGCGGTCGGTCTCGTCCACGATCGGGCCGGTGAGCACCTCGATCACGTCCTCGAGCGTCACCACCCCGATCAGACCGCCGTACTCGTCGATCACCAGGGCGAGGTGCTCGCGCTGATCCTGGAAACGTCGCAGCAGGTCGTCGGCCCGCGCGATCCACGGCACCGCGACCACCGGGCGGACGTGGTCGCCCACGGTGCTGCCAGGGTCATCGAGCAGGGCGGCCAGGAGCTCGTGCTTGAGCGCCACGCCCTCGGTGTCGTCGAGCTCGCCAGGGTTGACCAGGATGCGGGTGTGCTCGGAGGCGAGGATCTCGCGCCTCACGTCGGCGACGGTGTCATCGGCATCCAGCCAGGTCAGCGCCGCACGGGGGGTCATCAGCTCCCGCGCGGTGCGGTCGTTGAGCTGGAAGACACGCTGGATCATCTCGACCTCGTCATCCTCGATCACCCCCTCGGAGCGTCCGATCCGCGCCAGGATCCGGATCTCCGCCTCACTGATGGACGGCGAACGTTCACCCCTGGTCAACGGACGCATCAGGATCTCGAAGAGCACCACGATCGGGGTCATCAGCCAGGTCAGGCCGCGCACCGGCACGGCGACGGCCAGCGAGACCTGCTCGGCGTAGCGCTCGCCCAGGGTTTTGGGCATGATCTCTGCGAACAGGATCACCAGGAAGGTCAGGACGCCTGACACGACGCCGACCCACTGCTGGCCGAAGACCTGGGCGGCGATGGTGCCCACCGCGATCGACCCGACGATGTTGAAGATGTTGTTGAGTACCACGATGGCCGAGATCGGGCGTGCGAGGTGCTGCTTGATCTCCAGCAGCGATCTCGCCGCGCGGCCGCCCTCGTCCGCGCGCTGGCGGACCCGGACCTCCTGGACCGACAGCAGTGCGGTCTCGCTCCCGGAGCACAGGCCGGAGCCCAGGAGGACCGCAAGGATCGCGCCGACGAGAGCTGCCATGACGGGAGTCTGCCATACCGTCGACACCGCCCTGCGTCGCCGGCGTCCTCCCGCGCCGTTGCCTGCGCCCACCCTCGCCTGCCGGAACCCGTGATGCGTGCACGTGCGTTGCTGCGACGTCTCGACACCACCGAGGTGACCGGGCTGACCGCGGCATCACTGGCCGCGGCCATCGCGGCACAGATCCGGGCTGGCACGCTCCCGGCCGGGATCGAGCTGCCCTCGGAGCGCGACCTCGCGACCGCCATGGGACGCAGCCGCGGCATCGTCGCACGCGCGTACGAGCAGCTGCGCACCCAGGGCCTGGTGCACACGCGGCAGGGCGCCGGGACGACGATCGGGTGCTGCGCCGGCCCGTGGGCATCCTCCCGGGCGGCGGAACTCGACCCGGTCCTGCCCGTGCTGCCCAGCGGCATGCCCACCGAGGCAGGACGAACCATCGACCTGCGGTCGCTGCGTTGGGCGGACCTCGGGCCGCCGGTCGCCTCCCGCAGCGAGCGCCCCCGGTCACCGGGTCGCATCGATGAGACACCCGGCGTGGTCGTCGACGGTCCGGTCCGAGCCCTCGACGTGGCGCTGACCACGTTGCTCCGCCCGGGGGAGCCTGTCCTGGTCCCGGCGCTGACCGACCCCCGTGTGCGCGCGCTGCTGCGGGTGCGTGGTCTCCGCCCCGTCGTCCTGCCGGTCGATGCCCAGGGACGTGCTGACGTGCCGGCATGGGTGCAGCGATTGCGCTCGCGGGCTGCTCCCGTGGCTGCGCTGGCGGCCACCCACGCGCCGCCGGCGGGTGTGAGCCTCGCCACCCATGAGCGACGCCTGCTGGTCGAGGCCGCAGCAGCGGGCGAGGTCACGCTCGTCGACGACCGCAGCCGGGATGGGTTGTGGCTCGCCACGCCGCCGCCGGCCTCGCTGGAGGCTCTCGACGCCGACGAGCGCACCATCTCGCTGCGGTCGGTGGCGGATGGGATGGGCGCAGGCGGGGACCAGCTGCGCGTCCAGACCCGCAGCCCTGCCCTGCGCGAGCGGCTGGCAGCTGTGGCGCTGGCCCTCGACGCGACGTCGCGGTCGGCGGCATCCTCCCCACCAGCGAACGCATCCGTGGCCCCCCATGCCGCAGCGCCGATCGAGCACGACGGTGGCGACACCCCCCTGTCAGCGCGGCGTCGGCAGCACCTGGTCGACCACACCGAGGTCACGATCCGGATCGTCACGCCAGCTGCGCCGCGGGTGCGTGTCGCACCGGCGCTGGGTGGCGCCTCGCGTCTGCTCCACCTCACAGCGATCCCCGGCTCCGTGGTCGCCGATGCCGCGCGGGAGCGCGGCGTCCTCGTCCATCCCGCCGCCGACTGTGCGGTCGGTGCGACCGATCCCGCCGGGGTGGTCATCAGCCTCACGGGGCCCACCGAGGCGCTGGTCACCGGATTGCGGGTCCTGCTGGAGGTGGTGGACGAGCTGGCGTGAGCCGCGGCCGTGACCGACGGGGTGCCGGGATGCCAGTGATCGGTGCACTGGCACCGTGACAGCGCTACCGGCTCCCTACGGTCGCAGCCGACCGGAAGGAGCCTCGATGTCCACCGCCCGTCTGCTGGAGACCGTGACGCTGTTCGGGGGGCTGCTGCTGACCCTGGTGGTGCTGTTCGTGCCCATCACCGTGGGGCTCGTGCTGATCCAGCGCTGGTTGGGCGAGGAGCGGCTGGCACGGCTGCTCGGCGGCGACCGTCTGGTGACCGCGGTGGTCAAGGGCACCGTGCTCGGTGCGGTCACGCCCTTCTGCGGCTGCTCGACGATCCCGCTGTTGCTGGGGCTGCTACGGGCCCGCGTGCGGTTCGCGGGTGTGGCAGCCTTCATGCTGGCCTCCCCGCTGCTCAACCCCTACATCCTCGGCGTGGTGGCGTTGCTCTTCGGCGGTCGGACCACGGTGGTCTACGCCGCCGTCGCTGCCGGCACCTCGATGGTGCTCGCCGTGGTGTGGGAGGCGAGTGGGCTCGAGCGTCACCTCGCCGACCACGTCCGACCGGCGCCTGTGGTGCCCGGCGCGCACCAGCCGGAGCCGACCGCGGTCACCCCCGGTGCCAGGATCGACCTCGCGCACGCAGCAGGCAGCGAGGGCGGTGTCGACCTCGCGCACGCCGCAGGCAGCGAGGGCGGTGCAACCGGGGGTGGGACAGCCCCGTGCGACGACGGTGCCTGCGACGCCTCGGTGCCCCGCGAGGAGGGCCATGCGGCTCCACCTCGGCCCTGGGCGGGCTGGCGGGCGGAGTTGACCGACGCCGGGCAGGCCGCTGTGGACCTCGTGCGGCCGATGCTGCGGCCGATGGCGCTCGGGGTCGGGATCGGCGCCGTGCTGTACGGCGTGATCCCCGACGGCTGGCTCGCACACGTGCTGGGCGGCAGCAGTTGGTGGTCCCTGCCCGTGGCCGCCCTGCTCGGTCTCCCGCTCTACCTGCGCGGCGAGGCGGCGTTCCCCATCGGAGCGGGGCTGCTGGCAGCCGGGGTGGGGCAGGGCCCGATGTTCGCCATGGTCATCGCGGGGATGGGCGCGAGCCTGCCGGAGGTGACGATCCTGTCGGGGATCTTCCGTCCGCGGCTCCTGGCAGCCTTCCTCGCGTCGGTCTTCGCCATGGCGGTCGTCGGTGGTGCGCTCATCCCGGCGGCGGCATGACCCGACGCCCGGGCAGCACGCCGGTGTCCCGGGCCGGGCTCGAACGCGCGCCCGCCACGAGGCAGTGTCCCACCCCCGGAGGAGGCCTGACCGCCGGTGACCCGCCGGGCCGGGTTCAGGTACCGGACCCCGCAGGCGTGTCGTCCTCCGCGTCGGCGGGCGCGGGCTCGGGAACGTCCATCTTGCGGCTGCACACCGGCCAGGCGTCCCAGCCCTGGGCGTCGAGCACATGCTCGGCGACCTCGATCTGCTCGACCCGGCTCGCACGGCCGGCATGGTCGGGCATGTCCTCGTCGCGGAAGGCGTCCCAGGTATCGGGATGGAAGTTCAACCCACCCTCGAAGCGATCGCCGTGGTCGAAGTCGAGCCCGTAGTCCCAGCGGGCGCTGCCGGGCCGTGGTTGTCCGTCAGCGTCCCACGTACCGGACTCACAGTCCGCGACGCGGTCCCAGACCTCAGGTTCGACGGCGGTGTCCAGGGCCGCAGCGGGGTCGTCCGGCTGCTGTGGCTCGGGAGGCAGCGGGTTGAGCACGACCCGTGTCGGTGTCGGCTCGACGCTCCACTCGTCGACCGGATCGCGCACGTCGGGAGCCTGCTCCTCGCCCGGGCCGAGGAGTACGCCCATGGCGATGAACCCAAGACCGACGGCCGAACCGAGGACGAGCAGCAGGCGTTCGCGTGCAGGTGCGCTGCGGTGACCGATGGGACTCCCTGGACCGGGGACGATGGATGGCCGCAGTTGGACGGCTGACGACATGGGACCGGTCCACGGGGCCCCCGGCCACCGGCCTTCGGTCAGGGGGCTCCCGATGCTCGCCCCGGATGTCGCCGGTGGGTCGGTTGCGTGGGTGGTGCACTCCGCCGCCTGGCGCCCGCCACCGGGGTGGCTACAGACCCCGCTGGGCGGGCACGTCCCCCCGCTCGACCGCGTCGACGAGCCGCTGGTGATCGCGTTCGGTCTGATCGGCGTACTCCCGCGCGAACCGCGCCAGTGCCTCGCCGACCTTGTCGGAACGCCCCATGTAGCCGGCGATCATCGAGGCGCCGCTGGTGCGGGCGTGCCCCTTGGCCAGCAGGTAGCCACAGATACCGGCGTAGTCACCCAGCGAGCTGCCTTCGATGGCGTCCAGGGGCACGGTCCCCTTCATGTTGCGGAACTGGCGGACGTAGAACTGGCGCGCACCGACGCTGGTCCAGCCGAGCAGCGGATC
>JAWLFQ010000019.1:20761-25385 GCA_041685505.1 Nitriliruptoraceae bacterium
GCCTTCGATGGCGTCCAGGGGCACGGTCCCCTTCATGTTGCGGAACTGGCGGACGTAGAACTGGCGCGCACCGACGCTGGTCCAGCCGAGCAGCGGATCACTGACCGTCTGCAGCGCCTGCTGGTACTCCACGACCCGCTGGCCCTGATGGTCGTGCCATGCCGAGTCACCGTGGACGAAGCGCGCGATGACCGAGCGTCGGGCCTGCTTGAGCTGCAGGAACACCACATCCTCTGGATCGCTGCCCTCGAGCAGGGCGATGTAGGCGCGCAGTCCCACGCTGCCGACGCCGACGACCTTGTGGACGATGTCGACCAGGGTGTACCCACCCAGCACCCGCCGCCAGTGGGATGCCAGGGTGGCGAGGTAGGCGTCGAGGGCCTCGGCGACGAGCTCGTACTCGTCCTCGTCGACGCGGGTGATCAGCGGGGGCTCCTCGACGATGCGGCGTCCGTCGGCGGTCTCCTCGGTGAACCGTGGCAGCGCACGGTCGCTGGTGCGCCCGTAGGCCTTCTGGGCCGCCTTGTCGATCTGCTTGCGCAGCGCCTTCTGCGAGGCCGTCTCCCGCAACCGGTCGACGTCGAAGCGGTCGTAGGACCGCGCCAGCAGCGGCTCGTCGTACAGCTCACGGATGTGGTCGCGGTAGGTCGCGACGCAGGCCACCACCGCCTCCTCACACTGCTCCTCGCGTGCGCCGTTCTGGCGTCCGAGGACCCAGGTGCTGGCGACCAGGCGGCGCAGGTCCCACTCCCAGCCTCCCGGGTGCGCCTCGTCGAAGTCGTTGAGGTCGAGGACGAGCTGACGCTCCGGTGAGGCGTACAGGCCGAAGTTGCCGATGTGGGCATCACCGCAGATCACCGGGGTGATACCGGTCGATGGCAGGCGGGCAACGTCCGCAGCCATCACGGTCGCCGTCCCGCGCAGGAACCCGTAGGGCGAGGCGATCATGCGGCCGACCCGGACCGGGACCAGCCAGTCGATGCGGCCCTGGTGGCTCTCGTGCAGCTGCTCGACCGGGTCACGCCGGTGCTCGGGCGGCCGCCAGTCGGCCAGGCTCGAGCGGGGGACCTGCTTGCGCAGGCTCTTTCCGAGCGCGAAGCGCTGGGCACGGGGGATCGGCCGGCTGCGGAGGGAGGTGTAGGGCCCGCTGTCGGCGGCGGCGAGCACGACATGGCCGTCCGAGCTGTTGGTGCCGGCCCCCGGTCCGGTCGCGCCGTTGGTGGTGCTGCTCGTGGTGCCCTTCGGTCGGGCGCCGGTCGTGCTCTCGGTCGGGGGGGTTGTGCTCATCGCGCGCGCCTGGTCGGTGGGGCGGCTTCAGGGTGCGCTGCCGGGTTGGCCGCGTCGTGGCGGACCCTACCGGCCCGCGGCGCCTGACAGCACCCGCGTGCTCTTCGCAGCGATACGACCGTGTGGAGGTCAGGTCGCTGCGAACCCGCCGCCTCCCGGGGCCGTTCGCGGGCCCCCGGGGCCGCCCCCGCGCCGCTCGCCGGCTCCGCGCCACCTCGCCGTCAGTCGTCCACCCCCGGCACGGTCCGCGCGATGCGCTTGGCGAAGGTGTAGATGCGTCGCAGCGACTCGATCGTCTCCGTACCACGTGCGTAGGCGGCGATCCGAGCGGGTGCCTCGGCGGTGATGCGCGTGGCGTGGTGTGCGGCCGCCTCGGCCAGCAGCTCGTTGACCTCCGGCTTGGCATCGAGCACCTCGCGTGCGCGGCTCGGATCCTCGGCGGAGAAGGCGTCCATGGCCACCTGCAGCAGCTGCGACATCTTGGCGTGGAAGTCCGTGACCACCTCCAGGGTCTGGTCGCTGACGGGGACCCCCTCCTCGATGCGGCGCATCCCGCTGCGCACCAACTCGCTCTCCACGATGTCGCCGATCAGCTCGAGGTAGCGGGTGACCTCCATCAGCGACTGCAGCTCGTGCGCCTCCTTCTCGGTGAGGCGGTCATCGCTGATCTCGCGCAGGTAGGCCAGGATGGCCTCGTTGAGCGCATCGATCTCGTCGTCGGCGTCGGCGAGCGCGGTCAGGTCCGCGGTGTCGGCCGTGAGCACGGTCGGGACGGCACGATCCACCTGGGTCTGGACGCGCTGACCCATCCGGGTGATCTCCTTGCGCGCCAGCCCCAGGGCCACCGCCGGCGTCTCCAGCACCGCGACGTCGAGGTACCTCGGTTCCACCCCGATCTCGGAGGGACGGGGGGGTACCAGCCGCTCGATCAGCCGGGCGAGCTGCCGGGTGAAGGGCAGGAACAGCACCAGCATCCCGGTCTTGGCGATGGTGTAGGCGTTGGCGATCTGGCGGGGTGCCTCCTGCGCCATCCGGGCCTGGCCCTGAAGGCCCTCGGCGCTGGGGGAGACCATGGTGGACAGCTGCGCGATCGGATCGATGAGCAACAGCATGATCGTCACACCGATCGCGTTGAAGGTGACGTGGATCAGCCCCGCCCGCAGCGCGACGGGGGGACGGCCGATGGTCGCCAGCATCGTGGTCACGGCGGTCCCCAAGGACGCGCCGAGCGCGATCGCGATACCGGTCTCGAGGGGCACCAGCCCTTGGCTGGCCATGACGATGATGATCCCGATCGTCGCCGATGAGGACTGGATCACCGCGGTGAAGCCCGCACCGATCAGCACGCCCGGCAGCGGTCCGCGCTCGGCGGCCATGAGCCCGAGGAAGGGCTCGTAGTCCTGCAGCGGTGCCGTCGCGGTCTCCATCACCCCCATGCCGAGGAACAGGATCCCGAGCCCCGCGATGGCCGTACCGAGGCGGCGGACCGGTTCCTGCCTCCCGGCGAACTCCCCGAGCACCCCGACCGCGATCATGGCAAGGGCGTAGCTGATGACGTCGAAGGCGATGATCTGCGCGGTGATGGTCGTGCCGACGTTGGCACCGATGATGACGCCGACGGACTGGACCAGGGTGAGCAGGCCAGCCGAGAGGAAGCCGATCACCAGCACCATGGTGACCGTGGAGGACTGGATGGTGGCGGTGACCAGCATGCCCGTCGCCACCCCGGCGAAGCGGTTCTGCGACAGTCTGGCCAGCACCCGTCTGAGCGAGGTGCCGGCCAGGCCCCGCAGCCCCGAGGTGACGCCGTTCATACCGTGGAGGAACAGCGCGAGACCACCCGCGAACCCCATGAGCATCACCCCGACCGGGAGCTCGCCCGGGCTCGCGGCGGTCACCTCGCGCAACATCCCGCAACCTCCCGGTCATCGTCCGTTCATGGCGGTGGTGCGCTCACGGTAGGTGCTCCACTCCCGATCCCCGGCCAGCACGCCCTCGTGCGGAGGGCACGGGCGTGCGCCGTGGGACGCCAGCAGCCCGGGTAGGTGATCGACGCTGTCCGGTCCGGCCGGCCCCGACTACGGTCGGGTTGCCGCTCGAGATGGGCGGATGGCCGCGCGGCAGGTCCCGCCGGCTGCCCGGGCGAGCTGGCCGTTGATCGAAGCACCGATGCGAGGGGAGAGGCCATGCGCCGCTCGACGCTGTTGCTCCTTGCGGTCGCCGCGCTCGTGCTGGCGGCCTGCGAGATCAGGACCGACTACGCCATGTTCGTCGACGGTGACTCCTCGGCCACGCTGGCCTTCGAGATCTCCTACGACGGAGAAGCAGCCGAACTGTTCGGGCCCGCAGAGCAGTTCCTCGAGCAGGAGATCGAGGAGGACGTCGGCCAGGAGCTCGACGGGGTGACCCTGCTCTCGGCCGAGGCGGACAGTTCCGACCCGGAGAACCAGCGGGTGACGGCCACCTTCGGGGCCGAGGACGGCGAGGCCTTCAACACCCTGGTGACCGACCTGTTCCCCCAGAGCTCCTTCACCAACACCGAAGGGGACATCTGGGTGCTCACGCTCAACCCGGACGAGGAGGTCGCCGAGGAGTTCGACGACGAGCTGGGCCTCGACGAGCTCCCCCTGGACTTCATCAGCGGCGAGGTGCGGTTCGACCACGACGGCTCCCAGGTGTCGATGACCGGAGGTGAGGCCGGCTCGGGCAACGAGGTCGTCTGGAACCCCTACGGCGCCGAGCCCCTCGAGGTGATCATGGACCTGTCGGGCGCGACCCCCCCGGCGGAGCCGGAGGAGCCCGCTGCGGCAGAGGACCCGGAGGACCCCGAGGAGGCCGAGGAGGCGGCCGAACCCGAGGAGCGGGAGGAGCCGGAGGAGCCGGCCGAACCCGATCAGCCCGAGGAGCCGGCTGCACCCGAGGACCCGGGGGACACCGAGGGCTCCGAGGACGAGCTCGCCGCGGAGGATGGCGAGGCGGCCGCGGCGGTCGGCGAGGACGACGGCGGCATCTCCATGCTGCTCCTCGCCGCCCTGGCTGGCCTCCTGCTCCTGCTGCTGGTCCTCGTGCTCGTCCTGCGCGGACGGGGGAAGGATGACGGTGGTGCTGGACAGGCCCAACAGCCCGTCGCCGCAGGTGCGACGACCGCAGCGGGCGGATGGGACCGTCAGCAGGCTGCGGGCCAGTGGGATCAGACGCAGTACGGCCAGCAGCCGACCCAGCAGTGGGACCAGGGCCAGGCGCCAGCCGCGCCACCAGGGCCGGGTGGGCCACCGCCCGCCAGCCCACAGCAACCCGGTGGGCCACCGCCCGCCAGCCCACAGCAACCCGGTGGGCC
>JAWLFQ010000019.1:25485-31624 GCA_041685505.1 Nitriliruptoraceae bacterium
GGTGGGCCACCGCCCGCCAGCCCACAGCAACCCGGTGGGCCACCGCCCGCCAGCCCACAGCAACCCGGTGGGCCCGCTGCCGCGCCGCCCCCGGCGCAGCCCGGGCCGGGCCAGCCGCCGCCCGGTCCCGCCGCGCCGCCGCCATCGCCGGGTGAACGGGCCCCGGGTCAGGGCGACGATGATCGCCCACCGCCGCCGCAGCCACCGCCGCCGCCACCGGCTGGCTGAGGCGGTGCCGCCCTCCTCAGGCCACGGCCTCGATGATGGCGGCGAGCATCGGTTCCAGACCCCAGTCGACGCCGCTGAACGCGCCACTGAAGCCCAGCCGGACCACGACCAGGCCCTCGGAGGGGATCACCACGACCTGCTGTCCCTCGTTGCCCGACGCCCAGGCAGCATCCGAGGGCACGCTCGGCATCCGGAGCTGTCCGTCGGGTCCCTCGTTGAGCCACCACTGGTAGCCGTAGGGCGTCTCCTCCGCCTGCTCCACGGGGGTGAAGGAGTCCTCTACCCAGCCGTCAGCGAGGAGGCGTCGCCCCTCCCACATCCCGTCGTCGAGGTAGAGCTGGCCGAACCGGGCCCAGTCGCGTGCGGTGGCGTAGAGGAACGAGGAGCACACCAGCCCGCCGCTGGCGTCCGCCTCCATGACGGCGCTGGTCATCCCGAGCGGTGTGAAGAGGCGTTCGTGGGCGAGCCCGACGCCGGTGGCGCCGGCCTCCTGGAGGACGTCGCAGAGGATGTTGGTCGTACCCGAGGAGTAGGACCAGTGGGTGCCCGGAGCATGGAGGAGCGGTTTCGCGGCGGCGAAACCACCGACGTCCCCGGGTGTGAACAGCATCTGGGTGGCGTCGGTGTCGGGGTCGTAGACCTCCTCGAAGGCCAGCCCGTCGGTCATGGTGAGCAGATGCCGGACCGTGATGGTGGCGCGGTCGTCGTCCTCCCACCCGGGGCGGACGACCTCGTCGTCCACCGTCAACTCGCCGGCGTGGACAGCGACGCCGGTCAGGGCACCGGCGACGGACTTGGCCATCGACCAGCCGAGCAGTGGGGTGTCGGCGGCGAAGCCCTCGGCGTACCGCTCGGCCAGCAGTTCGCCGTCACGGGCGACGACGACGGCGCGCGTGTTGCGCGCTCGGCCCTGCGGGTCGTCCTCGACGAAGGCCAGGTCGATGGCGGCGTCGAGCGCCTGTGCGTCGACGTCCGACGGCAGGGGGCCCAGCGGGCCGTCACCCTCGGGCCATGCCGCGGCGGGCTCGGCCACGGAGGCCGCCGCGAGGTCGGCGAACTCGGGTGCGTCGGCAGCCAGCGTGCAGCCCGTGCCCTCTGCGTGGTAGGCGGTCGAGGGCCACAGGCCGAGCAGCGTCGCCCGGACCGCGGCGGGTTGCTGCTCGGTGCGCAGCCGCAGGAACGGCACGAGGGGGTTGTCGGGGAGGTCACCGGCAGCATCCTCGAGGTCGCGATCCGACACGAACACCCCCGAGCAGGCGATCTTGGCCGCGTAGCCGGTCGCGATCGGGGCGATGGGGCCGAGGTACAGCGCGGCACCGGCGATGGCGAGCAGCAGGATCACTCCCGCGACGATGCCGAGCTTGCGTGGACGCGTCATGTGCGCACCCTCCGGTCGATCCGCTCCGAGCCTGGCGGGGTGGGGTCGGGCGGGCAGGCCACGGTCCTCGCCCACTGTCGAGTGTGCATCACGGCGCACGGCCCAGCTCGACCTCGCGGCGGGCGAGCTCCTCCGGTGAGGCGGGGAGCAGCTGCTGCCCGCGCCGCAGCAGCAGGAAGCCGAGCGCGTAGGCGCCGGCCGCACCGTAGAACATCGCCTCGTCGCCGAACAGGTCCATCACCGCGCCGATCACCGGCGTGCCGAGCATCTGCCCGACCATCGTGAACAGGTAGTACATGCCGATGTAGAAGCCGATGCGGTTGCGACCGCCGAGGTCGGCGATCAGCGGCATCGCCTGCACGTTGACCAGCGCCCAGGCCAGTCCGCCGACCACGAACACCGCCATCAGGATGGTCACGTCGCGGATCTGCGCGGCGATCACGAACAGCACCGGGATGGCGGCGAGCCCGAGGAGCATCGTCGGGATCTTGCCCAGCCTGGTCCCGATCACGCCGGCGGCCAGAGCCGCGACGAGGAACGCCCCCGCGAAGCTGGTCAGGATGAACGCGGCCCTGCCCGGGGTGAGCCCGAGGACGTTCACGCCGTACAGCGGGAACATGGCGTCCAGCCCGGCGAAGCCGACGTAGTAGGTGAACATCGCGGCGAGCAGGTAGAACTGTCCACGGTTCGGCCGTCGCAGCAGGACCTTCACGCCCCCGACCACATCGGCCAGCGGAGCAGGGCTGCGGGTATCGACGTTGTCGACGAAGGCGGGGTGCCGGTCGGCGGTGCGGTAGACGATGGCGCCCGTCGCCAGGAGCACACCGGCCCCGATGCCGAAGGTGAGCTGTGGGTCGATGTCGTAGAGCAGGCTCAGGCCGGCGAAGGTGGTCAACGTCCCGACGCCACCCATGAGGTTGATGATGCCGTTGCCGGTCGAGCGGCGCTCCGGTGGCGTGTGGTCGGGCATCAGGCTCACGACCGGTCCGCGGTAGGAGTGCATCGCGATGGTGAACACCACCTCCACGGCGATGAGCGTCCACAGCGCCGAGGCCGCCCAGGGGATCGCGAAGAAGGTCAGTGCGGCGACCGGGACGGCGACGATGATGAAGGGAAGACGACGGCCGAGGGGGTGCTGCATCCGGTCCGACCACGCCCCCACGAGGGGGATCAACAGCAGCCCGATGAGGTTGTCGGTGCTCATCAACAGCCCGATCAGGGTGCGGCTGTCGAGGAACTCCGCGTACATGATCGGGACGAAGGCGTTGTAGGCGCTGAAGGCCAGCATGACCCCGAGGAATCCGGAACCGATCCACCAGATCTGGCCGAAGGAGAAGCCTTCCCCGGCGTCGGTGGCCACCCCGTGGGTCCGTGCCATGCTCGCTCCTGCCGTCGGTACTCGCTCACCGGTGAGCGCACGTTCCCCCGTCGGCCCGGGCCGACGGATCTCCCACAGGATCTGGGTGCAGCGCCACGACCCCGGGCCGGCACGATAACCCGGCCGCGGCCCGTACGGGGAGCCGGCCGCAGAGCTGGCGGCTCCTGACGCCCGCCTCGGCGGCGTACGCTCGGGGGTGCCTTCGAGGTGACGCCCATCCTGGAGCCGAGGTGCCAGAGGATCCCACGGACGACGACCCCGGGCCGAACGACGGGCCCGCCGACGGGCACGCGACCTGGGAGCGGGTGATCGAGCGCTACATCGAGCTGCGGGTCGCGACGATGGTCCGTGACGGTGGCCCGGGGCTGGTCCTGAGATCCTCGGCCCGGGCGCCGGCGGTCAGCACCCTGTTGCTCGCGGTGGTGGTCGGCGCGGTGCTCATCGTGACCTTCGGGGTGCCGCCGGTCAGTCCGCTGTTCCTGATCCCGGTGGTGTGCGGTCCGGTGTATCCGTGGTTGCGCCTGGAGTCGCGGGCGCAGGCGAGGTGGGCGGGCCAGCAGGGCTCGTAGCGAACCACCGTGTGAGCCGCTCGAAACCCTCCTCGAGCCCTACGCGGGGTTGCCAGCCCAGCGCCGTGCGGACCTCGCGCTGGTCGAACCAGTGGGCCGTCGCCAGCTGCTCGGCCAGGAAGGCGGTCATCGGCGGGTCGTCGCTGCGTTGCAGCCGGGCCCACACACGCTCCGCCACCGAGCCGCCCGCGTAGGCGACCGTTCGGGGCACATGTCGATGGGGCGCCGGGAGTCCGGCGGCCCGACAGATCCGCGCCAACAGCTCGGCGACGGTCCGCGGCTGTCCGTTCGAGATCACGAAGGCGCGGCCCTGGACCTGTGGCGCCTCGGCGCGGTCGAGGGCGGCGACCAGGGCGTCGACCGCGTTGTCGAGGTAGGTGGTGTCGATCAGCGCGGCCCCGTCGTCGACCAGGGCGAGCCGCCCGGCACGCGCCCGCTCCACGATCCGCCCGATCAGCTGGGTGTCACCCGGTCCCCACACCAGGTGCGGTCGTATCGCCACCACCGCCAGCGCATCCGCCGCACCCAACGCGAGTTGCTCGGCGCGGGCCTTGGTGCGTGCGTAGTGCCCCCGCGCGGCCATGGCGTCGGCCGGGTCGGCACCTGCGCCCACCAGGGGCTCGCCGGCGTGGGCGACCGACGGCGTGGAGACGTGGACCAGTCGCCCCACCCCGCTGGCCCGGGCCGCGGTCAGCACGTTGGCGGTGCCGTCCACGTTGGCGCGCTCGAACTCCTGTGCCGTGCCGACCACCCCGACCCGTGCGGCGAGGTGGACGATCCCATCCTGTCCGTCGCAGGCGCGGCGGACGGTCTCGGCGTCGGCGATGTCCCCGAGGACCTCCTGGATGGGCGCCGCTGCGCCCGATGGGCGTCGTTGCAGCACGGTCACCTCGTCGCCGCGTTCGGCGAGCGCCTGCGCCGTCGCACGGCCGAGCATGCCGGTCGCTCCGGTGACGAGCACCCTCATGTGACCGCCTCCGGATCGGTCGCCGCAGGCGCGGGTCCCGTCGTGCCGGGCGCCGCGGTCGGGGTCGGCGCCGCGGATCCGCGTGTACCGCTGCTGCGCCGTACGCCATGGCCGGCCAGCAGCGCGGCAGCGCGACGTGCCACCTCGGCACGGTCGATCTTGGACTGGTGGCGGATGTCCACGGGCAGTTCGGGGACCGCCAGCACCGTGGCCACCTCGACGTCGACGACGCTGCGGACGCGATCGACGAGGTTGAGGGGCGCGAGCTGCACCCGGCCGGCCGGCGGGTCGGTGGTGACCACGACCACCACCTGCTGGGTGCCCCACGGCCCGACACCGACCGCTGCGGCCATCCGCACGTGCTCGATCGACTCCACGGCCTGCTCGACACCCACCGGGGTGACGACCCCCGCCGCGGTGCGGATGATGTGGGACAGACGCCCCTCGATCCACAGCCGTCCCTGCACATCGAGGTGGCCGACATCACCCGTTCGGTGCCAGCCGGGCTCCGGTGAGCTGTCGAGTTCGGTCAGCGCCAGCCGGTCGTAGCGGTCCTTGCGGTGCGCAGCCGCGACGCACACCTCGCCGGTGATCTCCGGCTCCTGGGTCCGCGGGCCCGTCGCCGCCGCGTCGTCGTCCAGGGGGCTGATCGCCACCTCGACGCCGGGGACGGGGTACCCGACGCACACACCGTTGCCCGGGCCCACCGCCTCGATGGTGGGCAGATCGATGTCCGCCACGGGCAGGCACTCGGTCATGCCGTAGGGGGTGTGCGCGTTGGCGTTGGGAACGACCGCGGCCAGACGTCGCAGCAGCCGGGCTGGCACCGGCGCGCCCGCGGACAGCAGGGTCCGTACCTGCGCCAGTGCGCTGTGGTGGTCGCCGCGCAGCTGTGCGGTGGTGTGTGCGACGTTGGTCAGTGCGGCCGGCGAGGCGAAGACCAGGGTGGCCCCCACCGCGGCGACGGCCTCGGCCAGGGCGGTGGCGGTCAGCGTCGCCGGGGCGGTGACGTCCATCTCGGGCACCATCGAGGTGATGCCGAGCGCCGGACCGTAGAGGGCGAAGGGTGCGAAGGCCGCCACCAGACGGTCCTGGTCGGTGATGCCGTAGGTGCGTTGGAGAGCGTCGCGCTGGGCTTCGAGCTGTCGATGGCGGTAGACCACGCCCTTGGCGGGGCCGGTCGAACCCGACGTGAAGGCGATCGCCGCCTCGGCGTCCGGTCCGGGCGGGGGCGGCAGGACCGCGTCGGGATCTCGGTGTGCGCGGGGGCTGCGCCGGCTGGCGACCAGCTCCTGGCCGTGGACCAGTGGCCCGGGGCCACGGTCGACGAGCGCGTGTCCGCGCTCGGTCAGCTGCGCCAGCGTCACCTCGGTGCGGCTCGAGCGCAGGAGGGCCGCCGGTGGGTCGCCCGCGGCGATCCGTCGGCCCGGCCAGCGCAGTGCCGTTGCAGCGGCCAGACCCCGGGGGATCGCCACGAGGTGGTCCGGGGCGGCGCTGCGCAGCGCCCGACCGAGGCCCTTGGGTCCGAGCCCGGCGTCGGCCACGACCACGACGGCGCCGAGCCGCCAGCAGGCGTACAGCAGGGTGGCCAGCTCCCGACCGGGCGTCACCAGGGAGGC
>JAWLFQ010000019.1:31724-34020 GCA_041685505.1 Nitriliruptoraceae bacterium
GCGTCCTCGGGAGTCAGGTGGCTGGCACCCTCCACGCGGTGGACGTCGGCGTGGGGGAGCCTGGACTCGAGATCGTGGAGGTAGCGCTCGGAGAACACCGGGTCCTCGGGACCCCACAGCAGCAGGGCCGGCACCTCCGACAGCTCCGACACCCCCGCTGCGACCGCATCGAGGGTCGCTGCGCTCGGATGGTCGGGGTCGAGCGGGATGTCACCGACGAAGCCTCCCACGGCCGCTCGTCGCGCGGGGCTGTCGTAGGGGGCGGCGTAGGCCGCGCGGACCTCGGGCGCGAGGGCGGGTCGGGACAGCGCCGTGGCGCCGCGCACGAAGGCCGTCGTCCGCACGGTGACGTTGTCCAGCACCCCCGGCAGGCGTGCGGCCCGGATCATGCGGGGTGCCGGTGCGGCGGCGGGCTGGTGCACCGCGGTGTTGGTCAGGACCATCCCCGCGAGCGCATCGCGATGCCCCAGCGCCCAACCGAGGGCGATCGGGCCGCCCCAGTCGTGCGCCAGCAGGACCACGGGGCGCTGGTCGAGTTCCAGCGCGGCGGTCAGCCGTCCGAGGTCGTCGATGCGCCGTGCGAGGGGACGGTGGGTGCCGGTGCGTTCGGAGTAGCCCATGTCGAGGTGGTCCGGGGCGACCACACGCCAGCCCTGTGGTGGAGCCGCCAGCACGGATCGGAAGGCGTAGGACCAGGTCGGGTTGCCGTGCACACACAGGATCGTGCCGACGGCATCGCTCGCCACGGACGGGTCGTCGGCGGCGCTGTCGAGCACGTGCCAGGTACGTGAGGCCCCCGCGGCGTCGGTGGTCACGACCAGCCGCGACCATGCGGGGTCGAGGTCCCGCAGCCCCGGCGGTGGGAAGCAGGCGTCGTCGACCGCCGCGTCCCCTGAGTTCCGCATGACGTTGGTGTCGCTCACCACAGGATCTCACTGGCGAGGGTGTTGATGCCCGAACCGATGCCACCGATGACCACGGTGTCACCCGGGCGGATGTGCTCCTGGTGCAACGCCAGGGTGGTGGGGATGGACGCCGGTCCGATGTTGCCCCGGTGCGGGAAGGTCATCGGTACCCGCTCCGGGTCGAGCCCGAGCTGTTTGCACATCAGTTGGGTGTGCACCGCGGAGACCTGGTGGAGGATGTAGTGCTCGGCGTTGACCCAGTCCCAACCGTTGTCGCGCGCGGTGATCCAGGTGGCGTCGGCGACCTGCAACCCGGCGTCGAGCAGCGCCTTGGTGTCGGTGCGCATATGGTCGATCGAACCGACGCACAGGTCGTTGTACTCCGTGCCGGCGCGCGACTCGCCACCGATCAGGCGGTGGGCCTCCGGGTGGGCGTCGCTCGGTCCCAGCACCATCGCCGCACCTCCGGAGCCGAGGGTCAGGGAGGCGAACTCCGCGAAGATGTCGGCGGTCGTGGTGTGCTCTCCGGCGAGCCGCTCGAGGGTGGTCTCCTGGAGCAGTCGGCTGCCTTCACCGTCGACGATGAGGGCGTAGCGGATGTGGCCCCCGTCGATCATCGTGGCGGCGAGGTGCATGGCGTTGACGAAGCCCAGACAGGCGTTGGCGAGGTCGAAGTTCAGGCATGAGCTCGGCAGCGAGAGCTGACGGTGGACGTCCACCGCCGCCGACGGCTCGAGGTGTGCGCGACACACCGAGGTGTCGACCAACAGCCCGATCTGCGCCCGGTCGATGCCGGCGCTGTGGATCGCCTGCTCTCCGGCGCGTGCAGCGGCGTCGGCGTAGCTGACCTCCTGCGGCCACCATCGCCGTTCCACGATCCCGGCGACCTCCTCCAGCAGGCCCGGGCGGAGCCCGAGCCGCTCGTAGGTCCCGGCCAGTGCCTCGTCGAACTGCGCCGAGGGCACCACGATGGGCGCGTCGGCCGCCTCGACCGACAGGATGCTGGCGCCCGTGTGGCGGAAGCTGGTGTTGCCGGACATCTGGACCTCGGCGGGGTGACAGGGGAGCGGGTGGGGAGTTGGCGCGGTAGCGCGGAAGGTTACGGAGCGGTAGTCAACGCTGCCCGCCGTGCGCGCGGCGGCGCCATGCACTGAAGGAGGCCACCGATCCGCCGTGCGGTCGCACCAGCCACGGCCACGGGTGCGTCGTCACCACCTCGAGTCGGTCGGCTCGCCGCCGCCAGCCCGGCACGGGAGCGAAGGTGGTCGCCAGCCGTCGGCCGGCCAGCACCTCGACGGGATCGCCGAGGTGCACGGTGAGCTCACGTCGCTCCGCCAGGTCCGCGAGGCACTCCGTGAGGAACACCAGGCGTTTGCCCGACAGGCGCAGCC
>JAWLFQ010000002.1:0-86244 GCA_041685505.1 Nitriliruptoraceae bacterium
GCCTCGATCATGAGGATGGCGACCTCGCCGTCGTCCTCGACGCGCCCGGAGATGACCATGTTGAACACGGCCTCCTCCTCGAGCTCCTCGAAGGTCGGGAAGCTCACCCAGGAGCCGTCGCGCAGCATGGCGTAGCGCACGGCGGCGACGGGGCCGGCGAAGGGGAGACCGGAGAGCATGGTGGACAGCGACGAGCCGTTCATGGCGACGACGTCGTAGGGGTCCTCCTGCGCGGTCTGGATGACCGTGTTGACGACCTGCACCTCGTTGCGCAGCCCCTCGGCGAAGGTGGGGCGCAGCGGACGGTCGGTCAGGCGGCACACCAGGATGGCGTTCTCGGAGGGCCGACCCTCACGCTTGAAGAAGGAGCCGGGGATGCGCCCGTTGGCGTACATCCGCTCCTCCACCTCGATGGTGAGGGGGAAGAAGGGGAGGAAATCCTTCGGCTGCTTCGACGCGGTGGTGGTCGTCAGCACCTTGGTGTCGCCGAGGCTGATGACCACCGCGCCACCCGCCTGGGCGGCCAGCGTGCCGGCCTCGAAGGTCAGGGTCCTGCCGTCGATGTCGATCGAGTGCTCGTAGCGTCCGAGCTTGCCCACGTTGGGCCTCCTGTCAGGTTGCGTGCCACGCACACCTCGTGCGGGCGGTTGGCGTCAGCTGCCGTCGGTCCATCAGTGGGGGCGGCTCCGTGCCGCTCGTGTGGCGGGCGGAGGCGTCCCCACTGACGTCCGAGGACGAGGTGACGTCGGGGTCGTGACGGCATCCAACCGTCACGATGCGGGCCGGGAGCGCCTGCGGCGATCCCGGCCCGATGGTTCTCAGCGGCGGAGTCCCAGCTCCGCGATGAGCGCGCGGTAGCGCTCGATATCGATCTTCTTCAGGTAGTTGAGCAGCCGGCGGCGCTTCCCCACCATCTTCAGCAGACCGCGACGCGAGTGGTGATCCTGCTTGTGGTCCTTGAGATGCTCCGTGAGGTGGCTGATGCGCTGGGTCAACAGCGCGATCTGGACCTCAGGCGATCCGGTGTCACCCGGCTCGCGGGCGAAGCGGTCGATGATGGCTTGCTTGTCGTCTGGCAGCGTGGTCGCCACTGGCATGCTCCGTATCGTGGTCGGCCCTGCCGCGCCGGGTGGGACGGTGCATCGCACCGCCACCGTGGGGTCCCGTCCCGGTGCACGCCACGACGCGGACACCGACACCTCGCAGCCGTGACGTCCACTCCGGTCGGACAGGGGCTCTGACCGTCGGACGGTGCTGCTCGAGGGATCCCGACACCCGAACGGGCACGGTGGGAACGACCCGAGCCTCGGGCCGTCCTCCGGAGTGTGACACAGCCGGCCACCCCCGGCAAGCGCGGGGCGATCATCCCACCCGTGCTCAGGGGTCGAGCGCGCTGCGGGCCGCGGCGACATCCCGTGCGATCTGGGCGACCAGCTCGTCGACGCCGTCGAAACGCTGCTCGGCCCGGATGCGGTGCTCGAAGCTGAAGGCGATGCGCTGGCCGTACAGGTCCCGATCGAGGTCCAGCAGGTGCACCTCGACGGTGCGGACGGTGCCGTCGAAGGTCGGTCGCACACCCACGTTGGTGACCGCCGCGTGGTGCACGCCCCCCACCTCGGCGTGGCCGGCGTACACCCCCGTGGCCGGGATCACGAGCTCGGGGTCGACCTCGAGGTTGGCGGTCGCGAACCCGATCGTGCGCCCACGTCCATCGCCGGCGACCACCTCACCGTGGAGCCGGTAGGGGCGGCCGAGCGCACGCACCACCCAGGCGAGATCCCCATCGGCGAGGTGATCGCGGATCGACGAGGAGGAGATCCGGCGACCCCCGATCTCCAGCAGGGTGACCGCCTCCGGCGCGAAGCCCTGCTGCTCACCCAGTTCCAACAACGTCACCACGTCGCCGGCGGCCTTGTGGCCGAACCGGAAGTTGGTCCCCACGACGACCCTGACCGCTGCCAGCGCACCGGCCAGCACCTCGCGGACGAACTCCTCCGGGGAGGAGGCGGCCAGCTCGGGGGTGAAGGGCAGCACCACGACCAGGTCCACGCCCGACTCCCCCAGCGCATCGATGCGGTCATCGAGGGTCTGGAGGCGCGGCGGGGCGGCATCGGGCCGCAGCACGGCCGTGGGGTGGGGATCGAAGGTGACGGCCACGGAACGCACGCCCAGCTCCGCGGCCAGGGTGACGGTCCGGCGCAGGAGGACCTGGTGGCCACGGTGGACACCGTCGAAGTTGCCGATGGTCACCACCGACGGCGCGACGTCCACCTGCTCGAGCCCACGGGCCACCACGGTCATGTCAGCTCCTCCGGACGGGTCCACACCAGCTCCGAGCGCGTCGCATCGAGGTCCGCGTCGTGGCGGGCGATGGCCAGGAGCTGGCTCGCACCCGCTGCGGCTGCAGGCCGCAGCAGCGCCACGGTCCGGTCGTGGCCCAGCGCAGGCCCCGACCCACCGTGGGTGATGCGGCGCGCCACCTCGTCGTCGGTGACCTCGACCACCTCGAGGGTGCGGGCCACGGCGGTGACCACGTCCATGCTGGCCGCCTCGACGGCGGCAGCCCCGCCCTGATCGATCGACGGCAGGGTGATCGCCTCGTCGACGGTGAAGGGACCGTTGGCGACACGCCGCAGCGACGCCAGACTGCCGCCGACCCCCAGCGCCTCACCGACGTCATGGGCGATCGTGCGCACGTAGGTCCCCGCCGAGCAGGTCAGCAGGACCGACACCTCGGCCACGGGGCCCGGCACGAAGCCGTCCATCACCAGCGAGCCCACGTGGACCTGGCGGGCCGTGCGCTCGACGGTCTCGCCCCGGCGGGCCCGGGTGTGCAGCCGCTCGCCGTCGACCTTGACCGCGGAGACCATCGGGGGCACCTGCCAGATGCGGCCCTGGAAGGCGGTGAGCGCGTCGCACACGGTGTGCTCGTCGAGGTGGCTGGCGTCGGCGGTGGCCACCACCACCCCCTCGGCGTCCTGGGTGTCGGTGGTGACGCCGAGCCGGATGCGGGCGGCGTAGGTCTTGGTCCCGGCCTGCAGGAAACGCACCAGCTTGGTCGCCCGCCCCAGGCACAGCACCAGCACGCCGGTGGCCGCTGGGTCGAGGGTGCCGGTGTGGCCGACCCGGGAGTGACCGACGGCCCGACGTACCCGGGCGACCACGTCGTGGGAGGTGGGCCCTGCGGGCTTGTCCACCACCAGCACGGCATCGTGGACCGGACCCCGCGGACGTGGGCGACGTCCCATCGTGGCTCAGCCCTCCCGCAGCAGGGTGACGACCCGCTCGACGACGTCCTGCGGGCTGCCCTCGGCGGTGAACCCGGCCGCCAGGCGGTGACCACCGCCACCCAGCGCCGCCGCCACCCGGCCGACGTCAGCGCTCCCGCGCGAGCGCAGCGAGGCCTTCCACGCACCCGGCGCGCTCGGCCGTAACGCCAGTGCCACCTCGGCGGTGTCGGTCGAACGCAGCAGGTCGACCAGGCCCTCCAGGGAGGCGCCGTCACAGCGGTCGAGCTCCTCGGGCGTCACGTGCGCGTGCACCAGGGCGACCTCGGGCACCGCGGTGAGCCGCGCGAGCGCGATGCCGAGCAACTGCAGCTCGGCGGCACTGCGGGAGGCGAACAACGCCTGGTGCCACCACGCCTGATCGACGCCGGCTGCCAGCAGCCGGCCCGCCAGCTCATGGGCGCTGGCATCGGTGGCCTCGAAGCCGAAACGGCCGGTGTCGGTGACCAGCCCGACGTAGAGGCAGGTGGCGACCTCGCGCGTCATCGGCAGCGCCAGGGCGCGGAGCACACGGTCCACCAGTTGCACCGTCGCCGCGGCGCCGGGCGCGACCAGGCGCAGCGCACCGAAGGGGGTGTTGCGCGCGTGATGGTCCAGCACGATCGAGCTGACACCCGCATCCAGGTAGCGGGCGACCACGCCCAGACGATCGGCGCTCGCGGCATCGACGGTGACCAGCAGACCGACCGCGGTGGTGGGCGGCAGCTCCGACACCGCAACGAGCTCCTCGGCGCCCGGGAGCTGCGTGAGCGGGGCGGGGATGGTCACGGGCTGCTCACCGATCGTGGGGACCGTGCGCGCCCCGGCGGCGCGCAGGGCGAGGTGCAGCGCCAGCACCGACCCGAGTGCATCGCCGTCCGGTGCGAGGTGGCCGGCCAGCAGGACCCGCTCGCCACGGCGACACGCAGCGCGCAACCGCTCCACGACCTGCTGCTCGGTGGACGCCTCGAGCGCCGCGGCCCAGGCCGGGACCTCGGCCTCGGTGCGGGCGATGCCCTCGGCAGCGCGGGCAGGACCGCTCACGGACCGCTCTCCTGGGCATCGTCGTCGATACCACCGGTACCCGGCGGCACCTCACCGCGGCGTTCGAGGCCGCGCAACAGCTCCTCGACCCGCGCCGCCTGCTCGGTGACCGGGTCCGGCACGAAGCGCAGCTGCGGGGTGGTGCGCAGCCCGACCCGCCGGGCGACCGGCCCCTGCAGGCGCCCGGCCACGGCGACCAACGCCTCGGCCACCTCTGCGGGATCGGCGATCTGATCCCCACCGCTGCGCCGTGGATCACGGCTCAGCACGCTCGGGTCCAGCGTGGAGTAGTACACCGTCGCGACATCGTGATCGGGGGTGACGTCGGCCTCGGTGATGGTCACGAAGGTCAGGCGCGGGTCGGCGATCTCGGTCTGCAGCAGATCACCCACCGCGGCGCGCACCTGCTCGTCCACACGGTGGTTGCGCTTGCGTGCCATCGCCAGCCTCCTTGTCGGGGTGCACCGCGGATGGTGCGGGGTACCGGCCGTGGTGTCAGGTGAGCGGTGGCCCCGGCAGCAGGTGGTCACCGAGGTCGCCGTCGAGGTGGTCGGCCAGGTCGGTCACCCCGAGCACCTCGAACCGGGGGTCACGCTCCAGCACCGGGGTGATGCGGTCCAGGAGCCGGTCCACCCCCGTGGAGGTGGACGCGGCGACGGCGACGCCGAGGATCGCCCGCTGCCACCTGTCCTGTCCCCCGACCTCCGCGACGGAGGCACCGAGGTGGTCGACCAGGGCCGCCTGGGCGCGCTTGAGCAGGGCCCGCTTGGCCTTCAGGCTGTCGACACCCGGCAGGTGCAGGTCCACCCGGGCGATGCCGAAGTGGACCCGTCCCCGGGTCTGTTCGTCGCTCACAGCGGCTGCTTCCGTGGGCTCAGACCCGTTCGACCTCCACGGACTCGTAGGCCTCGAGGATGTCGCCCTCCTTGACGTCCTGGAACTTCGCGAGGCCGATGCCGCACTCGAAGCCCTCCCGGACCTCCTTGACATCGTCCTTGAAGCGTCGCAGCGAGGTCATGGTGTCCTCGGCGACGACGACACCCTCGCGGATGACGCGCACCCCGGCGTCGCGCCGGACCTCGCCCTTGACGACCATGCACCCGAACACGAAGCCCTTGGGGGTCTTGAAGATCTCCCGTACCTCGGCCTCGCCGACGATCTCCTCGCGGAACTCCGGTGCGAGCAGCCCCTTGACGGCGCGCTCGATGTCCTCGATCGCCTCGTAGATGATGCGGTAGGTCCGCACGTCCACGCCGGAACGGTCGATCTCCTCGCGCGCGTTGGCGCCGGGACGGACGTTGAAGGCCACGATGATGGCATCCGAGGCCTCGGCCAGGCGCACGTCGCCCTGGGTGATCGCGCCGACCCCCTTGGAGATCGTGCGGATCTGGACCTCGTCGAGCTCCAACTTGCGCAGGGACTCGTCGAGGGCCTCGGCGGACCCGGAGACGTCGGCCTTGATGATGACGTTGAGGGTGGGCTTGCCACCGGCCTGCACCGCCGAGGTGAACTCCTCCAGCGTGGTCGGCCGCCGCTCGGCGAGCTCGCGCCGCCGCTCGCGGGCGGCACGGCGCTCGGCCACGTCGCGGGCGAACCGCTCGGCGTCGACCACGCGGAACTCGTCACCGGCCTCGGGGACCTCGTTGAGGCCGAGGACCTGCACGGGCCGGGAGGGCTCCGCCTCGCTGACCTGCTGACCGTTCTCGTCGAACATGGCGCGGATCTTGCCGTCAGCGGTACCGGCGACCAGGATGTCGCCGCGCTTGAGCGTGCCGGCCTGCACCAGGATCGTGGCCACGGGGCCGCGCCCACGGTCGAGGTTGGCCTCCACCACACGTCCGCGGGCGGACTTGTCCGGGTTGGCCTGCAGCTCGAGCAGGTCGGCCTGCAGCAGCACCACCTCGAGGAGGTCGTCGAGCCCGCGCTTGTGCAGCGCGGAGACCTCCACCATCGGCACATCGCCACCGAAGTCCTCGGCGACGAGGTCGTGCTCGGTGAGCTGCGCCTTGACCCGGTTGGGGTCGGCACCCTCGACGTCGATCTTGTTGACCGCGACCACCACCGGGACCTCAGCGGCCTTGGCGTGGGCGATGGCCTCACGGGTCTGGGGCATGACCCCGTCGTCG
This sequence comes from Nitriliruptoraceae bacterium, assembly GCA_041685505.1. Taxonomy (GTDB): domain Bacteria; phylum Actinomycetota; class Nitriliruptoria; order Nitriliruptorales; family Nitriliruptoraceae; genus T1Sed10-7. Next base: position 6,437 of record JAWLFQ010000002.1, read on the forward strand.
GCCGCGACCACCAGGATGGCCACGTCGGTGACCTGCGCACCACGGGCACGCATGGCGGTGAAGGCCTCGTGACCGGGGGTGTCGATGAAGGTGATCTTCCGGCCGTCCTTGGTGACCTGGTAGGCACCGATGTGCTGGGTGATGCCACCGGCCTCTCCGGAGACCACGTCGGTCTGGCGGATCGCGTCGAGCAGCTTGGTCTTGCCGTGGTCGACGTGACCCATGACGGTGATCACCGGTGCGCGGTCCGACAGCGTCTCCGGGTCCTCGGGAGCCTCGATACCGAACTCGAGCTCCTCCTCGGACATGAAGTAGACCTCCACGCCGAGGTCGGCGCAGATGATCTCGACCGTGTCGTCCGGCAGGGTCTGCTGGACCGTGGCCATCTCCCCCATCTCGAACAGCTTCTTGACCAGCGCCGCGCCCTGGACGCCGAGGCGGTCGGCGAGCTCGCCGACGGTCACCCCGGAGACCACCTCGACGCGGTCGACGGTGATCTGCTCCTCGAGCGGGACATCCCGGCGCATCGGCCCGCGCTGGAGCTCCTGCTCCTGGGGGCTCTGCCTCTCGCGCTTCTTCTTGCGCTTGGTCTTGCCGCTGCCGGGACCACCCGTGCCGCCGGGACCACCGGGACCACCACGGCCACCGGGGCCACCCGGGCCACCGGGGCCACCGGGCCCGCCGCCGCCCGGGCCGGTGCGACCGACGGGCTGACGGTAGGGGGAGGAACCGGGTCCGCGACCACCACCGGGAGCGCCACCGCCGGGACCACCACGGCCACCGGGGCCACCGGGCCCACCACGGCCCTGACCCGGGCCGCCACGGCCACCGCCGGGAGCCCCACCGGGACCACCACGGCCACCGGCCGGCGGGCTGGGCTGGGGCTGCGGACGTGCCGGCGCCTTGCGCAGCGGCGGCGGGATGGAGCGCTTGCCGGAACCCTCCTGCGGCAGCACCTGATCGCTGCGGCGGGTGACCTCGGGCGAGTCCCCGGTCACCGTCGGCGGCGCCTGGGGGCTGCGCTGCGAGGGCGGACGCAGCGGTGCCTCCCCCGGCTTGAGCCGCGGTGGCGGCGCACCCGGCATGCGCTTGGCGCCACCGGCCTCCGACTCACCGGCAGCCGGCGGCGTCTGCGCCGGCGGCGTGGTGCCGGCAGCCGGGGGCGTGGCCGCGGTCGAGGACGACGCCGCCTCCCCTGTGCCCGCGGCCTCGGCCGGCGCCGCGGTGTCGCCCGCGGCAGCGGGCTCCGCACCCGCGGCTGGCGCGGCCTGCTGCTGATCGCGCAGGTGGGGCGGCAGGACCTTGGCGGCCTTCTTGCGCTCGGGCGGGGCGGCGGCCTGCATCGAGCGGTAGCGCTCGAGCTCCTCCTGCTCCCGCTTGCGCTTGGCCTCCTGCTCCGCCTTCCGCTCGGCGTCGGTCTTGCCGAGCGACTCGCGGAAGCGCGCCGCGTCGGCGCCCTCCACCGACGAGGAGTGGCTCTTGGCATCGACGCCGAGGTCGGCCAGGCGACGCAGGACCTCCTTGTTGTGGAGGCCGGTCTCCTTGGCAAGTTCGTAGACGCGGACCTTGTTGCTCACGCGTTCTCGCTCCTCACGGTGCCTGACGGCACCTGGTGGTGCACCACGGTTGCCTCGAGATGGTCGAGCGCGGCGTTGGCTTCATCTGTCCCGGCGCCACGCAGGGCGCGTCGCAGCGGGCCGGCGCCACGGCGTCGTGCTGCGGCGATGCAGTCGCGGTCGGGGCAGAGGTACGCCCCCCGGCCGGGGAGCCGCGCGTCGGGGTCTGCACGGACCCCCTCGGGGGTACGGGCGATACGCAGCAGGGCGCGCTTGGGGCGCGCTCGGCGGCAACCGACGCAGGTTCTGACCGGCGCTCGAGGCGCGGTGCGTGACAATGGTACGTCCTCCTGGGCCGCACGTGAACGTCGAAGGTGCCGCGGGTGGAACTCCGGGGCATCCGCAGCTCCTGCGAGGTCCCCCCGGTCAGCCCTGTGCGGGCCCCTGTGCCTCGTCCTCGTCGATCTCGACCACCTCGCCCGGCTCGCGGATCACGGTGTCCGCGGGTGCGCCGATCGGTAGATCGGTCGCCGTGGCGGCAGGCTCGGCGCTGAGCACGTCGTCGTCCTCGTCCTCCAGTGCCGAGCGACGCACCGCTTCGGCCGACTCGTAGGCGGCCTCGATGGCCTTGGCGCCCTCATCCGACAGCGGGTTGCCGTACTCGTCGATCAGACCGGCCTCGAAGGCTTCCTGGAAGGCGCGCTGCTCCTCGGCGAACTGCGTCTCGGACTTGATGTCGATCCGCCAGCCCGTCAGCCGGGCGGCCAGGCGGGCGTTCTGTCCCTCCCGCCCGATGGCCAGGGACAGCTGGTAGTCCGGGACCACCACCAGCGCGGTGCCGTCCTCGGGGTAGAGGTAGACGTTCGAGACCTTCGCCGGTGACAGGGCGTTGGCGACCAGCTGCTCGGGCTCGTCGGCCCAGCGCACGATGTCGATGCGCTCGAGCTCCTCGGAGTGCAGCTCCTTCTGCACGCCGCGTGCGCGCTGACCGCCCGGACCGACGCAGGCCCCCACGGGGTCGACGTCGCGGTCGTTGCTCATCACCGCCACCTTGGTGCGGTGACCCGCCTCGCGCGCGATCCCCCTGATCTCGACGATGCCCTCCTCGATCTCCGGCACCTCGAGGGCGAAGAGACCGACCACCAGCGCCGGGTGGGTCCGGGAGGCGACGATCTGGGCCCCGCGCAGCTGCTTGCGCACCTCGATGACCACCGCCCGGGTGTGGGCCCCGTGGTCGAGCCGCTCGTTGGGGATCTGCTCCTGGTAGGGCAGCAGCGCCTCCGTGCGGCCGAGCTCGATCAGCGTGGCGTTGCCCTGCTGGGAGATCTGCCCGGAGACGATGTCGCCCTCGCGCCCGACGAACTCGCCGTAGGTGGCCTCGCGCTCCGCCTCGCGGAGCCGCTGCAGGAGCACCTGCTTGGCCGTCTGGGCGACGATGCGGCCGAAGTCCTTGGGCTGCTCGCTCCACTCGGAGACGATGTTGCCGTCGTCATCGAGCTCCTGTGCGAACAGGCTCACCTCGCCCGTGGTGCGGTCGACGGTGACCCGCGCCTCGTCACCGGTGGCGTGGGGCGAGCGCTTGTAGGCGGAGGCCATGGCGGTCTCGAAGGCCTCGACCACGGTGAGGAAGTCGATGCCCTTCTCGCGCTCGATCTGGCGCAGGGCGTCGATGTCGATCTTCACGTGAGGGCCTCCTGGTCGGTCACCACGGCAGCACGACGTGGCCGCGGGCCACCTCGTCGAGCGCGATCTCGCGCTCACCGTCGTCGGTGGTGATGGTCAGCGTGGTCTCGCTCACCGCGGTCAGCTCACCCGTCAGCGCACCGCTACCCGCAGCGAGCTCGAGCCGGACCGGCCGTCCGCGGTTGCGCGCGAAGTCGCGCGGCCGGGTCAGCGGACGGTCCGCGCCGGGAGAGGTCACCTCCAGCAGGTAGCCCCCCGCGATCGGGTCGTCGGCATCCAGCGCCTCCTCGCACCGACGGGACAACAGCGCCACCTCGTCGATGTCGACACCGGCCTCGGCATCGAGGTCGGCGACGTCGACGGTGAGGCGGACCATCCGGCTGCCGCGCTGGCCCTTGACCACCACGTCGAGGACCTCGAGGCCGAGCTCATCGGCGATGGGGCGCACCAGCTCGGCGACGATGCCGGGGAGGTCGTCATCGGACGGTCGGGACACGTCGGACCTCCTGGGCTCGGGTGCTGGTTCGGTGGGCGTCCTGCTCGCTGTCCCTGCGGTGCTGGGGTGCGCCGTGTGGCCGGTGCCGCACATGTGAGCGGCCGGCCCATCAGGGCCGGCCACCGCAGCGTCGTTGGCGTGCTGTCGAGCTCGTCGGACACGCGCAGCGCGTGTCGGCGGATCGGGGGGCGTCGCGGTGGCACACGTCGGGCCGGCGACCAGGAGCGGTTCCCGGCCCGTGCCCGAACGTGACACAGCGGGCCAGTGGCCCGCCGTGTGGTTCGGCTGACGACGGTAGCACGGGCGGACAGGGGCCGCCACGGCAGGGCGCGCCGACGGGGGCCGGTGACCGCGTGCCGTGCGCGTCGCACGGCACGCACGACACGGGCGGTGACCCGGTCCGTTCAGGCGATGACGGGCGTGCCCTCGCCACGCTCCTTGCGGATCTCGTCGGCCATCTCGGAGGCGAAGTGGACGAGCGCTTCGACGATGTCCTCCTCACGGACCGTGGCGATCTTCTCGCCCTTCTTGATGATGTCGCCCTTGCCGTTGCCGGCCGCCACCCCCAGGTCGGCTTCACGGGCCTCACCGGGCCCGTTGACCACGCAGCCCATCACCGCGACGCGCAGCGGGGCCTCGATGCCCTCCAACCCCTTCTGCACGTCCTCGGCGAGCGTCCACACGTCGACCTGGGCCCGGCCGCAGGAGGGACAGGACACCACGTCCAGCCCGCGCTGTCGCAGGTGCAGGGATTCCAGGATCGCGATGCCGGCCTTGACCTCCTCGACCGGATCGGCGGACAGCGACACCCGGATGGTGTCGCCGATGCCCTCGGCGAGCAGGGAGCCGATGCCCACGGCGGACTTGATCGAGCCGGTCTTGAGCGGGCCGGCCTCGGTGACGCCGAGGTGCAGGGGGTAGTCGGTGCGCTGGGAGAGCAGGCGGTAGGTCTGGATCATCACCCACGGGTCCGAGTGCTTGACCGAGACCTTGGTGTCGTGGAAGCCGACGTCCTCGAGCAGACGGATCTCGCGCAGGGCCGACTCCACCATGGCTTCGGGTGTCGGCCCGCCGAACTCCTCGAGGATGGCGTCCTCCAGCGAGCCGCCGTTGACCCCGATGCGGATCGCGACCCCGGCCTCGTCAGCCATACGTCCGAGCAGCGCCACCTTGTCGTGCTTCTTGATGTTGCCCGGGTTGATCCGCACCCCGGCACAGCCTGCCTCGATCGCCATGACCGCGTACTTCCACTGGAAGTGGATGTCGGCGATCACCGGGATCCGGGCGTGCTCGGCGATGTAGTCCAGTGCCTCGGCGTCCTCACGCCGGGGCACGGCGACACGCACGATGTCGGCACCGGCGGCTTGTGCTGCCGCGATGGCCTGCAGGGTGAGGTCGGCCTCATGGGTGGGGGTGACCGTCATCGTCTGCACGCTGATGGGCGCGTCGCCGCCGACCTCCAGCGGCCCGAGCCGGATCTTGCGGGTGGGCTTGCGCGGCGGGGGCGGCAGGTCGACGTTGGCCACGGGCTGTGGCGTCGGCGCCATGGGGAGGTGGTCGGGCAGGGTGCTCACGCTGAGCTCCTCACGATCACGGCCGGTTCGTCCCGGCTCGCTCGGCGCGGCGCGGTCGCCGCGGCGGATGGGTACCTGCACGGTGTTCGAACCTGAGGCTACCTGCGGCCGGCTGACAGCGACCGGTGGGCGGCGCGCGTCACAGCCGGATCGGGTCGGTGATGTCCAGCCAGAAGGAGGCGAAGACCACCAGCAGCAGCAGCCCGATCACCGGCAGCGCCACCGCGGTGATGGTGCGCGGGTCGACGGTGAAGTCGGGCTGGCGTCCGCGCACACGGCGCCACAGGTTGCCCACCTTCTCGATCGCGACCACGGCGAGGTGTCCGCCGTCGAAGGGGGGCAGGGGCACGAGGTTGAAGATGAACAGGAAGACGTTGAGGTAGGCCAGCAGGAACAGGAAGGTGTAGACGCCGGCGGTGCCCTGCTCGGCGGTCTGACCGGCCAGGGAGGCGATCCCGATCAACGACACCACGCCCTCCGGATCGCGCTCCTGCGCACCCACCGCGGTCGACGCCAGATCCCCGATGCCCGAGGGGCTGAAGATCGAGGCGAGCCCCTGGACGCTGAGCCCGAGCATCGGGACCACGCCACCGTTGGGATCGAGCTCATCGCCCACCGTGGCGCGCTGCAGGGCCGCACCGGGTGACAGCCGCTGCTCCTCGACCACCGGAAGGAAGCCGGCCAGACCGATCACCTCGCCGGTCTCGGGATCCTCCTCGGCCTGCGGGACCAGGTCCAGCTCCACCTCGGTGCCGTCGCGGCGCACGGTCATGGTGATGGTCTCACCGGGGCGCTCGCGGATCTCCTCGCGCAGCACCCCGAAGTCCTGCGATGCGACGTCGCCGACGGCCAGCACGCGGTCGCCGGGTTGCAGGCCAGCCTCGTCGGCCGCGGAGCCCTCCACGACCTGCCCGATCTCGCTGGTCACCTCGCCGGTGGGGAGCGGCAACAGGGTGTAGAGGCCGAAGAGCAGCACCACGGCGATGAGGATGTGGGTCACCGGGCCCATGAAGATGGCCAGCGCCCGCTGCCACGGCGGCCGGTCGTGGTAGAAGCGACCCTCGTCACCACGCTCCAGGCGCCAGGCGAGGTCACCCAGCCGCTGGCTCCGGCCGACCTCGGTGTGGATGATCTCCCGCACCCCGAGCAGCAGCTGCGCGTGGGTGTCGGCCTCCCGCGCCGTGTCGCGGGTACGGCGCACGATGCGTGCGCGCTGCGCGCGGGGGGTCCCCCGTTTGGCGAGCTCCGCATCGAGGTGGTCGAGGGTGGCCTCCGTCAGCGGGGGGCTGTCGTCGTCGAAGGTGGTCACCACCTGCCCGCCGTCGCCGCCGGCGCCGGCGGCCTGGCCGTCGGCTGCGCCCTCGAGCGCGGCCGGTGCGAACACCGCGTCCAGGATCGGCGCGTCACGCTCATCCAGCGGTGACATCCCCCGGATGGAGACGAACCCACCGAGCGGCAGGGCCTTGAGCCCGTACTCGGTCTCACCCCGGCGGGTCGACCACAGGGTCGGACCGAAACCCACGAAGTAGCGGTCCGCCTTCATCCCCACCACCTTGGCGGTGAGCAGGTGGCCGAGCTCGTGGATCAGGATCGCGAGGACCAGGGCGGCCACGAAGGCCGCGATCGCAAGGGCGCTGCTCATCTCGTGCCTCGTCGCAGGGTGGCCGCGGCCAGCGCACGGGCACGGGCATCGACGGCCTGTACCTCGGCGAGGTCGCGGGGTGGGGTCGGGTCGGTCGCGGAGAACCGCTCCAGGGTCTCGGCCAGGACCGCGGGGATGTCCAGGAAGGCCAGCTCGTGGTCCAGGAACGCCGCGACCGCCACCTCGTTCGCAGCGTTGTACACCGCCGGGTGGCCCCCGCCTGCACGCCCCGCCTGCAGCGCGAGCTCCAGGGCGGGGAAGGTCGCGTGGTCGACCGGCTCGAAGGTCAGCTCCCCGAGGGTGGTCCAGTCGCAGGCCACGAACGCCCGGTCGAGCCGGTGCGGCCAGGCCAGGGCCAGCTGGATCGGCAGCCGCATGTCGGGTGGCGACAGCTGCGCGATGGTGGAGCCGTCCACGAACTCCACCATCGAGTGCACGACGGACTGGGGGTGGACGACCACCTCGAGGTGGTCGAAGGCGACGTCGAACAGCAGGTGGGCCTCGATCACCTCGAGGCCCTTGTTGGCCAGGGTCGCACTGTTGACGGTGATGACCGGACCCATCTCCCAGGTCGGGTGCGCCAGCGCCTCCTGCGGGGTGATCTGCGCCAGCTGTGCACGGTCGCGACCGCGGAAGGGACCACCGCTGGCGGTCAGGACCAGACGTGCCACCTCGGTGTCGCTGCCCGCGCGCAGGCACTGCGCCAGGGCCGAGTGCTCGCTGTCGACCGGCAGCAGGTGGCTGGTCCGTCCTCCGGCCCGCTCCGCCGCGGCCACCACCAGCGGACCACCGACGATCAGGCTCTCCTTGTTGGCGAGGGCGACGGGGGTGCCCGACTCCAGAGCCGCAAGGGTGGGCGCCAGCCCGATCGAGCCGGTGATGGCGTTGAGCACCACATCGGCGTCGGCGGCGGCGAGGCGGGTGGCCGCGTCGGGGCCGTCGAGCACCTCGAGCCCGCTGGTGTGGGCACGCAGCCGCGCGGCAGCCTCGGTGTCGGACAGCGCGACCCGCCTCACGCCGAGCTCGGCGGACTGGCGCGCGAGGGTGTCGGCATCGCGGCCGGCCGCCAACCCGACCACCTCGAAGCGCTCCGGGTGGGCACGCACCACCTCGAGCGCCTGGGTGCCGATGGAGCCCGTGGACCCCAGCAGGATGACACGGCGCCGGTTCACCTCGCACCCGCGGGGCCGTGATCATCGGCACCGGCTGCGGGGCCAGCAGCGGCGCCCGTGTCGGAGGCGGAGCGCACGGCTCGTGGCAACGAGACGCCGGCATCGATCCGGTCGGCGGCCCCCACGGCCGCCGGCAGCCGCGAGCCGGCGCCGAGGGTGTAGGAGGCGAGCAGCTGCCCACAGGCCGCGTCGGCATCGCGCCCGCGGGTGTCGCGCAGGGTGATGGCGGCACCCCGGTTGCGCACACGGTCGACGAAGGCGCGCGTACGGGTGCGCGTGGGCTCCTTCCACTGCACCCCCGGGGTGGGGTTCATGGGGATCACGTTGATGTGGGCACGCAGTCTGCGCGCGATCGCCGCGAGACGCTCGGCCTGCTCCGCATCGTCGTTGACCTCACCGATCAGGCACCACTCGATGCTCACCCGCCGGTTGGTCGTCCGGCGGTAGGCGGCCATGGCCTGCTCCACCTCGGCCAGTGGGTGCTGGCGGTTGACCGGCACGAGGTCGTCGCGCAGCGCGTCGGTCGCCGCGTGCAACGACACCGCCAGCGTGACGGGCAGACCGAGCTCGGCCAGCCTGGTGATGCCGGGGACCAGCCCGACCGTGGACACGGTGATGCCGCGTGCGGAGAGGTTGAAACCCGCAGGATCGTGCAACCACCGCACCGTCGCCAGGGTGGCGGGCAGGTTGGCCAGCGGCTCCCCCATCCCCATGAACACCACGTTGGTCACGCGTGTGGGCGCGCCGTCCGGCAGGTGCTCGCCACCGATGGCGCCACTGCGCAGGGCCGCGTCCGCCACCACGACCTGACGCACCACCTCGCCGGCGGTGAGTTGGCGACGGAAGCCGGCCTGTCCGGTGGCGCAGAAGGGGCAGCCCATGGCACACCCGGCCTGGGTGGAGATGCACACCGTCGCCCGGTCGGGGTAGAGCATCAGCACGGTCTCGATGGCCTCCCCGTCGGGGAAGCGCAACAGCAGCTTGTGGGTGTGACCGTCGTCCGCCACGGTGTGGGCCACCAGCTGCGGCCGTGTCGGGGCGAACCGCGCCGCCAGCTGCGCCCGCAGGGAGGTGGGCAGGTCGGTCATCTCGGCCGGGTCGTCGACGCCGCGGACCAACCAGGCGTGCAGCTGGTCCGCGCGGTAGCGCGGCTGACCGAGGTCGGCGACCAGGACCCCGAGGCCGGCACGGTCCAGGGTGTAGGGATCGACGACCTCGCCCGGCACGGGCGCGGCGGAGGGATCTGCTGCGGATGACACGGTTCCTCGCGGTGTGGGGCGGTCGGGATGGGAGCCCGACGCGCCAGGGTACGCCAGGGCACCGCATCGCCGACCGCCCGGAGGGCCGGGTGGGGTGGGCGGCCCCGGGCAGCCGGATGCGGGCGGATCAGCCGAACAGCGCGAGGCCGTAGTAGCCCATGGGCAGGGCGAAGAGGATCCCGTCCACACGGTCCAGCACGCCGCCATGTCCCGGGAGCACATCGCCGAGGTCCTTGACACCCAGATCGCGCTTGACCATCGACTGCACGAGATCGCCGACGAAGCCCGCCCCGCCGGCGGCCACCGCCACCACCGCTGCGGAACCGGGCGTGAAGGCATCGCCGAGCCGTGGCAGGACCAGCATCGCCATCGACACCGCCACCGCGAGCCCACCCACCAGCCCCTCCCAGGACTTCCCGGGGCTGACGCTCGGTGCGACCTTGTGCCGGCCGAAGGGCACCCCGAAGGCGTAGCCACCGATGTCGGTGAGGATCACGGCGCCGACCACGGCCAGCACCACCAGCGCCCCGTCCGGTCGGTCCACCAGCCGGGAGGCGTAGGAGGCGAACAACCCCACCCACACACCGAAGAAGGTGGTGATCCCGAGGGTGGCCGTGACCGCGCGGCGGTGGCGGTCCACCAGCAGCCACAGGAAGGCGCTGATCAGCAGCGCGGACATCGCCAGTCCCTGACCCGCGGCGCCGAACACGTAGGTTCCCGGCACCCCGACCAGGACGGCGAGCAGCAACGGGCCGCTCAGCACCCGCACGCCGACGACGGCCAGGACCCGTGACACCTCGATGGCGGCGATCGCGGCCAGCACGGTGATCAGGGCGACCACGGCTTCGGCCCGCCAGTACAGCGACCCGAGGAAGGCCACCGCCAGCACGACCCCGACGGCGATGGCGACGGGGAGGTTGCGACCCCCGACCATGCCACGGGCGGGTCGCTGTGCGTCGTGGGACCCCACGGGGGCGTCGGCGCCGCGCGTGAGGCTCAGACCTCCATCAGTTCCTGCTCCTTGGCCTCGAGCGCCTTGTCGATGCGCGCCACCCGCTCTCCGGTCATCGACTCGAGCTGCTTGGTGTAGCGGTCGTGCTCGTCGGCACCGACATCACCCTCGTCCTCGAGCTTCTGCATGGCGTCGCGCGCGCTGCGTCGGACGTTGCGCACCGCGACCTTGCCGTCCTCCGCCGCCGCCTTGGCCATCTTGATGTACTCCTTGCGGCGCTCCTCGGTCAGCTCCGGGAACACGCACCGGATGGTGCCACCGTCGTTGGCCGGGTTCAGGCCGAGGTCGGCATCACGGATGGCCTTCTCGATCTGGTTCACCGAGCTCTTGTCGAAGGGGTTGACCAGCAGCATCCGGGGCTCGGGCACGGAGAAGTTCGCCAGCTGCTGCAGGGGCGTGGGCGTGCCGTAGTACTCGACCATGACCCGGTTGAGCAGCTGGGGATTGGCCCGGCCGGTGCGGATCCCCGCGAAGTCCTCGCTGACCTTCTCCACCGCCTGGTCCATACGGTGTCCGGCGTCACGCACGATGTCGTCGAGGCTCATCGCGTCCTCCTCATGGCTCCCGGCCGTGGCCGGGGTCGGGGTCGTCAGGTGGTCGGGACGGGGAGTACGAGGGTGCCGACGGGCTCGCCGCGCACGACGCGGCGGATGTTGCCCTCGCGCAGGAGTTCGAACACCACGATCGGCAGGGCGTTGTCCATGCACAGCGAGATCGCCGTGGCATCCATGACCTTCAGGCCCTGGTTCAACACCGAGAGGAAGTCGATCTCGTCGTAGCGGGCCGCCGTGACGTCCCGCTTGGGATCGCGGTCGTAGACGCCGTCGACCTGGGTGCCCTTCAGGATGGCGTCGGCCCCGATCTCGAGGGCGCGCTGTGCGGCGGTGGTGTCGGTGGTGAAGTACGGCGCACCGAGACCCGCGGCGAAGATGACGACACGCCCCTTCTCGAGGTGGCGCATCGCGCGGCGGCGGATGTAGGGCTCCGCGAGCTCCTGCATGGCCACGGCGGTCTGGGTCCGGGTCTCGACGCCGGCCTTCTCCAGCGCGTCCTGCAGGGCCAGCGCGTTGATGACCGTGGCCAGCATGCCCATGTGGTCCGCCGAGGATCGGTCCATCCCGGACGCTGCGGGCGAGTTGCCCCGGAAGATGTTCCCTCCGCCGACGACGATGCCGATCTCCGTACCGTCGCTCGACTGCAGCTCGGCGATCTCGTCGGCGACCTGCCGCACGATGCGTGGGTCGATACCACCCTTGACCTCGGGGTCGGAGAAGGCCTCTCCCGACAGCTTGAGCAGCACACGCTGCAGTGGCGCTCGCTGTGTCACCGTCCACCTCGTCGTCGCCGAAGAGGCCGTGGCCCGACCCCGGCAGAGGAGCCTAGCGGTGCCGCGCCACGGCCCGGGCCGCGGCGGGACCGCTCAGGCGCCGACCTCGAAACGCGCGAAGCGGGCGACCTCGAGCTTCTCGCCCACGGTGGCCTGGACCTCGCTGATGGCCTGCGCCACGGTCCGGTCGCCGTCGAGGACGAAGGGCTGGTTGAGCAGCACCCACTCCTCGTAGACCTTCTTGACCTTGCCGTCGACGATGCGCTCGACGATGTGCTCCGGCTTGCCCTGGTCGAGGGCCTCCTTGCGGGCGAACTCCCGCTCCTTGTCCAGCAGGGCGGGATCGACCTGGTCCTCGCTGACCACCAGCGGCTTCGCCGCCGCGATGTGCATCGCCAGGTCCTTGGCCAGCTTCTGGACCGCGTCGGCCTTGGCCACGAAGTCGGTCTCGCAGGACAGCTGGAGCATGACCCCCACCTTCGCGGGCATGCCCGGGGTCGGCGCGTGGAGGTAGGTGTGCACCAGGCCCTCGGACGCGGTGCGGTCGGCCGCGCGGGCGTCCATCTTGGCGCCCGTGCGCTCACGGACGAGCTCGGCGGCTCTGTCCATGTCGCCATCGGCGTCGACGAGGGCCTTCTTGCAGGCCATCATCGGGGCGTTGGTCAGCTCACGGAGCTGCTTGACGTCTGCAGCGGTGATCGCCACGGGGTCCTCCTCGGACGGGTGCCCGGCACGTGCGGGCGTGAGTGGTGGGCGGGGCCGTGGCCCCGCCCGATGTGGTGGGGACGGCCTCAGCCCTCGGAGCCGGTGGATCCGGGCTCCGCCGGCTGGGCCGGGGGCGGCGTGGCAGCCGGGGTGCTGTCCTCACCTGCGGCCCGGGTGGCCTGCTCGGCGGCCTGCTGCCGCTCGAGCTCGATCTCCCACTCCGCCTTCGGCTCGGATGCGGCGGCCCCGCTGTCCGCCGACTCCGTGGCCTTGAGCGCCTGCTCGCGCAGCTCCTCGTCGGGCGAGCGCGAGGCACGCAGCAGCAGCCCGTCGGCGCAGGCGTCGGCGACGATACGGGTCAGCAGCGCGGAGCTCCGGATGGCGTCGTCGTTGCCGGGGATCGGGTACTGGACGACGTCGGGGTCGCAGTTGGTGTCCAGGATGCCGATGACCGGGATGTTGAGCCGGTTGGCCTCCTTGACCGCGATCTCCTCGATGACGGTGTCGACGACCCAGACGGCGTCGGGCAGCTTGCCCATCTCACGGATGCCGCCGAGGTTGGTCTGGAGCTTCTCGCGTTCCCGCTCGAGCTGCAGCACCTCCTTCTTCGGCAGCAACTCGAAGGTGCCCGAGGCCTCCATGGCCTCCAGCTCCTTCAGCCGCCCGATCCGGGACTTGATCGTCTCGAAGTTGGTGAGCATGCCGCCCATCCAGCGTTCGGTGATGTAGGGCATCCCGACGCGCGTGGCCTGGTACTCGATGGTCTCACGGGCCTGCTTCTTGGTGCCCACGAACAGCACCGTGCCGCCCTTGGCGACCAGGTCGCGGGTGAAGCTGTACGCCTTCTCGATGTGCTGCACCGTCTGGCGCAGGTCGATGACGTAGATCCCACCGCGCTCGCCGTAGATGAAGCGTCGCATCTTGGGGTTCCAGCGCCGGGTCTGGTGTCCGAAGTGGACACCTGCCTCGAGCAGCTGGCGCATGCTGGTGACGGCCACTGCGTTCCTCCTGGGTTCGGTTGGTCCTCCGCCCACGTCCTCCGGGTCCGGGGCGCGGCCGTGTGGCCGGGCCCCCGGGTGCGGCCCACCCCGCGTCATGCAGGGCACCGGGGCCGCCCGTCAGCGGGCGTGTGTGATGGGTTGCTGTCGGCGGGGCGCGCAGTGCGGCTGCACCCCGGCTCCTGGGCGGACGGTCACCACGTCGGTGGTGATCCTCCTCGCACGGGAAGAGGTCCGACCAGCGCGGCCGGACCCGTGGGTCAGGGTAGCGGCGTCGCCGGCGGTGTGCGGATGCCCGGTGCACGCCACAGGCCCCACAGGTGCAGCACGCGCGCGGCGGTCGCACCCAGGTTGCCGAGCTCGCCGCCGACCACCGTGGGCACGTGGCCCGGGCTGGCGACGACCTCCTCGCCCGCCAGGAAGCGCCAGGTGACCTCGCGCACGGCCTCGGTCTCCAGCACCGAGCTGTGACCGCCGGGCAGGACGCGATGGTCGATGACGGGACCGTCGGTGCCCGGGATCGTGCCGGGGAGACGGTCGAGGCGCCCCCCGAAGCCGTGGGCGCTGTCCGGACCGGCCGGATGGCGCGCACGGTGGGGGGTGACGACCGGGTCACGGCTGCCTCCGATGGTCAGAAGGCGCGTCCCCATCGCCAAGGGCCCCGCACCACCGGCGCCCACCGCCCGCTCCCAGGCACGGATCAACGCCGTGGTGTGGTCGCTGCCCGCTGCCAGCTGCCCGATGGCGGTGGCATCCAGGGGCAACCGCGCCCCGCCGGAGCCCACACGTGCACCGACGGCGCGGGCGACCGGACCGAGCAGCACGTCCGCGGCGAGCACCTCACCGACCACAGCCAGGTCCGAGCCCCTGAGCGGCGAGCCGATGGTGACCACGTGACCGATGGGCGGGAGGGTGGTGTCGTAGGGATCGTGATGTTCGAGCAGGTAGTGGAGGATCACCACCCCGCCCATGGAGTGGCCGATCAGATCGACCGCCCTGCCCGGTTCCCGGATCGCCTGTGCCCTGAGCTGCTCGGCGAGCAGGGCAGCCGCAGGACCCGGGCCCTGCCAGGTGTGCTCCGGTCCGTAGGGCTGCTGGTCACGGCGGGGATCGTCGTCGATCCCCGGTGCCGCCACGCGTCCGGCGTAGGAGAAGGCGGTCACGCTGCCCGGGTCGTAGCCGAGGTGGTCGGCGTCGAGCACCTCCGTGCGGGAGGAGGAGGCCAGGCCGGGGAGCACGACGAGGTGGTTGGGGTTCGGCGCGACGGCGAAGCCGGGCTCCTCGGCCACCGGGCTCGCGGCGGTGAACGCGCCGGCCATCCGGCCACCTGCCCAGGGCTCGTAGGCGTGCACCTGGTGGTCCGTGCCCTGCCACCGTCCCCCACCGACCAGGCTGGGGCGCCGCTGGTCCGCACCGAGCAGCGAGAGCGGGTCGATGTAGCTGCCGGTGCGGTCGCGGGCACCCCAGTGCAGCCCCACGTGCTGGCTGACGCCGCCGTGGCCGCCGGCAGCCAGCACGCCGAGCACCGCGCCGGCGTGCACGGCCTGCCCCCGGCTCACCCGCAGCGAGCGCAGCGGCCCGTAGGTGGTGACGTGGCCGTCCGGGTGCGCGACGCTCACCCAGCCACGGCCGGCGACGGGCCCGGCGAAACCGACGGTGCCCAGCGCCGCGGCGCGGACCGGATCGCCCACATCGACCGCGAGATCGACGCCCCGATGCCCGGCCCCGAAGGCGCTCTCCGGCGGGTCGAAGGCGCGCTGCACGCTGCCGTCGACCGGTCGCCGGTAGCGCACGGCGATGCCGAGGTCGGGTGCCCAGCCGGGCACGTGCGGATCGACGGCCGCGCCGGCATGCAGGGGGCTGCGCGGTGCGGGCCCGTCGGCAGCCGCGGGCAGCGCGGCCATGAGCACCAGGAGCACGACCGACGCGGCGACCGGTCGGACGGTGTGCCGGGCTGGACGCGCCGGGGGCCGCTGCGAGAGGACAGGATCCATGGGCACGCCTCCGTGCCCCCGGGGTACGCGATCGACGCACCCTACGGAGCCGCGGACGCCCCTCGGCGACGGGGTGACGCGCGGCTGTGGACAGCCCGGAGCGATCAGCCCCTGATCGCCTCGCCGAGCTTGGTCCTGAGGCTCAGGACCGCCTTGGTGTGGATCTGGCACACACGCGACTCGGTCACCCCGAGGACGTCACCCACCTGCGCCAGGGTCATCCCCTCGAAGTAGTACAGCCCGAGCACGGTCTGCTCGCGTTCGGTCAACCGGGTCAGGGTCTCCCGCAACAGCCGCTTGGTCTCCGCGTCGTCGAGGGTCTCCTCCGGCAGGGAGGCCGTCAGATCCTGCAGCGTGTCGACCAGGGTGATGCGATCGCCCTCACCGACGTCGAGGACCTCGTCGAGCGCGGCGATCGAGGTCATCGACATCCGCGCCAGGGTGTCCTGGAGTTCCTCCAGGCTCCACCCGAGCTCCTCCGCGAGTTCCTCGTCGCTGGGGGTGCGCTTGCGTTCGGCCTCGAGTCGTTGCATGGCCGTCTCGACCTGGCGTGCGCGGGTGCGGACCGAGCGGGGCACCCAGTCGACGCTGCGCAGCTCGTCGATGATCGCACCGCGGATGCGTGCGACCGCGTAGGTCTCGAACTTGTAGCCCCGCTCCGGCTCGAACTTCTCGATGGCGTCCATCAACCCGAAGATGCCGTAGCTGACCAGGTCGGCGTGCTCGACGTGCGCCGGCATCCCCACGGCGACGCGGCCAGCCACGTACTTCACCAGGGGCGCGTAGTGGATGATGAGCTGCTCGCGGACGGCCGGATCCCGGTCGCGGATGTAGGCCGCCCACAGTGCGGCGACCTCGCTCTCGGTGATCGCGGTCGTGCTCACGCCCGCTCCTCGCACCCCGCTGCGGGGATGCTTCGATGTGCCGGCCCCGGCCTCGTGAGCCTAGTCACGCTCCGCCACCGTATCGGAGCTGTCCGGCCTGACGGCCGGCGTACGAGCGCGGGGATGGGCGGCAGCATGCGCCTCCTGGAGTTGGCCGCGTGACAGATGGGTGTAGCGCTGGGTGGTCGCCAGGGAGGCGTGGCCGAGCAGCTCCTGGACCTGGCGCAGGTCGGCGCCACCCTCGAGCAGGTGGGTCGCCATGCTGTGTCGCAGGGTGTGGGGTGTGACGTGCCCGAGACCCGCGCGCCGGGCGGCACGTGCCACGACCTCCCGCGCACCGCGCGGCTGTAGTGGGTGCCCCCGCGCGGTCAGCAGCAGCACGTCGGGCGTGCCGGCACCCGTCAGCAGCGGACGACCCGCACCGAGGTAGCGCCGTACCACCTCGACAGCCGGATCCCCGAGGGGCACGATGCGTTGCTTGCCTCCCTTGCCTGCCAGCGTCACCAGCTGCTGTTCGAGGTCGAGGGCGCTGAGCGGCAGCGGGCACAGCTCCCCGATGCGGGCGCCCGCCCCGTACAGCAGCTCGAGCAGCGCGCGATCGCGCAGGGAGACGGGATCGTCACCGTCGACGGTGTCCAGGAGCGTGGCGACCTGATCCACGCGCAGCACCCGTGGCAGATGACGGCCCTGCTTCGGCGAGGCGAGGGTCGCCGCCGGATCGCGGTCCACCATCCCGCGCCGCAGCAGCAACCGGAAGCAGCTCCGCAGGCTGGAGGCCCGCCGCGCCGCGGTGCTGCGGGCGTAGCCCCGCGCCTGGAGCTCGGCGAGGTAGCGCCGCAGGATGCGCACGTCCACGTCCCGGGGCGTGGTGATCCCCCACTCGATGCAGGTGCGGGCGAGGTCCTCGACGTCGCGCCGGTAGGCGGCCACGGTGTTCTCGCGGCGTCCGAGCTCGCCCTCGACGTGGGTGACCAGGGTGGTGATCGCCAGGTGCCAGGCAGGCGTCAGATCGTCGTCGGCACCGCCCCTCGACACAGCTTCGGGCGCCACGGTCGCGGTGGCGGCGGTTGCAGCGGTGACGGTGGGCACGCGGTGAGCCTGTGCGCTGTCGTGACGGAAGTCAAGGCGGCGGACCGCCCGCACGAGCCGGCCGACGCTGCAGCACCACGCCCTCCGGCCCCTCGCTGATCTCGCCGGCGATCTGTGCCCGCGTCAACGCCGCGAGGACCGCACCCGCACCGACCCCGGCGCGCTCGAGGAGCACGTCCACGGGCACCGCCCGGGGCCAGGCTGCGGCCAGCACCGCGTGGACGGCCCGGGGCAGCACGGTCACGATCGCAGCAGCGTCGCCCGCATCCAGCTGCTGGGAGCTGGCGCGGGCATCGAGCCGCGCGGTCGTGGCCGGGATCGACGGGGGCGAGGGGGACGCGGACGCCATGGCGTCCAGCAGATCCTCGGGACCCGTACACGGATGTGCCCCTTCACCGAGCAGCCGGTTCGGCGCCACGGAGCCGCTCGCACGTACGTCTCCGGGGACGGCGAGCACGGTCCGACCGCGCTCCAGTGCGGCCGTGGCCGTCAGCAGCGCACCTGAGCGGTCGCCGCCCTCGACCACCACCACCACGTCCGCCAGCCCTGCGACGATGCGGTTGCGGGCACGCACCACCCCCGCACGGGGCGCGACATCGGGGAACTGCTCGGACAGCACCCCACCGCCCTGCGCCCGGATGTCCTCGAACAGCCCGCCGGCACGCGCGTGGCCACGCGGGTAATCGACGTTGTGACCGCAGCCGAGGACCACGCTGGTCCCCCCGACGGTGGCCAGGGCCGCCCGGTGGGCGGCGGCGTCGATGCCGATCGCCCCGCCGGAGACCACGTGCGCCCCGGCATGACCGGCAGCCTCGGCCAGCCAGGACGTCACACCCCTGCCGTAGCTGCTCGCCCGGCGCGAGCCGACCACCGCCACGGTGGGACGGTCCGCAGGTGGGGCACCCGCGGTCGCCAGCAGGACCGGGCCGTCGGTGTCGGGCCAGCCCTCGGCCAGCCGCCGGGGGTAGCCGGGATCACCTACCACGCTGAGCACGCACCCGCGCTGTGCCCAGCTCGCCACCGGTGCCCGCGCATGCCGCAGATCATCCTGGTCGAGCTGCGCACCCACGGCCCGGCGCAGCCGCACGCCAGGTTCCTGGTCCGCGGGGGTGGCCGCCAGGTGACGGCGCAGTGCGTCGAGGCTGCGGCGGGGCCGCACAGCCCAACCGATCACCACCGCGACCAACTCCGGGTCGGTGCCCGGCGCGGACACCGTCGCACAGGCCCGGGTCAGGCGGGCGAGGCCGTCATCGCTCATGCCGCTCCCCTCGCCGCCGGGAGGCGGTAGGCGACGGCCTCCTCCACGTGGCTGGTGCCCACCACCTCGCTGTCGGCCAGATCGGCGATGGTCCGCGCGACACGCAAGGTGCGGTCGAAGGCCCGTGCCGACCCGCCGGTGCCGTGCACGGCACCGGCGAGCCGCGCCAGCGCCGCACCCTCGGTGCTCTCGCGCAGCTGCTGCGCACGGGCATCGCGGTTGAGGGCCCCGCTGCCCCAGCGGGCGGCCGCGCGCCGTCGGGCGGCGGCGACCCGGGCTGCGACCACCGCCGAGGACTC
Source organism: Nitriliruptoraceae bacterium (assembly GCA_041685505.1). GTDB lineage: Bacteria > Actinomycetota > Nitriliruptoria > Nitriliruptorales > Nitriliruptoraceae > T1Sed10-7. The sequence continues at coordinate 25,385 of JAWLFQ010000002.1, forward strand.
GCCCGGCGCGGCGTCGACGAGAGCATCGTGGTCGAGCGGCCGCAGCGCCACCTGCAGGTCCAGGCGGTCGAGCAGCGGTCCGGACAGTCGCGCCCGGTAGCGCGCCACCTGGTCCGGTCGGCACCTGCAGGCACGCCGGGGATCACCGAGGTGACCGCAGGGGCACGGGTTGGTGGCGGCCACCAGCAGGACGCGAGCCGGATAGGTCACCCGGGCACGGGACCGGGTGAGCACCACCTCACCCTGCTCGAGGGGTTGCCGCAGCGCGTCGAGGACCACCCGGGGGACCTCGAGCAGCTCGTCCAGGGTGAGCACCCCGTGGTGGGCGAGACTCACCTCGCCCGGTCGGGGCACGCCGGAGCCACCGCCGATCAGGGCGGCAGCGGAGACGATCTGGTGCGGTGCCCGCCGCGGTGGGCGCAGCTCCAGGGGTTGGTCGGGGCTGCGCAGTCCTGCCAGGGAGTGCAGCGCCGCCACCTCCAGGGCCTGCGTGGTGTCGAGGTCCGGGAGCAGCCCCACGAGCCGCTCCGCCAGCATCGACTTGCCGCAGCCCGGCGGGCCGGACAGCAGGAGGTGGTGGCCCCCGGCGGCCGCCAGTTCCACGGCGCGGCGGGCGAGCGGCTGGCCGCGGACCTCCGCCAGGTCAGGGGCGGGCGCGGCGCGACGCCGCGCGAGCGGGACGATCTCACGCGGCGAGTTCCGGGCCGTGAGCAGGTCCACGACCTCACCGAGGTCGGCCACCGGCAGCAGCTCGAGACCATCCACCAGGGCCGCCTCCGAGGCGGCACCGGCAGGCAGCAGCAGCCGCTCCGCGCCGAGCCGCCGCGCACCGGCCACCAGCGGGAGCTGACCCGCGACGGGGCGGACGGAGCCATCGAGACCCAGTTCCCCGCAGGCCCAGCACGCAGCCGCGGCGGCCAGGGGAACCTGACCGCTCGCCGCGAGGATCGCCACAGCGAGGGGGAGGTCGAAGGCCGAGCCCACCTTGGGCAGCTCGGCAGGCGCCAGGTTGACGACGATGCGCTCGCCCGGCCAGCGCAGGCCGCGTCGGGTGATGGCCGTGCGGACCCGGTCACCCGCCTCGCGGACCGCGGCGTCGGGCAGCCCCACCAGCCTGAGCATCGGGAGCCCGGGGCTGCTGGTGGCCTCCACCCGCACCTCCATGGCCCGCAGGCCCAGCAGCGCGACACCACGCACGATCGCCAGCTCCCGCACCACCTAGTCCACCTCCACGATGTGGGTGAGCAGGCAGCGAGGGCCCGCATCCACGGCGATCAACTCGAGCCGGACCGCCGCGAAGCGCGCCGGCTGGTCACGCAGGAACGCGCCGGTCAGGGCACGCAGCCGCCGGAGCTTCGCGGGCCCCAGCGCGCTGACCGCGCCACCGAACAGCGCTGCGTCGCGGCGCGCCTTGACCTCGCACACCACGAGGGTGTCGGTACGCGGATCGACGGCCACCACGTCCAGCTCCCCGCGCAGCCCGTCCGCGGCGATCCGCCAGTTGCGGGCCACGATCTCGAGCCGGTGATCGCGGGCGAGGTGGCCGGCTGCGAGCTCCTCCGCAGCCGGGCCCAAGGACCGCGCGGTCAGCAGCTGACGTCGCTCGCTCCCGGTCAGGGGGAGCTGATGTGTCCGGGTCGTGGTGTCCATGACCGCACGCTACGACCGTCACCGCCCCAGGACGGGATGGATCACCGCCGCGTTGTGGACAACCGCGCGGACAGCGGGTGCGCCGGGCTCACAGGACCCCGAACCCCCACAGCAGACCGCCGCCGAGGACCACGGCGGCAGCCACCAGCAACCAGATGTCGTTGCGCTTGTCGTCGCGGTAACGGCGGGTCGCGTTGAAGCCCATGCCTTGGCTCCTGCGGGGGCGCTGAGACGGTGTCGGTGCGGAGCGGGGCTCACTCCTCGAGGAAGTCGGCCACCTCGGTGTCGTCGTGGACGAGCTCCTCCACGTTGACGTCACGGAAGGTGAGCACGCGGACCTGGGTGAGGAAGCGCGTCGGGCGGAACATGTCCCACACCCACGCGTCGCGCAGCTCGAGCTCGAACCACAGGTCCTCGCCCTGGTGCGGGGTCACCGTGACGTCGTTGCACAGGTAGAAGCGTCGCTCGGTCTCGACCACGTAGCGGTACAGCCGCACGACGTCGCGGTACTCGCGGTAGAGCGACAGCTCCAGGTCGGTCTCGTAGGCGTCGAGCTCCTCCGGGTTCACCAGCGACCTCCAACCCGCACGTCGCACACCGCCGGCGCGCGCATCCTGACCGTGTCGGGGCGGGCTGCGAGGGTAGCGACGGCGCCACCGCTACGGTCACGGCCATGCAGACCGAGCCCACCGACCACCGGCGCAGCCAACGCCGCGCATCACGGCCCCGCACGCCCGCGTCTGCGGAGGATGCCTCCGTCGCGCTGGAGCACGCCGCCGCCCTGGAAGGTGTGACCGTCGCCGGGCTCGACGAGGTCGGCCGCGGCGCGTGGGCGGGACCGCTGACCGTCGGCGCCGTGGTCCTGGACCTGGCGGCCGTGCCGCGGGGACTCCGCGACTCCAAGCGCCTGGCGGTGCCACGACGTGAGGAGCTGGCCGCCGAGGTCCGGGCGAGCGCGGTGGTGCGCCTGGGTGAGGTGGAGCACGACGAGCTGGACGAGCTCGGCCTGGCAGCCGCGCTGCGGGTCGCGGCACGACGTGCCGTCGCTGCGCTGCCGATCGAGGTCGACCGGGTGCTGATCGATGGCAACGTGGATCTGCTGGCCGGCACAGGGTGGCAGGCCCAGACCATCGTCGGCGGGGACGACGCCTGCGCGTCCATCGCCGCCGCCTCGATCGTGGCCAAGGTGCACCGGGATGCGCGGATGCGGGCCGTCGATCCCCGCCACCCGGTCTACGGCTTCGCCGCACACAAGGGCTACCCCTCACCGGCGCACCGCGCGGCCCTGGCCGCGCACGGCCCCTGCGCACTGCACCGCCGCAGCTGGCAACCGATCCAGCAGCTGCTGGGCGCTCCCCGACTTCCCCTCGACCGCGCGCGCAGCGCCTGACGCCGCCGGGGGCAGCGCCATCCCGGCCCACCCGGTGGCGCGGTCAACGGGCCCCGGAGCCCGCGAGCTCGCGCGCGGCGCGACCTGCCAGCTCGTGCTCGGCGCGAGCGGCGAGCTCGTGCTCGGCGCGAGCGGCGAGCTCGTGCTCGACATCGGTGAGCCGGGTCGCGTGCTCCAGGGGCCAGATGATGGCGACGGCCCGGCCGACGACCTTGTCCAGCGGCACGAAGCCGAGCCCCCGGCGCGAATCCGAGGAGTTCGGACGGTTGTCCCCGAGGAAGAACAGGGCATCCTCCGGCACGGTGACAGGCCCGTAATCCGACGGGTCATCGAAGGCGACGTAGGGCTCCTCGAGGGCGACATCGTTGACGTAGACCACGCCCTCCTCGATCCGGACCTCGTCGCCCGGCAGCCCGATCACCCGCTTGACGAAGTCCCGCGCGCTGGCGGGCACGACACCGAGGAACTGCCCCACCACCCGGACGACGCGTTCGCCGGCCGTCGCGTCGGGAGCCACCTCGCCGAGGCTCTCCCCCTCGAAGACGACGATCTCGCCCCGTGTGGGCGCGCGGAACAGGTAGGTGATCTTCTCCACGACCATCCGGTCGTTGATGCTGAGCGTGGGCTCCATCGAACTCGAGGGGATGTAGAAGACCTGCACGACGAAGGTACGCAGGAGGAAGGCGAGCACCAGGGCGATCAGCAGCAGCACCGGGAGCTCGCGGAGGAAGGAACCCGCGCCGGAACCGCCCCGTGACCGGTGGCGCTGGGCGGCCGGTTCCCCCGGACGTGGCAGGGGGACGCCGTCCTCACCGGGGTGTGCACCCTCCGCTGGGCCGCTGGGCCCGGAGGAGCCGTCGCCCCGGGCGTCCGGTGGACCCGCCGCGTGATCGTGCCCACCGAAGAGGACGTCATCGTCCTCCTCGGCGCCGTCGTGACCTGGGTGACGCTCGGACATGCCACCACCCTACAGACGGCTGGACGACGCTCGGCCGGGCGTGGCCCGGCCGAGGTGGGGTGTGCGTGCGCGGGTCAGTTGTCCCGCTTCTCCTTGATGCGCGCGGCCTTGCCGACGCGATCACGGAGGTAGTACAGCTTCGCCCGCCGCACCTTGCCGCGGCGCGCACGCTCGATGGACTCGATCACCGGGCTGTGGACGGGGAAGGTTCGCTCGACGCCGACGCCGAAGCTGATCTTGCGCACGGTGAAGGTCTCGCGCAGCCCCCCACCCCGACGCGCGATGACGACGCCTTCGAAGACCTGGATGCGCGAGCGGGTGCCCTCCACGACGCGGACGTTGACCTTGACCGTGTCGCCGGGGCGGAAGTCGGGGATGTCGTCGCGCAGGCGCGACTGCTCGACGATGTCGACCTTGTTCATCGGGCTGCCTTCGGGTGGGTCGGGACGGCGCAGGGTGTGGACGCGAGCGCACGTCGACGCGGTCGGGTGACGACTCGGGTGACGACGCGGTGGCGCCGATGCGTCAGCGGGACGGGCGCCACCTCGCTGCGGTTGGAGAACGCACGGGTGCGCACCGCCCCGTCGCGGTGTCGCGTGAGGATACGGTCAGGGCGCCGCCACGGTCAACCTGCGTGCGGGTCCGCACCGACCATCACCCCCGGTCCGGTCCCTCCAGCAGATCGGGGCGGCGCTCGGCGGTCAGCGCTCGTGCCTGCACCTGGCGCCACCGCTCCACCGCGCCATGATCACCGGAGGTCAGCACCTCGGGGACCCCCCGCCCCCGGACCTCGGCAGGGCGGGTGTACTGGGGGTACTCCAGCAGGCCCGAGGCGAAGGACTCGTCGCCCGGTGAGGCGTCGTTGCCGAGGATGCCGGGCACCAGTCGCGTGACCGCCTCGATCAGCGCCGCGGCCGCCACCTCGCCACCGAACAGGACGTAGTCGCCGATCGAGACCTCGTCGGTGGCCACGAGCTCGTGGACACGTTCGTCGATGCCCTCGTACCGGCCGCACAGCAGCACCAGGCGCTCCTCCTGGGCCAGCTCGGCGGCCAGCGACTGGGTCAACGGGCGCCCGCGCGGCGTCAGCAGCACGGTGCGGGGACGTGGGCCGCCGGCCACCGCGGTGCCATCGGGCGGGGCCCCACCGGCGACCGTCCGCCCGCGGGTGGACCCGGGTTCCAGATCGTTCCACACCGCCTCGCAGGCGTCGATCCACACATCGGCGCGCATCACCATGCCGGCACCTCCGCCGTAGGGTGCGGCATCGACGCTGCGGTGGCGGTCGGTGGCCCACGCACGCAGATCGTGGACCCGGATGTCGAGATCCCCCTCGGCGATCCCGCGGCCGAGCAGGGAGGTGTGCAAGGGCCCCTCGAACCATCCGGGGAAGATGGTGAGCACGTCGATACGCGGTGCACTCACGCCGGATCCCCCGGTGGGGTGGACGGCCCCGGTGGTCCGGCTGAAGGCGCCCCGGCATCATCGTCGAGCAGGCCCTCGGGTGGGTCCACGACCAGCACCACGCTGCCGTCCTCCTCCTCGACGGCCTCGACGAGGTCGTCGGCGCAGGGCAGCAGCCACACGCCCTGGGTCCGGGTGACCTCGAGCAGGTCGTAGCCGGCCGCCTCGGGGAGCTCGAACAGCGCCGTCACCACGCCCAGGTCGGTCCCGTCGAGGTGGCGGACGCGCAGCCCGAGCAGTTCGTGGGCGAAGAAGGTGTCGCTGTCGGCGACATCGACCGGGGCGGCGCGCACCTCGAGGCCGCGCAGGCCCTCGGCCGTCGAGCGGTCGGACACGTCGCCGAAGCCGAGCAGCATGCGCCCCTGGTGGGGACGCGAGGCACTGATCGTGCGCCTGCGGTCCCCCACCTCCACCTCGGTGCCGACATCGAAGCGACCGGGCACGTCCGAGAGCGGGTGGACCACGACCTCGCCCCGGATGCCGTGGGCCTTGACGACACGACCGATCGTGACGAACTCGTCGCCACCGGTTGCGGGGTCCATGCCGGTCAGTCCACGATCTCCACGGTGACGTTCTCGTCGTCGAGGGAACCGGCGGCCTTGACCAGGGTGCGGATCGCCTTGGCGGTACGGCCCCGCTTGCCGATCACCTTGCCGAGGTCCTCGTCGTGGACGTGGAGCTCGAGGACGGTCTCACGCTCGTCCTCGTCCACCTCGATGCGGACCTCGTCGGGGTGGTCGACCAACTGCCGGGCGACGAACTCGAGGACGTCCTCGGCTCTCACTGGTCACCCCCGGCCTCGGCGGCCTTGGCCTTGGCCTTCTTGGACAGCCGCTGCTTGTCCTCACCGGTGCGGTCGCGCTTGGGTGCGTCGCCGGGCTTGAACTCCTCCCACACGCCGGTGATGCGCAGCAGCTTCTCGACCGGCTCGGTGGGCTGGGCGCCGTGGCGCAGCCAGTGCAGCGCGCGCTCGTTGTCGAGTTCGATCCGGGAGGGCTGCTCGAGCGGGTGGTACTGCCCGAGCACCTCGATGAAGCGGCCGTCCCGCGGCGAGCGGGAATCGGCGGCCACGATGCGGTAGTGCGGGCGCTTGACGGTGCCCTCGCGACGGAGGCGCAGCTTGACGGCCATGATGGCTCCTGGGTGCGGCGGTGCGAGCGCGTGCACGTGGGCACGCGGCACGGTGACGACGACCGGTACCCGCACGGGCGTCGGGCTCGCGTGGTGATGGCGAGTCGCCGGTGGGGCGGGATCGTCCTGGACGTGATCGCGCGCCGAGAGGCGGACCCCGAGACGCGCTGTGGGCAAGGGTAGCGGACGGCTGGCGCCCCGCGCCTAGCGCCCCTCGCCCTCCTGCTCGCGCGACCACGCCGCCGGCACGTGGTCGGGCACCCGGGGCTGGCCCACCCGCTCATCCATGCGCAGCAGGACCAGGTTGACCCCGGCACACATCGCCGCTGGGATCATGGCAAGGCTCAGCGGTGCGCCCACGAGGACGAGCCCACCCCAGATCGTCACGAAGGCGATCCAGGCCACGCGGCCCGGTCGTAGCCACCTCGCCGCATGGCCGGCCACACGGTCGCCATCGGCTGCCTGCTCGTCCCGGTCGACCACGCTCGACCTCCACGCCCTCGGCCTGCCTCACGCCCCGACCCTACGTCACGTTGGCGGCGCCGACGAAGCCCACGGACACGCCGGCCGGGCCACGGGACGGCTCGGGCGGTGACGGGCGTGGCTCAGCGGCGCTTGCCGCCCTTGCGCGGCGCCGGCTGCAGGCCCTGGAACCCGCCCATCCCGGCTGGACCGCCACCGCCCATCTGCTGCTGGAGTTGGCGCATCGCGGCAGCCTGGCCCTTGGCACCCTTGGCACCCTTGGGCTTGGCACCCTGCTGGCCGGACATCTTCGCTGCCGACTTCATGACCTTCTGCACCTCGGCGAACTGCTTGACCAGCCGGTTCACCTCGGTGACGGTGGTGCCGGAACCCGCGGCGATGCGCTTGCGGCGGCGTCCGTTGAGCACGCCCTTGGGGTCACGGCGCTCCCGAGGGGTCATGGAGCGGATGATCGCCTCGACGTGGGCGAACTGCTTGTCGTCGATGTCGACGTCCTTGAGCTGCTTGCTCATGCCCGGCATCATCCCGAGCAGACCCTGGAGCGGACCCATGCGCTTGAGCATCTGCAGCTGGTCGAGGAAGTCCTCGAGGGTGAAGTCACCGGAGAGCAGCGCCTGCTCGGCCTTGGCGGTCTCCTCCTCGGTGTAGGTCTCCTCGGCCTTCTCGATCAGCGACATCACGTCGCCCATACCCAGGATGCGACCCGCCATCCGGTCCGGGTGGAAGGCCTCGAAGTCCTCCATCCCCTCACCGACCGAGGCGAACATGATCGGTGCCCCGGTCACCTCGCGCACCGACAGGGCTGCCCCCCCACGGGCGTCACCATCGAGCTTCGACAGGATCACACCGTCGAACCCGACCTGGTCCTGGAAGGCCTTGGCGACGTTGACGGCCTCCTGACCGATCATGGCGTCGATCACGAACAGGGTGCGCACCACGCCCCCGTGCTCGCCCACGACGCGCGTGATGTCCGCGGCCTGCTCGAGCAGGACCTCGTCGACGTGGAGCCGACCGGCGGTGTCGATGATGACGGTGTCACAGCCGGTCTCGCGCGCTTTGGAGATGCCCTCACGAGCGACCGGGACCGGGTCGCCCGAGGTCACGGGCGCGTAGACGTGGGCACCGACCCGCTTGGCGTTGACCTTCAGCTGCTCGACCGCCGCCGGACGCTGGAGGTCGCAGGCCACCAGCATCGGGTTGCGCCCCTTGCTCTTGAGGTGGGTGGCGAGCTTGCCGGCCGCGGTGGTCTTGCCCGAGCCCTGCAGCCCGGCCAGGACGACGACCGAGGGGGCCGGCCCCTTGAGGTCCAGGGGGACGGCCGCACCACCCAGCGCCCTGGTCAGCTCCGCATCGACCGCCTTGATCACGGTCTGGGAGGGGTTGAGGGCCTTGGCGACCTCCTCGCCGACCAACTGCTCGCGCAGACGGGCGGTGATCTGCTTGACCACCTTGAAGTTGACGTCCGCCTCGAGCAGGGCGAGCCGGATCTCCTTCAGCGTGGCATCGACGGTCTTCTCGTCGAGCCGACCACGGCCCTTGACCTTGTCGAGGGCCGCGTCGAGCTTGGTGGAGAGGGTGTCGAACACGGGCGTCGCTCCGGCGGGTGGACGTCGAGGTGGCCCAGGCGGCAGGGCGGGGGCTCCGCGAGGGTACCGGTCACCTCGCCGCCGCCGAGGTGGTCACAACTCGCCGAACAGCCCCTCGACGAACAGCTCCGGGTCGAAGGGGGCGAGGTCGTCGACCTCCTCACCGAGGCCCACCAGCTTGACCGGGATGCCGAGCTCACGCTGCACCGCGACCACGACCCCGCCCTTGGAGGAACCGTCGAGCTTGGTCAGGGCGATGCCGGTGACCTCCACCGCCTCGAGGAAGGCCTTCGCCTGGGCGATGCCGTTCTGGCCCGTGGTGGCGTCCAGCACGAGCAGGGTCTCCTCAAGGGGGCCAGCCTGCTTCTCCAGCACCCGCTTGACCTTGCCGAGCTCGTCCATCAGCTGTCGCTTGTTGTGCAGGCGCCCGGCGGTGTCGACGATCAGCAGCTCGCTGTCGTTGGAGCGGGCGGCGTCGTAGGACTCGTAGGCGACCGAGGCGGGGTCGGCACCCTCGTCCTTGCGGACCAGCTGCGCACCGGTGCGCTCGGCCCAGATCCCCAGCTGCTCGGCCGCGGCCGCCCGGAAGGTGTCCGCCGCCGCCAGGGTGACGCTGCGCCCCTCCCGCTGCTCGACCGCCGCCAGCTTGCCGATGGTGGTGGTCTTGCCGGTGCCGTTGACGCCGGTGACCAGCCACACCGTCGGGCCCTCGTCACCGGCACGCGCCAGGGTGCGGTCCGCGCTGCCCAGCGCGCTCCTGAGCTCCTGCTTGAGCAGTGCGATGACCGCATCCGCATCCGTCGCCCCCTCCTCGCGGGCGCGACGCCGCAGCTCCTCCACCAGCTCCGTGGTGGCGGTGACGCCGACATCGGCGGTGATGAGGGCCTCCTCGAGGCCCTCCCAGGCGTCCTCGGTCACCCCGCCCCCGAACAGCTCGACCACCGAGCTGCCGAGCACGTTGCGGGTCCGGGTCAGACGCCGGCGGAACCGCTCGCCGAGGGTCAGCGGCTCCGGTGCGGGCTCGACCTCGGCGGGCAGCCGATCGTCGAGCAGCTCCGCCGGGGTGTCGGGGACGCGGGGGACGTCGAGATCCTCGACGGTGTCGACGTCCCCCCGACCGCCGTCCGCGTCGGTGTCCGGCTCCTCGACGTCGGTCGCGGCGCTGTCCGAGGAGGTGTCGTCCGCGCTCCTGCGCGAACGCACCGCGTTGCGGCCCAGCAGCCCGGCGGCCAGCACCACGGCCCCGATCACCACCAGCAGCGGGTCGACATCCGGGCCGATCGAGGTGACGGCGATGGCCAGGAGCTCGGTCACGGAGGTGTGCATGCGGGGCCTCGGAGGGGACGTGCGCCACGCAGGCGCGGGGTGGTGGTGGAACGCGCGGCAGCGCGCGGCGGGGGTCGGTGCAGCGTGCCAGGCTCGCAGCCGGCCGGGCCCGTCGCATACCGGACCGTGGCCGGGACCGCCTCAGGCGGTGGTGGACGCCTCCTCGAGGACCGCGGCGGTGGGGTCATCGCTGGCACGGTCCTCGAGGTCGTCGGACGGGTTCTCGCCCGAGCGCAGGCGCTCGGCGACCACCTTGGTGACCGCATCCGGCCCCATGGTGACGCCGTAGAGCATGTCGGCGATCTCCATCGAACGTTTCTGGTGGGTGACCATGATGATCTGCGCGTGCCCGCGGAAGGACCGGATGACCTTCAACAGCCGCTGCAGGTTCACGTCGTCCAGGGCGGCATCCACCTCGTCGAGCACGTAGAAGGGCGAGGGCCGGGCGCGGAAGATGGCGAACACGAAGGCCAGCACCGTCAGCGACCGCTCCCCACCCGACAGCAGTGACAGGCGCGTGACCTTCTTGCCCGGTGGGCGTGCCTCGACCTCGATGCCGGTGGTGAGCAGCTCGTCGGGCTCGGTCAGCACCAGGCGCCCATGGCCGCCGGGGAAGACCGTGGAGAAGGTGAGCTCGAACTCCCGCGCCACGTCCTCGAAGGCGGTGCGGAAGACCTCGCGGATGCGCTCGTCGACGGCGATGACCACCTCCTGGAGATCGCGCTTGGAACGGCGCAGGTCGTCGAGCTGGTCCGACAGGAAGGCGTGGCGTTCCTCCAGGGCCCGGAACTCCTCCAGCGCCAGCGGGTTGACCCGGCCGAGCAGACCGACCTTGCGCACCAGCTCGTCCTCGCGTGCGGTCAGCTCATCGTGGTCGTCACCGGTGGCGTCCGGGTGCTCGGCACGGACCTCCTCGGGGCGCAGCGACAGCTCGGTGCGGATCCGTGTGATGAGGTGATCGAGCCGGGTGGTCACGTCCTGGCGGCGCAGGTCGGCGGCGTGGCGGCGCTGGGTCAGCTCCGCCAGCTGCTGCTGGAGCGTGCCGGACTCCTCCCGCGCGGTGGACAGCGCCGTCCCCACGGAGCGGACCTCGGCGTGGAGTCGGTCCCGCTCGGCCGCGGCAGCGGCCAGGGAGCCCTCGATCCGCTCCAGGGCCGTGCGCACAACGACCGCGAGCTCGCCGCAGCGTTCGATGCCGCGGCGTCGGGCCTCCCGTCGTCGCGCCGCCTCGGCCAGCGCCGCCTCCACCTCGTCGGCCTCCTGGCGCAGACCGGCGGCCTGCTCCTCGAGGTGCCGCACCTGCTCCACCGAGCGCTCCAGGGTCAGGCGGGCGTCGAGCTCGGCCTCCCGGGCCAGCTCCACGGCCTCGTCCAGCTCGACCGCGGTGGCATCCGGACCCGGCTCGGGCTCCTCCTCCGGTTGCTGCGGACCACGCGAGTGCAGCTCCGACAGCGCCTGCCGATCGCCCTCGAGGACCTGCTCGAGCTCATGGTGCTGCGCGGCCACGACCTCGCGCTGCTCGGCCAGGGAGTGCAGCTCGCGGTTGAGCCGGGCGAGCCGCTCGGCGGCACCGGTGATGCGGGCATCGGACTCGTTGATGCGCTGGGTCGCCTCGGCGAGCACCTCCTCCGCCCGGGCGAGGGCGGCGTCCGCGGCCGCGCGCTGCTCGGCCAGCACCGACAGCTGTCCACCGAGCTCGGACGCCTCGCGCTCGGCGTCGTCGGCCGCCGTCGCAGTGACCACGCTGGAGCGTTCGGGTGCGCCCGCGGCCAGGTAGCCCCGCGGTCCGGCCAGGTCCCCCTCCGGGGTGACGAAGGTCAGCTGCGGGTCACGGCCGTGGAGCAGTACGGCGGTGCTCCAGTCGCCGACGAGGTAGGTGCCCTCCAGGGCCTGCTGCAGGGCCCGGACGACCTGCCCGCTGACCTCGTCGTCGTCCGCCGGACCCAGCGCCGCACCGAGCGGGCTGGCGCCTGCGGTCTGGAGCCGCTCCCGGGCCGCGTCGTCCACGGCCACGACCGGACGATCGTCCACCCGTCCCACGAGCACCGCAGCCGCGCCGGCACGCGTGTCGCGCAGCCACGCGATGGCCCGGCGGGCGTGCTCCTGGGTACGCACGACCACCGCGTCGCCGAGCTGGCCGATCGCGGCCGCCACGGCGACCTCGTCGCCTTCGACCCGGACGTGGTCGGCAACGGGTCCGAGGACGCCGTCGAGACCGGCCTCGAGCAGCGCGCCGGTCCCGCCGTCGGCCTCCTCCAACGCGGCGCGCAGCGCCTCCGCGCGTGCCAGCTTGGAGGTCTGCATCCCCTCCAGCTCGCGCGCCTGCGCTGCGAGCGCCTCGACACGCTCGCGTTCGGCGGCCACCGCCGCCTCCGCGTCCTCCAGGGCCTCGGTGAGCGCGACCTCGTCGGTGTCGAGGGTGCGGATCTCGCCCTCGACCTTGGCAACCTCGTGGGCGGCCTCCCGCACCCGTGCGTCCAGGCCCTCCAACGCCGCGCCGACGCGGCCGATCTCCGACTCCGCACCGGCGATCGAGCCGCGCAGCGCCGAGACCTCCCCCTCCCACCGCAGCACCCGCTCGCGTGCCTCGGCGCGCCGGCGCTGCTCGGCCTGCAACGCCTGCTCGTGGGCACGACGGGACTGCTCCGCTGCACGGCGGCGCTGCTGCGCTTCGGCGTGCGCATCCCGTTCGCGGTCCCGCTGCGCGGCGCGCTCCCGGGCCTGCTGTGCGATCCGGTCGGCCTGTGCACGCAGTTCCGCGGGCGGCCGGCCGGCCAGCGGCTCCTCGACAGCCTCGACCAGGTGGCGTCGCTTCGCCTCCACCAGGTCCGAGGTCCCACGCAGCCGTTCCGCCAGGGAGGTGAGGCGGTGGTAGCCGTCACCGGCGCGCTCGGCGGCGGGTCGCAGCTGCGCGAGGTGGCGCTCCAGATCCTCGATGCGCTCGCGTGTGCCCGACAGGCGCTGCTCGAGGGCCTGCTGCTCGGCGGCGGCGGCGTCCCCGTCGCGCCCTTCGGTGGCGGCCAGACGCTCGAGCCGGGCCAGCTCACCCGCGGCGATGCGGATGCGTACCGCCCGCAGCTCCGACTGCAGGGCGCGGTAGCGGTCGGCGGCCTCGGCCTGGCGCTCCAGCGGGCGCAGCTGGCGGCGCAGCTCCCTGAGCACGGTCTGCAGCTTGTCGACGTGCGCATCGACCTGCTCGAGCTTGCGCAGCGCCCGTTCACGCCGCCGGCGGTGCTTGAGGATGCCCGCCGCCTCCTCGATGTAGCGGCGTCGTTCCTCGGGTTTGGCGTTGAGGATCTCGTCGAGCTGGCCCTGTCCGACGATGGTGTGCAGCTCCCGACCGAGGCCGGTGTCGGACAGCAGCTCCTGGACGTCGAGGGCGCGGACCTCCTCACCGTTGATCTGGTAGGAGGTGTCGCCCTCGGCGTGGATCGTGCGGGCGATCGTGATCTCGCTGAAGGCGCCCGCGCTCTCGGCCGTGCCGATACCCGCCCGCTCGAGGCGCCCGTCGGCGTTGTCGATGGTGATCTCCACGCGGGCGTGGGAGCCACGGTTGCGGCTCGGGGAGCCCGCGAAGATCACGTCGGACATGGATGCCCCGCGCACCTTCTTGGCCGAGTGCGTCCCCAGCACCCACGCCAGGGCATCGACCACGTTCGACTTGCCCGAGCCGTTGGGACCGACGATCACGGTGATGCCCGGCTCGACCTCCAGCGCGGTGCGATCCGCGAAGGACTTGAAGCCGCGCATCGACAGGGACCTGAGGAACACACGACCTCCGGGTGGCCTGTGCGACGGGACGCACGCGACGGCGCTCGGGAACGGCTCAGCGAGCTTGCACCGTCCTCCACCGGGTGCGGTGCGGACCGGATGCTAGCGGTGACCGCTCAGTGACCCGCAGGAACGTGCACCGGCCCGTCGTCCACCGGTTGGGTGTCCGCGGTCCCCGCCGCGGCCTCGGCCGCCGCCAGGGCCTCCTCGAGCTCCGCGACACGGGCGCGCAGGCGCCGCAACTCGTCCAACAGGCGCACGTCGGATGGCAGGGCATGGGTACCGAACAGCGCCTTGCTCATGCGCCACCACCTCCGCGTCCGCTGCCTGCAGCCTAGCCGTGCACCGACCGCACGGTCCACCCTCGCCGCGCCCCTGTGGCCGGGGCGCGCTCAGGCCTCGTCGGGGCGCACGGCGAAGCGACGGTGCCCGCCGGGCGACTCCTCCTCCACCTCGACGCGGTCGACGTGCGCCCGGGTGGGACCACCCTGCTCGACCCATGCCAACACCCGCTCGACGGCCTGCTCGGGGCCCTCGAGCCAGGCCTCGACGGCGCCGTCCATCCGGTTGCGGACCCACCCCACGACGCCGGCCTGACGGGCCTGGTCACGCGTGCTCGCGCGGAAGAAGACCCCCTGGACCCGGCCGTGGACGACGACACGGCGGGCGATCACCCGTTCGTTGCGCACCTGGCACCCTCAGATCATGCACTGCTCACAGTGGTAGGTGTACACGCCCTTCTTCAACCGCGTCCGGACGATGGGACGACGGCACCGCATGCAGGGCTTGCCGTCGCGGCCGTAGACCCGGAGGTGCTGGGCGGATTCACCCTCCTCGTCCACCAGCTGCTCCACCTCGGCGTCATCGAGGCTGGAGCCCGCGGCCTTCATCGCGGCGACGATGATCTCCTGGGTCGCCCGGTAGAGCCGGCGAACCTCCTGGGTCGACAGGGTCGAGGACGGATGGTCGTGCCGCAGCCCCGCTTCCCACAGGATCTCGTCGGAGTAGACGGGCCCGATCCCCACCACGTAGTTCGGGTCGATCAGCAGCAGCTTGAGCGGCTTGGCCGCGGCGGCCAGGAACCGGCCGAACTCCATCCAGGTGGGGTTGTCGTCGAGCAGGTCGAGGGCATCGGGCGAGATCTGGGCGGCCTCGAGGTCCTGGTCCCGGGGCACGACACCCGTGGACAGGGTGGGCTCGTCGCCCGCCTCGGAGAGGTGCAACGCCCCGCCGATGGTGAAGGTGACCGTCAGGTGGGTGTCGGGCCCCGGTGGCTCGGTGGCCGTCTCACGGTGCAGGGAGCCACCCTCGCCGGGGTCGATGACCCAGGTCTGGTCCTCGTCGAGGTCGAGCAGGATCACCGAACCCCGCCGCCGTGCGGCCTCGACCTTGCGCCCTTCGAGGGCGGCGACGAAGTCGGGCCGGTTGCGGTGCAGGGGGCGCACGATGCCGGCGGTGCGGACATCGACCTCCTTGACCCGCTTGCCCACGACCTCCTTCTCCAGGTCCTTGCGCAGGACCTCGACCTCGGGGAGCTCGAGCACGTCACGTCCTTGTCATCGGTTCGGGCCGCACGCGCCGTCGGCACACGCCCGCAACGTTAGTCGAGATGCACGGCCCGGCCGTCGGCGTCCGCGCCGGACTGCAGGTCGAGGTAGGCCTCGCGCGCCGCTCGCTGCTCGGCCTGCTTCTTGCTGCGCCCCTCCCCGCGACCCACCTGCCGTCCGGCGACGAGCACGGCCGCCGTGAAGGTCTTGAGATGGTCGGGCCCGCGTTCCGACACCTCGTAGCGCGGCAGGGCGCCGAACTCCGCCGCGGCGAGCTCCTGGAGGCTGGTCTTGTAGTCGAGGGCGGCACCCCGCTCGGCGAGCTCGGAGAGGATGTCGGCGAACAGCCGTTGCACCAGGTCGTAGGCCGTGGCGAACCCCTGATCGAGGTAGACGGCACCGATGACGGCTTCCAGCCCGTCGGCCAGGATCGAGTCCTTGTCGCGGCCACCCGAGCCGATCTCGCCCCGGCCGAGCTTGACGTAGCGCCCGAGCGCGATCCCCCGGGCGACCGTCGCCAGCGACGCCGCCTTGACCGCGGCAGCGCGCACCTTCGCGAGCCGACCTTCCTGCTCGTCGGGGTGGGCGTGGAAGATCTCGTCGGCGACCACCAGCCCGAGGACCGCGTCCCCCAGGAACTCGAGGCGTTCGTTGGGCTGCACGCCACCGTTCTCGAAGGCCCAGGAGCGGTGGGTCAGCGCACGTTCGAGCAGGCCCAGGTCGTCCATGTGGACGTCCAGGGCCCGGGCCAGCTCGGCTGCACCGGGGCGCTCGTCGGGGTCGGCCTGCTCGCCCACGGCCGCCTCAGTCGACCTCGACGACCTCACGGCCGGCGTAGGTGCCGCACGTGGCGCAGACGGTGTGGGGCCGCGTGGGGGCCTTGCACCGCTTGCAGGTCGCGTAGGCCGGTGTGGCGGTCTTGAGCCACTGCGCCTTCCGGTGTCGGGTCCGCGAACGGCTCAGCTTGCGCTTCGGGACGGCCATGACGGCTCCTATGGGGTGAGGTGGTCGCATCGGGCCCGGGGGTGGGCCAGGGGGTCGCAGGTTCGGTGCCGGTGCGGCGCAGGCCGCGGTGGCGGGTGTCGCCGAGGCGGTCAGCCGGGCGGCAGATCGAGCTGTTGCAGCGCCGCCCAGCGCGGATCGGGTTCCTCGTCGGGGCGGTGCCCGCAGTCGCCGGCGTTGCGGTCGGCGCCGCACTCCGGGCACAGCCCGCGGCAGGACTCGTCGCACAGCACCTGCACGGGCAGGTCGATCAACAGCGCGTCGCGCGCCAGCGTGGACAGCTCCAGCGCGGTCCGGTCGTCGATGAGCTCGTACCCGGGATCGTCCTCCTCACCCTCCTCGCGGCGTGTGGGGTCGACGAACAGCTCCGTGACCTGCACCTCGATGTCGTGCTGGCCCGGCCGGAGACAGCGCGCGCAGGCGATCTCGACGTGGTAGCCGATCGTGCCCCGCACCAGGATCCCCTCGACCACGGCATCGAGGTGGAGGTCGAGATCGACGGGATCGTGCACCGCCGTCACCGTCGGACCCCAGGGGTCGGAGCCGAACTCCGCTGCCGGGACGGCACGCGCCAACGCCCGGGTCTCACCCGGGTGATCGACCAGGTCGACGATCGGGACGCGCACGGGAACGCACTCCGCTGGAGGGGACGGGTCGGTGCAGGGTGCCACGGGCCGCGGCGAGGGTCACAGGGCCGCTGGGCACGGTGATCGGTCGCCGACATCGACGGCCGAGCGGTCAGGGTAGCAGTGCCGAGCTCAGCGCTCGGGCGCCGCATCGAAGGCGTCCTCGTCGAGGGGCACGTCGATACCGGTCCCACCGAGGGTGACGTCCTCAGAGGCGCGACGTGCCGTACCGCCATCACCCTCCCGCCCGTCGTCGCCGTCCTCGCCGTCCTCGCCGAGCGCGTCGGTGTCGAGACCGCCCCGCAGCTTGGCCCGCCCCCGTTCGACCGCCCCGAGGGTCTTGTTCAGCACCACCTCGAAGTTGGCGAGCTTGGCGTCGACGTAGTCCTCGGCCTCCAGCCGGATCCGCCGGGCGTGCTCGCGGGCGTCGGTGACGATGCGCTGCGCCTCCTCCTGCGAGGAGCGCACGACCTCCTGCTCGGAGACCAGCCGGGCCTGCTCCGCCCTGGCCTGTTCGAGGATGTCGTCGGCATCGATCTGCGCGCGTTCGAGGATGTCGTCGCGCTCCTTGATCACCCATCGGGCCTGCGTCAACTCGTCGGGCAGCGCCTCCCGCAGATCCTCGACCAGACCGTCGATCTCCGCCCGGTTCAACATGATCGAGGCGGACAGCGGCACGGCCTTGGCCTCACCCACCAGCCGCTCGAGCTGGAACAGCTTGGCCTCCACGTCCGGGGGGACGCCACGCTGCTCGCTCATGGCTCGGCCTCTTCGTTGCGGGGTTCGGTGGAGGGACACGACCGCGGCGCCGTCGGCGTCACACCTCGCACGGCCCGCGGTGCACAGGCACGCACTGTAGCGGCCGACCGCGGTCGGTCCGCCGGTCCCGGCACCCGTGTGCGCCCGCGGTTCAGCCGAACTTGGCGTGCAGGGCGGCAGCCACCCGGGCAGGGACCGTGCCGTCGATGGAACCGCCGTAGCGCGCGACCTCCTTGACCAGGGAACTGGAGAGGTAGGAGTGCTCGGGGCTGGTGGACATGAACAGCGTCTCCACGCCCCCGATGCGCTGGTTCATCTGCGCCATCTGCAGCTCGTACTCGAAGTCGCTGACCGCCCGCAGCCCCTTGCACACCAGCCGGATCCCACGCGCGTTGCAGAAGTCGACCAGCAGGCCCTCGAAGCGTTCCACGGACACGTTGTCGAGCGTGCGGACCTCGTCCTCGAGCAGCCCGATGCGTTCCTCGACGGTGAACAGGCCCTGCTTGCGGGGGTTCTCCAGCACCGCGACCACGACCTCGTCGAAGCGGTCCGCCGCCCTGCGGATGACATCGAGGTGACCGAGGGTGATGGGATCGAAGCTGCCGGGGCAGACGACCGGGACGCTCACGATGGCTCCTGCTCGCAGAGGGTCGAGGGCCGCACGCAACGCTAGGCCACCACACGCGCCCGGTGGAGCACGGTGCTGCCGTAGCGGCGCGGCGGCTGCGCGTGGTAGCTGGCGGGCCAGTTCGGGGCCGGCTCACGGCTGCCCCGTTCGACGACGACCACGGCATCGGCCGCCAGGTGTCGGGTGAGCGCGCGCAGCATCGCGTCCACCTCGCCGCCGGGCAGCCGGTAGGGCGGATCGGCCAGGACCAGATCGAAGGGGGCGCCGGGGGGCCGGGTGTCGAGCGTCGCGGCCACCGCCGCGGGCACCACCTCGACGTCGGCTGCGCCGACCACCTCGACGTTGGCGCGCAGCACCGCCAGGGTGCGCGGGTCGTGCTCGACCAGGGTGACGTGCGCCGCGCCGCGTGAGGCGGCCTCCAGCCCGAGCGCGCCGCTGCCCGCGTAGAGGTCGAGGACGCTGGCCCCCGGCAGCACGGGCTGCAGCGAGGAGAACAGGGCCTCGCGCACCCGGTCGGCGGTGGGGCGGACGTGGTCCCCGGGTGGTGCGGCGATCCGCCGGCCCTTGGCGCGGCCCGCGATGATGCGCATCAGCCGTCGTCCGGCACCGGCGGCCCGGTGACCGGCACGTCCGCGGCGCCGACGTGGTCGAGCACGAAGGCCAGCACCCGTGCCTCGTCGCGCCAGGCGTCGTAGCGACCCGAGCGGCCGGCGTGCCCGGCACCGAGCTCCGTGCGCAGCAGGATCGGGCCACCACCGGTGGCCGTGGCACGCAGCTTCGCCACCCACTTGGCCGGCTCCCAGTACTGCACACGGGGATCGTTCAGCCCGGCGGTCACCAGCATCGCGGGGTAGGCGGCCGCGGCCACGTTGTCGTAGGGCGAGTAGCTGCGCATCACCTCGAGGTAGGTGGGGTCCGCAGGGTCGCCCCACTCGTCGTACTCGATCACCGTGAGGGGGATGGACGCGTCGGACATCGTGGTGACGACGTCGACGAAGGGCACCTCCGCGACCGCGGCGGCGGCGAGGTCGGGCCGCAGGTTCAGCGCCGCACCGATCAGCAGGCCCCCCGCCGATCCGCCCCGCACCGCCAGCCGGGTGCGGGCGGTGATGTCCCGGTCGACGAGGTGGTCGGCGCAGGCCACGAAGTCGCGGAAGGTGTTCGGCTTGGCGAGGAACTTGCCGTCCTCGTACCACCGCCGCCCCATCTCCCCACCGCCGCGCACGTGGGCGATGGCGAAGACCACGCCGCGCTCGAGCAGGCTGAGCCGCACCGGCGAGAAGGCCGGGTCCATGGAGATCTCGTAGCTGCCGTAGCCGTAGAGCAGCGCCGGGGCGGTGCCGTCGAGCCGGACGTCGGCGCGGCGCACCAGGCTGATCGGCACGCGGGTGCCATCGGGCGCCGTCGCCCACTCCCGCCAGGAGACGAACCGGTCGCGGTCGTAGCCGCCGCGCACCGGCTGCTGCTTGAGCAGACGACGCTGGCCCGTCTCCAGATCCAGGTCCACCTCCTGGACGGGGGTGGTCAGCGAGGTGTAGGCGAAACGCAGGGTGCGTGTCTCGAAGCCCGGGTTGGCGCCGAGGCCGGCGGTGTAGACCTCCTCGTCCATCGTCAGGAGCTCGCCCTCTCCGGTGGCGGGATCGCACACCCGCAGCTGCGTGCGTGCCTCGCTGCGCTCGGACAGGATCAGCTGGTCGGCGAAGACGTCCGCCGCCTCCAACCGGATCCCCGGACGATGGCCGATCAGCTCGATCCAGTGGGCCCGACCGGGGGTGGCCACGGGGGCCACGCACAGCTTGAAATCCTGCGCGCCATCGGCGTTGGTGACCAGGTAGAGCAGGTCACCACGATGATCGAGGTCGTACTCCACGCCGTGCTCGCGCTCGGCCACCAGGCGGGGGCGCGCGGTGGGGTCGTCGGCGTCCAGCAGGTACCACTCGCTGGTGACCTTGCTGGAGGCCGCGATCGCCAGGAAGCGGTCGCTGCGGGTGCGTCCGACACCCAACCAGAACCGCTCGTCGGGCTCCTGGTACAGCAGCTCGTCATCGTCGTGGGGTGTCCCGAGGCGGTGCCGCCACACCTGGTGGGGACGCCAGGCGTCGTCGGGGACGGTGTAGAGGAAGGTGCGTGCGTCGTTGCCCCAGGCGATGCCGTAGGCGGCACGCGGGATGACGTCGTCGAGATCCTCGCCGGTCTCGAGGTCGCGGACGCGGATCTCGAAGACCTCGGCGCCGGTGGTGTCGGTGGCGATGGCGGCCAGGCGGTGGTCGGGGCTGATCGTGAAGCCACCGAGCTGGAAGAACTCGTGGCCCTCTGCCGCGGCGTTCTGGTCGTAGAGCACCACCTCGTCGTCAGGGGGATCGACGGGGTCGACGGGCGCACGCAGGTGCGCATCGAGGTGGCGGGGGTCGTGGACACCGAAGGGTGCGGGCCGGCGGCAGCGGATCGGGTAGGCCGCCCCCTCCCGCGTGCGCCGGTAGTACAGCCACCCGCCATCGAGCACCGGCACGGAACTGTCGGTCTCCTGCACCCGGGCCTTGATCTCCGCGAACAGCCGGTCCTGTAGGGACCGCAGCCGCTCGAGGTGGGACGCGGTGTAGGCGTTCTCCGCCTCCAGGTACGTGAGGGTCGCCGGGTCATCCCGGTCACGGAGCCAGAACCACGGATCCTCGACCGTGGAACCGTCGGCACGGGTCAGCGTGTGCGCACGCTGCTCGGCCTTCGGCGGGGAGGCGGGCTCGGGCACGGCGGTGGGATCGAAGCGGGGGTCGGGCACGGCGGTGGGCTCCGTCGACGGTGGCCGCCGAGCCTAACCGCGGGCCGGCCCGCGCTCGCCCCGGCGCGCCGCCCGGACGCCGTCACCCACCGCCGGCGAGCGCACGGAAGGGCTCGAGCGACCGGGGATCGGCGACCGCACCGGGGTTTACCACCTGCTCGAGGGCCTCGCCCTCCAGCAGCCGTTTGACGGGCAGCTCCAGCTTCTTGCCGGAGATGGTCCGCGGGATCGCGGGCACCACGTGGAGCTCGTCGGGCACGTGGCGGGGCGACAGCTGCGTGCGGATCGTGTCGGCGATGGTCCGCCGGAGCGCGTCATCCGGCTCCGCTCCCGGGCTGAGCTGCACGAAGAGCACCAGCCGCCCGGCTTCGCCGGCAGCATCGTCGAGGTGGACGACCAGAGCGTCGACCACCGCCGCGAGACCCTCCACAGCGGAGTAGAACTCGGCGGTTCCCATGCGCACGCCGCCGCGGTTGAGGGTGGCATCGGAGCGCCCGCTGATGATGCAGCTGCCCCGCGGGGTGATCTCGATCCAGTCACCGTGCCGCCACACGCCGGGGAAGTGCGCGAAGTAGGCGGCGCGGTAGCGCGAACCGTCGGGATCGTCCCAGAACCCGATCGGCATCGACGGCATCGGGGCCGTCAGCACCAGCTCACCGCGCTGGCCGATGACCGGCTGGCCCGAGGGGTCGAAGGCCTCGACCTTCGCACCCAGGCAGCGGCCGGGGATCTCGCCCGCGTGGACGGGCAGTAGCGGGGACCCCGCGACGAAGGCGGTGCACAGGTCCGTGCCGCCCGACGCCGAGGACAGCAGGAGGTCGTCGCCGACGTGCTCGTACACCCACGCGAACCCCTCGGGCGGCAGGGGCGCGCCCGTGGAGCCGACCGAGCGCAGCCGCGTGAGGTCGAGCTCCGCCCCCGGGCGGAGTCCGGCCTTGCGACACGACAGCAGGAACGGTGCCCCCACGCCCAGCATGGTCACCGCGAGCTCCTCCGCCAGGCGCCACAGGGCCATCAGGTCGGGGAAGCCGGGGTCGCCATCGACGAGCACCACCGTGGCCCCGACGGTCAGCCCGGAGACGAGGTAGTTCCACATCATCCAGCCCGTGGTGGTGAACCAGCAGAACCGGTCCCCCGGCCCGAGGTCGTGGTGGAGGCCGAGCATCTTGACGTGCTCGAGCAGGATGCCGCCATGACCGTGGACGATGGCCTTCGGCAGGCCGGTGGTCCCGGAGCTGTAGAGGACGTAGAGCGGGTGGTCGAAGGGCACGGGCTCGATCGCCAGGTCGGCGGGCTCGGCCAGCAGCTCCGTCCACAGCACCGCGTCAGGCACCGCAGCCGCCGCGGACCCCTCGGCGCGCAGGTAGGGCAGCAGGACCGTGGCCCTCAGGCTCGGCAGTGCCGCGCGGATCCGTGCCACCTCGGCGCTGCGGTCGACCTCCCTGTCCCCGTAGCGGTAGCCGTCCACCGCCAGCAGCACCGTCGGCTCGATCTGGCGGACACGGTCGACCACCGCCCGGGTGCCGAACTCCGGCGCGCAGGAGGACCACACCGCCCCCATCGACGCGCAGGCCAGGAAGGCGACGATCGTCTCGGGCACGTTGGGCAGGTAGGCGACCACCCGGTCGCCCGGGCGCACGCCGAGCCGCCGCAGCCCGGCCGCGGCACGGGCGACCTGGTCGGCGAGCTCGGCGAAGGTGACGACCACCTCGTCGCGGGTCTGGGAGCGGGCGATGAGGGCGGCAGCGTCATCACGGCGGCGCAGCGCCTGCTCGGCGTAGTTGCACCGCGCGCCCGGGAACCACCGCACGTCGGGCATCCCCTCGCCGGCGACGACCTGCGCCCCCACGGGGTCGAGCGCGACGTCGAAGTGGTCGACGACCGCGCGCCAGAAGCCCTCGAGGTCCTCCACCGACCACTGCCACGCGGTCCCGTGATCGGGCAGCGAGCGGCCCGTGGCACGCTCCGCGGCGTCGAGGAACCGGCCCATGCGGGTGCGCTCACGGGCGTCGGCCGGTGGCTCCCACAGCAGGCTCCCGGGTGCGATGTCGACCACCCTCGTCCCTCCCCTGGATCGTGGGGCACCGTAGTGGGAGCGGCTGGCGCCTCCCGAGCCGGCTGCGGTGCGTCAGTCGCGGCGGCGACCGGTGGTGCGTGCCAGCCATGCCACCAGCCGTGGTGACACGCGCCACAGCGCGTACTCGAGCTGCTGCATGCGGGTGTGGACCACCAGCGGGCGCGGGCGGTGCAGCGTGCGGACGATCACCTCCGCCGCCTCGGTGGCCGGGATCGTGGGGATCAGGGCACCCAGGCTCGGGATGTGCTCGCGGCTGTCGGGGTTGACCTCGAAGTAGGCCGTCGCGACCTCGCCGAACAGCACGTGGCAGCTGTGCACCCCGGTGCCGTGGAGGTCCTGCACCAGCGCTTCGTGGTAGCCGCGCAGCGCCCAGCGGGAGACGGCGTAGCCGGTGGCCGAGGGCCACGGGACCAGGGACGCCGGCGAGCCCACGTGGACGATGACCCCACTGCCCTGCGCCAGCATGGCTTCCAGGAACCCGTAGGTGACGTGGTAGGCGCTGCGGAAGGGTGCGTCCAGCAGCTCCTCCATCAGCGCCGGCGGGGTGTCCTCCGGCCAGCGCCACACCCCCGCGCCGGCGCTGTTGACGATCGCGCCCGGCGTGCCGTAGCGCTCGCGGACGCGTCGGGCCAGGGCGGCGACGGCGTCGGCGTCACCTGCGTCGAGGGCCTCGACCACGATCTCACCGGCGCCGACGGCCGCCGCGCGCGCCCGGAGCGCCTCGAGGCGGTCGCGTCGCCGTGCCACGGCCACGACCCGCCACCCGCGGGCCGCGAGCACCGCGGCGGTGGCCTCCCCGATACCCGAGGATGCACCGGTCACGATCGCCAGCTGCTGGGCCACGGTTCCCCCTCTCCCGCCGAACCGGCACCCTGGTGGGAACCGGATCTCGGCCAGGAACGCTAACGGGTGCCCGCACCGGGCACCAGCGTGCGACCTCGGCAGCGCGGTCGCGACCGCGCTGCGGCGAGGTTCGCCGGGATGGGGACAGGAGGCGGCGTGGGCCGGGCGGTATGTGGCAGCTGCGGCCAGCGGGCGCGCCGCCGCGACGCCCGGTGGTGTGCCCGTTGCGGCGGGGCCATCGGCACAGCCACGGCGCCGGGTACCACGGCCGCGACCAGCAGCACAGCCCGAGGGCGGCCGCGCGTCGCGCCGCCACCGGCCCGTACCGCCCCACCGCGAGCGCGGCGCCACGCGGGCGTGGTCGCCGCGACGCTCGCCGTGGTGGTGTCCGCGACGGTGCTGGCGACGGGTGCGTGGCAGCCGAGGGACGAGGAGCGCACCGGTGCGACCACCGCACCCGGAGCCGGCGACGTCGAGGTGGACGCCTCGGGAGCGGGGCGTGATGCGGGGACCTGGAGCCCCGGCACCGAGCCCGGCAGCGCCGCGGAGGCGGGCAGCGCCGCGGACCGCGGCCCCACCTGCGAGGTCGCCGGCTGTGCCCTGTGGCGCTCCACGGTGCTCGATCATCGGCCCCTGCTGGCTGCCGACGGCCGACTGGTCCAGCTCGGCCTCGAGCTGCTGATCGCCGTGGACGCCGACACGGGCCGGTGGCTGTGGCAGCAGGGGCACGACGACCCGCGGGGGGTGTCACCACCCGCCGCGATCTCGGCCGCCCACCTCGATGAGCGCAGCCTGGTCATCGCCTACGGCACCCGGCTGCGGATCCACGCGGTGGACTCCGGGCGCGTGCGCGGCGAGGTGGATCTCGCGCCGACACAGATCAGCGATCTGCGCCGTCACGACGGGCAGCTGATCGCCACCGGGCAGGTCCGGGGCGCCGATCCCCCCCGCACCCGGGTGGTCGGGCTGGCCGACGACGGCCGCGTGCGCTTCGACACCGAGGTGGAGCAGGTGCTGCGGGAGCAGGCACCGGCCACCGGCACCACCGCGCCCCTGCTGGTGCGCACCGGCGGCGATCTGGTCCGTCTCGACGCGACCGAGGGGAGCGCCCGCTGGCGCCGGGATGCCAGCGGACGGCGGCTGGACGGCACCACCCTGCTCGACCCGGCGAGCGGGGAGGTGGTGGTGGTCGGGACCCGGGACGGCCGGGACCTGCTGCGCCTGCGCCGTCCCGGTGCCGTCGCGGCGGGGGTCCGTGACGGGCTGCTGATCGTGACCTTCCCCGACCGCATCGAACTCCACGACCGGGACGGGATCCGGCTGGGCGAGGTGCCGGTGAGCGATCCCCGTCACACCGTCGTGGTGGCGGCGGGACGACGGGTGACCGTGGCGGAGCTGCCGGCGGATCGCGGCGGCCGGCCCCTGGTCAGGAGCGGTCGGCGCTCGGGCGGTGCCACCGCCCTGCCCACCACCACCCGTGCGGCCACGGTGCCCGTCGCCGCGGGCGAGCGACCGGCCGAGGTGTCGGCGATGCGCCGGCCTGATGGGCTGCTGCTGGCAGGTCCCACCCCGCAGGACGCCTGGGTCGTCGACCCCGTGGCCGGCAGCATCGCCCCCCTCGGGCTCGAACCGGCACCGGATGCCGAGGTGGTGCACGCCGACGGTCTGACCCTGGTGCGCGAAGGACAGCGCGTGACGGTGATCGGGGCGGCGGGACGCGTCGGGGTGGCACGGGCCCCCCAGCTCGCCGCGACCGATCCCCTCGTGCTGCACGGCGGGGCCGGCGTGCTGCGGCTGGACCGTGCGCCGCTCGATGGTGCCGACCAGGGACGGGAACGGGGAGCCAGCGGTGCGCCGACGCCCGCGGGTGCGCCTCAGCCGGTCTCCAGGGCGGCGAAGGCGTCCAGCCCACCGGCGTAGCGCCGCAGGACCTCCGCCCGTAGCGGCTGGTGCTCGTGGGCGGACAGCTCGGGATCGGCCGCGACCACCTCGGCGGCCAGCCTGCGGGTGTCGGCCACCAGGTCGACGTCCTGCTGGATCCGGGCGAGCGTGAGGTCCGGCAGACCCGACTGGGCCCGACCGAACAGCTGCCCGGCGCCGCGCAGGCGCAGGTCGGCCTCGGCCAGGGCGAAGCCGTCGGTGGTGCCGGCCACGGCCTGCAGCCGCTCCCCCGCCTCCTCCGACAGCGCAGCCGACCACCCCGCGAACAGCACACAGAAGCTGCGTCCGCCGCCGCGCCCCACCCGCCCGCGGAGCTGGTGCAGCTGGCTGAGGCCGAAGCGCTCGGCGTCCTCGATCACCATGATCGTGGCCTCCGGCACGTCCACGCCGACCTCGATGACCGTGGTGGACACCAGCACCTGGGCCGCCCCGCTGCGGAAGGCCGTCATGGCGGCCTCCTTGTCCGCCGCCGACAGCCGGCCGTGGACCAGCGCCACCCCGAGGTCGTCGAAGACCTCCGTCGCCAGGCGCTGGTGCTCCTCGACCGCCCCCCTGCCGGGCAGCGCGTCGCTCTCCTCCACGAAGGGACAGACCACGTAGGCGCGGCGGCCCTGGGCCACCTCGGTGCGGATGAAGGCCTCCAGCCGCGCACGGCGGTGGGCCTCGCGTGGGGTGATGAGCTGCGTCGTGATGGGTTCACGCCCCGGCGGGAGCTCGTCCAGCACGGTCACGTCCAGGTCGCCGTAGAGGGTCAGCGCGAGGGAACGCGGGATCGGCGTGGCGGTCATCACCAGCACGTCGGGGCTGGTCGCGGCGCCGGTCCCGCCGCCGCGCGCAGGCACCGGCGGCGCGCTGGTCTTCTCCTTCAGCTGGACGCGCTGTGACACCCCGAAGCGGTGCTGCTCGTCGATCACCACCACGCCGAGGTCGGCGAAGCGCACGCCCTCCTCCAGCAGTGCGTGGGTGCCGACGATGAGGTCGAGTTCGCCGGTCAGCAGTTCGGAGAGGATGCGGCGCCGTTCGCGTACCGGGGTCGAGGAGGTCAGCATCGCCACACGCAGACCATCGAGCACGTTCACGCCGAGGGGGGCCAGCAGCTCGGTCAGGGTGCGGTGATGCTGCTCGGCCAGCACCTCGGTGGGCACCATGAGGGCGGCCTGGCGGCCACGGTCGATGGCGCAGAGCATGGCCCACACCGCCACCACGGTCTTGCCGGACCCGACGTCGCCCTGGAGCAGGCGGTGCATGGGTCGGCTGCCCGCCAGGTCGGTGGACAACGCCGTCACCGCACGCTGCTGCGCACCGGTGAGCGGGAAGGGCAGGGCCGCCAGGAACCGCTCGGCCCATCCCCCGTCGAGGGGGCCGTTGTCCACGCCGACGGTGTCGGCCTCCAGCCGCGAGCGGCGCCACTGCAGGCCCAGCTGCAGGGTGAACAGCTCGTCGAAGGCCAGACGTCGCCGTGCGGCGTGCCGGTCGGCGTGGTCGGCGGGCAGGTGGATCGCCCTGAGCGCACCGTCGAGATCACGCAGCCCCCGGTCAGCCCGCAGCGCAGCGGGGAGCCAGTCCTCCAGGGGCGGTAGCAGGTCCAGGGCCGCGGCCACGAGCTCGTTGAGCTTGAAGCTCGGCAGCCCCTCCACCGCGGGGTAGACGGCCAGCAGCCGCTGGTGGTCGAGACGTGCGGCCGCGGAGGTGGCGTCCGCCCCCGCGGCGACGGTCCCCAGGGTCTGCACGTCGGGGTTCGCGAGCTGCAGGTCACCGCGGAACCGCTTCACGGTGCCGCTGAAGGCCGCCACGGTCCCCGGTGGCAGGGTGGCGGCGCGCCAGCGCTGGTTGAAGAAGGTGACGGTGAACACCGCCCCGCTGGCCTGGCGGACCCGCCCTTCGGCCAGATCCAGGGGCCGTGACCGCCGGCCCCGCGGTGGGACCCGGCGGGTGGACCACTCGAGGACCTCCCCCAGCAGGGTGGCGGGGGTGTCCTCCTGCACCTCGCCGAGGTCGAGCACCGCGCCGGCGTCGTGGTAGCGCCGCGGGTAGTGCTCGAGCAGCCCCCGCAGGGTGCGGATGCCGAAGGCCGCGTCGAGGCGCCCCGCCAGCTTCGGACCGACGCCGGGCAGGACCGTGACGGGATCGTCGAGACGGTGGCTCACTCCACGCCGACCCAGAAGCGCGCGGGCGCGAGGCCGGCGTCGACGACCTCGACCTCGGCACCGGGGGCGAGCTCGGCGACCAGCGCAGCCGCGCTGGCGCGCTCGGCGTCGGTGGTGCCGGCGCCGTGGAGGAGGGTCACCACCTCGGCCCCCGGCAGGTCCAGTGCCGTGCACACCGCCCTCAGGGCACCCAGGGGATCGTCGTCGACGGTGATCATCTCCCCCTCGACCATGCCGAGGGGCTGTCCGGCACGCACGGCCCCCACGGGGGTACCCGCGTCGCGGACGGCATCGACGACCTCGCCGGCCCGCACCGCTGCCGCAGCGGCCCGCACCTCTGCGAGCACCTGGGCCGGGGCCGCGTCGGGTTCCCAGATCGCCAGGGCCGCGAGCACCGCCGGTGGTGAGGTGGCGGCGTCGACCACCTCGACGGAGCGCTCGTACTCGCGTGCCACCACCTGTGCCGCGGTGTGTGCGGCGGCCACGGCGTTGCGGTGCCCGGGCAGGACCACCACCTGCTGGGCACGGCTGGCGACCGCGGCCTCGACGAGTTCGGCGACGCTCGGCAGGGACCCCGCCGCGCCGTCCACCACCTCGGCACCCAGGGAACGGGCCAGGGCCACGGCGCCCTGTCCGTGCAGGACGGCGACCACGGCCAACGCCCGGTGTGGGGGCTGCGGGGCGGCACCGCCGGAGGTGGCACCTGCCGTGACGGGATCGGCCACGGTGCGGGCGGGGCCCACCATCCGGCCCGGCCGTGCGAGCGGGTCCACGGCCAGAGCGGCGTCGGTGGTGACCCTTGCGGCGTCCCGCTCGGCGACCTGCTCGCCGAGGTGGACGACCTCGATCGCGGAGGCGCGTCCGTGGGCCAGGCCGGCCTCGATGGCG
This sequence comes from Nitriliruptoraceae bacterium, assembly GCA_041685505.1. Lineage (GTDB taxonomy): Bacteria > Actinomycetota > Nitriliruptoria > Nitriliruptorales > Nitriliruptoraceae > T1Sed10-7. The sequence goes on from JAWLFQ010000002.1 coordinate 54,378, forward strand.
GGACCGATGCGGTCGGTGTGGACGTGGACGTTGAGCAGACCACCAGCAGCCACCACGACCACGGACTCGCCGAGCTGCTCCAGGGCGACCCGCAGCGGTGCGGCGGAGGCGTCGGCCGCGTCGAGCAGGTACTGCACCTCGTAGGGGTGGGCCAGCGAGCCGTGGCAGATGTGGCCGGCCGTGCGCACCGTGACCGCACGGGGCGGGTCGACGGCCACGGGCGGGTCCTCGCCGGTGAGGTGGCCGTGGACCGCGGCCAGCAGCACCTCGAAGCCACGGGCGCCGGCGTCGACCACCCCGGCCTCCCGGAGCACGTCGAGCTGCTCGCGGGTGCGCTCGACGGCGACAGCGGTGGCGGCGCAGGCCGCGGCCGAGGCCGCCTCGAGGTCGGCGCCGTCATCGGCGGCCGCGCGGGCCGCACCGGCGGCGGTGGCGATGGCGGTCAGGATGGTGCCCTCGACCGGCTCCGCCACGGCCTCATAGGCGAGCGCACGGGCGTGCTCGAGCGCCTGGGCGTACAGCAGGGCGTCCACCGCCCGTTCACCCGCGGTCACCTCGACCACCGCCCGCACCACCTGGCTGATGATCACCCCGGAGTTGCCGCGGGCACCGCGCACGGCACCACGGATGACCGCCCGGGCCAGTGCGGCACGTCCGCCCTCCGGGCGGTCGGCCCGACCCGCCACCAGGGCATCACGCCCGGCGCGCACCGTCAGGGTCATGTTCGTACCGGTGTCCCCGTCGGGGACCGGGAAGACGTTCAGATCGTCGATGGCCGCGCGCCTGGCCTGGAGCGCGTCGTGGACGTGATCGAACAGCGCGGGCAGCTCCCGCGCTGACAGTGGCGCGCCGCCTCGCTCCTGCACGGCTGGGTCTCCCCCTCCACCGGCGACACCGGGCCACGACACGAGGACCGCGACCGCGGGCACCCCCGCGCGGCGCAGCCTAGCGACGCCGCCTGCGCTGGTCGCGACCCCAGGCGGGTGGTACGCTCCGCCCAGCATGCGGGGCCGATCCGCCCTGCCACGTGTCCGGTCCGACCCGCCGTGCCCGCGCCGCGCCACCTCTCGGATCCCAGAGCGCGCGCGACGCACCACCTGGAAGGCAGCCCGATGGCCTCTACCTGCCAGCTCTGCGACAAGAAGCCGTGGTACGGCAAGCAGGTGTCCCACTCCCACCGCCGCTCCAGCAAGCGGTGGGATCCCAACATCCAGCGGGTCAAGGCCTACGTCGACGGTCGCACCGTCAAGCTCGACGTGTGCACCTCGTGCATCAAGGCCGGCAAGATCACGCGCCCGCCGATGAAGGCCTGACGGGACCGGCCCACGGATCCGCGAGCACGCCTCGCGCGCAACCGGCGGATGCCGTGGCACGGGTAGCGCACGTCCCGGCCCGCCGGTGCGTGTCGGGAGTACCGTAAAGGCGTTGCCTCAGCGCGCGGACACGTCATGGTCTCGGCCTACATCCTGATCCAGACCGAACTCGGTGCGGCCGCCGACGTCGCTGCCACCGCGGGCGAGCTCCCGGGGGTGATCGCCGCCGATGATGTCACCGGCCCCTACGACGTCATCGTCCGGGCGGAGGCCGCCAACGTCGACGAGCTCGGCCAGCTGGTGGTCTCGGCCCTGCAGGCCGTGCCCGGCATCACCCGGACGTTGACCTGCCCGGTCATCGCGTTGTGACGGCCGTGGTCGAGCGGGTCGATCGCGGCGCTCACCGGGCACGGGCGGAGGCGAGCAGGCGGTCGACCAACTCCGGGTAGCTGACCCCCTCGGCGGCCCACAGCCGGGGGAACATGGATGCCGGCGTGAAACCCGGGATCGTGTTGATCTCGTTGACCTTGAGCTGCCCGTCAGCGGCCAGGAACAGATCGACCCGTGCCAGCCCCCGGCACCCGATCGCCCGGTAGGCCCGTCGCGCCAGGGCCATGCAGCGCTGCACGACCTCCTCGGAGACCGCGGCCGGGACCTGGAGCTCGGAGGTGTCGAGGTACTTGGCGTCGAAGTCGTAGAACTCGTGGCTCGGCAGGATCTCGCCCGGCCGGGTCACCTCCATCTCGGTGTCACCGAGCACCCCCACCTCCAGCTCGCGGGCGCCCACCATGCCCTCCTCGACCACGACCACGTCGTCGTAGCGCAGGGCCTCGGCCATCGCCGCATCCAACTCGCCGATCGCGCCCACCCGGCTGATCCCGATGGAGGAACCCTGGCGTGCGGGCTTGGTGAACCATGGCAGGGGCAGCCGGTCGAGCAGTTCGGTGAGCACGTCGTCGGCCGCGGTCGCCCAGCGGCTGCGGTGGACCGTCCGGTAGCCGAGCTGCGGCAGGTCCGCCGCGGCGAAGGCCGCCTTCATCGCCCCCTTGTCGATACCGATGGAGGAGGCGGTGACGTCCGCGCCGACGTAGGGCACCCCGACGGTGGCGAGCATCCCCTGGACCGAGCCGTCCTCGCCCCAGGGCCCGTGGAGGACCGGGAAGGCCACGTCGATGGCCCCCACGGTCGCCACGCGGTCACCGGAGTCGTCGAGCTGGACCAGCATCGGTCCCTGCCGGGTGCCGACCAGCGCGGCGGTGGGTCCGGACTCGTCGACCTCTGGCAGCACCGCGCCGGCGGCCACGGGCGGGACACCATCAGCCAGCGTCCACCGCCCATCCCGCGTGATCCCGACGGTCACCACCTCGTAGCGCGTACGGTCGATCGCCGCGAGCACCGAGGTGGCCGACAGGCAGGACACCTCGTGCTCGGCCGACCGGCCGCCGAACAGCACCAGTACGCGCTTCACGTCGTCTCCGCTCCTGCCGCCCCGGGCTCCCGCCCGGTGCGGTCATATCGGTGCCCGGCCGCCACCGCCCCACGCGCCGCCTCGAGGCCCCGGGTGAGATCGGCGAGCAGGTCCGCCTCGTCCTCGATCCCCACCGACAACCGCACCGTGCCCGGACCGAGCCCCGCCGCGGCCAGCGCGGCGTCGTCGAGCTGGCGGTGGCTGGTCGAGGCCGGGTGCAGCACCAGCGAGTGGGTCCCGCCCAGCGACGAGGCCCGGGCGAAGACCTCGCAGGCATCGGCGAAGGCGGTGGCTGCGGCACGCGAGGGCAGGTCGAAGGACAGCTGCGCGCCGTAGCCGCGGCCGTCGAACAGCGTGGTGGCCAGCTCGTGCTGCGGGTGATCGACCAGGCCCGGGTAGCGCACCACCTCGACGTCGCCGTCGGCCATCGACGCGGTGGCCAGGGCTCGGGCGCAGGCTGCGGCGTTGGCGGCCGCTGCGCGTACCCGCAACGCCAGGGTCTGGACCCCCCGCAGCACCAACCAGGCCTCGAAGGCGCCCAGGGAGGCACCCAGCTCGAAGGTGTGCGCACGCACGCGCTCGATCAGCATCCGGTCCCCGGCGACCACACCGGCGACCACGTCGCCGTGGCCGCCCAGGAACTTCGTGGCGGACTCGACCACCGCGGTGGCGCCGAGACCGACGGGCCGGCACAGGTAGGGCGACGCGAAGGTGTTGTCCACCACCAGCGCCACACCCCGCTGCCGACATCGCGCCGCGAGACCGGGCAGGTCGCTGACCACCGTGGAGGGGTTGGCGACGGTCTCCAGGTGCACCACGGTGTGGGCCGGGTCCAGCGCTGCGTCGAGGTCGTCGACCGTCGCCAGCGGTGCATGGTCGACCTGCCACCCGGCGTCGCGCTCGAGGCGGCGCAGCAGCGCCCAGGTCCCCCCGTACAACATCGAGGACGCGAGCACCCGTCCCGAGCCGCGCAGCACGTCCAGGGTGGCGTACAGCGCCGCGGTGCCCGAGGCCAGCGACCAGCCCGCCTCGGCGTCGTGCAGGGAGGCGACGACCTCGTGCAGCGTCGTGGCGGTCGGGTTGTCGTAGCGGCCGTAGGCGTAGCCCGCACGGCGGTCGGTGAGCAGCTCGCCCAGCTCCTCGGAGTGGGAGACCGCCCAGGTCGAGGACAGCCAGATGGGTGCGGAGACGGGCTGCTCGTTGACCGGCGGGAGACGGGTCGCGCCCCGTACCGCGCGGGTCGCGAACCCGCCCGGCAGCCGGGAGAGAGAGGGTTCCACGCGGTCTCCGGTGCTGCGCTGAGGGGTGGGAGCCTAACCGGGCGACGCCAGCGATGTGACCGTCCGTATCCGCCGCACCACCCCTCTGGGGGCCAACAGCATCCCTTGATAACACAGCACACAGCAGCCCACCTCTGGACAACCGCGTCATAGAGGCTAAGGTCCCTGGCGTTGGACCGATGTCCTGAACCGTCCTCTACAGGGTGGTACATGCCCAACGCGGGGAGCTCCACCACTGCCGCCAGCCGGGCGGTCGCCATCCGGCTGGCGGTGATGGTCGTCGTCACCTGGGCCTTCGTCGCCATCTCACCGGCGGTGGCGGCAGCGCTGGCCGAGGTGATCGACGTGGATGGGACGACGATCCGCGCTGCCATGGCCATGGTCTACGTCACCGTCGCCGGTGTGGGCCTGTGGCTGCTGCTGCGCCGCGGGCTCCACGAGGCCGACGCCACCCGCCGCGGCTGGCAGGCGCTCGCCTCCGCCATCGGCGACGGGCTCCTGCTCATCGAAGCGGGACACCTGCCCCGGGTGCTGTACGTCAACCGGGGACTGGAGCGGATCACCGGGCGGAGCGCAGCCGAGTTCCTCGACGATCCCTACCTGCCGCTGGCCATCGTCGCCGAGCAGGATCGCGAGCGACTCGCCGCGGTGTTCGACGACCCCGAGCGGCCGTCCTGGCCACTCGAGCTGACCGTGGTCCGCCCCGACGCGACCCTGCGGCGGGTGCAACTCACCGGCGCGTTGGTCGAGCACGGTCGCGATCGGACCGTGTTCCAGGCGATGGTCATGGACATCACCGAGCAGGACGCACGCGAACGGGCACTGGCCAGCGTGGCGGACTCCGAACGGGCGGCCGCGCAGCGCCTCCGCGAGGTCGCGACCATGCGCGACAACTTCGTCGCGTCGATCTCCCACGAACTGCGCACCCCGCTCACCGTGATCACCGGTGCTGCCGACACGCTCCAGCGGCAGCGCCACCAGCTCACGCCGGCGACCCGATCGGCCCTGGAGCGGGCCATCGTCGAGCAGTCGGACAAGCTCGCCGCGCTGCTCGACGACGTGCTGAACGTGGGACGTATCGACGAGCCGACCGACCGGGACCACCGGGCACCGCAGCAGATCGCCGACATCGGGCACCTGGTGGACGAGGTCGTGGCGCGGTCAGCGATCGCCGACCGCGTCACCACCCGCATCACCGCGCCGGTGATGGCCCGTGCCGACGAGCAGCAGCTCCAGCGCATGGTGGCCGAGTTGCTCACCAACGCCGACAAGTACGCCCCGGGCAGCCCCGTGCTGTTGTCGCTGCGCAACGGGGGCCCGTCCTGGACCCTCCAGATCCGTGATCAGGGGCCGGGGCTGAGCGAGGAGCACGTCTCACACGTGCTCGAGCCGTTCTACCGCGCCGACGCGGAGCACCCGCGCCCCGGGCTCGGACTCGGCCTCACCCTGGTCGCCGCCGTCGCCGCCCAGCACGGGGGCACCGTGCAGGTCGAGAGCGACGACGGCCTGGTGGTCAGCATCACCGCCCCCTGCGATGCCGCACGGCAGGTGGGGCCCCTCGCGGGTTCGGATCAGGAGCTCCACGTCCCCGATGACGCGCCGCGGGACCGCTGCCCCGGGCAGTGAGCGCCGGGGACGTCGGCGCGCCGCCGGCACGGGGCCAAGCCGCAAGGTGGGCATGTCGTGCCGCCCGCTCTCAGCTCCGCCCGACCATCTCGGTGGGTCGCCGGTCGGCGGGCATCGTCCGCATCCGTCCATCGAGGCGCGGCAGCCAGGAGCACACCGGTGCGGTGTCGGCGCGGCTGCCGTAGACCAGCAGCGCCAGCATCGCACCGTAGATGGGCAGATGGCCGATCAGCTCCGTCGCCCCGAGGAAGAACAGGGTGGCGTTGAACGGGATCCCGGCGGCGATCACCACCAGCTGCGGGAGGGCTCCGGAGATGAACAACAGGCCGAACAGGATCTCCACGCCGGCGGCGAACTGGATGAACACCAGATCGCTGACCTCGAAACCGAACTGGCTCCCCAACAGCTGCAGCACGTTGAAGGCGGGGTAGCGGTCGAGGAACTCCAGCGACAGTTCCGGCCGCGCGAGCTTCTCGGTGAAGGCGAGGATGATCAGCGCGCCCCCGGTGAGCAACCGCAGGCCGAAGAGGGCGGCACGGACCCGCTCCGGATCGATCGTGATGCGTCCGCCGATCTGGCGATCGTCGGGGGGCAGCAGCGCGAGGAACAGTCCCACCGCGAGCAGGTCGGCGCGCTCCATGATCGGGACGACGCCGTAGGCGATCATGCCCAGGGGGCCGGCGATGACCAGCAGCCACGCGGCTGTCCGCACCCGCCACCCGGCGATCAACCACACGCCGACGACGCCCTCCAGCACGCCGAGGGCGATGCCGTACCACGTGTCCGGCAGGGCCAGGGTCGGTACCAGGAACTCCAACCGTGCCGCGAGCGACAGCAGCGACACGCCGGCGTGGATGGCCAGCAGCCGCGGGATCCACGGGCCCAGCCGCCCGAGGAAGGCCAGCGGCGCGAGCTCGGGGCGGGGCAGCAGGGGCGCGACCAGGCGCCACGCCACCGCGATCACGACCGCGCCCACGATCATGGTCAACGACAGGGTCTCGAGGACGAAGGACCAGTCGTAGGTGGGATCCGAGGTGGTGAACCAGCGCGCATGGGCGAGCGGCAGCAGTGGCGATGACAGCGACATCGAGGATCCTCACCGGGTGCGGCGGTCGGGACTCGAGGAGCATCCGGAGCTGCGCGGGCGCGTGGGCGGGTCGGTGCGCGGGACCACAGGGCCACCTCGCGCACCCGGCGCGGTGCAGCCGCGGGTGCCGCCCGGCGAGCGGCCGACAGTAGGGTCCGACCGGCAGCAGCGACGACGACCGGCGGCCGGATCGCCGCTTGGACGTCCACCCACGCAGGGACACGACCGGGAGGTAGACAGGTGGCAGCGATCGACTTCGACGGGCGGGTTGCGATCGTCACGGGAGCAGGAGGGGGGCTCGGCCGCAGCCACGCGCTGCTGCTCGCCAGCCGCGGCGCCAAGGTGGTGGTCAACGACCTCGGCGGTACACGCGACGGGACGGGGACCGACACCTCGATGGCCGACCAGGTGGTCGCCGAGATCGTGGCGGCCGGCGGCGAGGCGGTCGCCAACCACGATGGGGTCCACACCTGGCAGGGTGGTGAGGCCATCGTCGCGGCCGCACTGGAGGCCTTCGGCCGCGTCGACATCGTGATCAACAACGCCGGCATCCTGCGCGACGTGTCCTTCGCGAAACTCACCCAGGACCAGCTCGAGGCGGTGGTGCAGGTCCACCTGCTCGGGGCGTTCCACGTCACCCGTGCCGCCTGGGGACACCTGCGCGAGCAGGGCTACGGTCGTGTCATCGCCACCACCTCGGGGTCGGGGCTGTACGGCAACTTCGGACAGTCGAACTACTCGGCGGCCAAGCTCGGTCTCGTAGGCCTGACCCGCACGCTGGCCATCGAGGGCGCCAAGTACGGCATCACCGCCAACGCCATCGCACCGGTGGCGAGGTCGCGGATGACCGAGGACATCATGCCGCCGGCGCTGCTCGACCGGCTCGAGCCGGAGTACGTCTCCCCCCTGGTGGCCTACCTCGCCAGCGAGGAGTGCACCGACACCGGGCGGGTGTTCTCCGTGGGCGGCGGCTACATGGCCAGGGTCGCGCTGCTCGAGGGTGAGGGCGCCACCTTCGAGGCGGTGCCCTCACCGGAGGACGTCGCCGACGCGTGGTCGCGGATCGCCGAGGTCGGGCCAGGGTCGGTGGAGCTCACCCAGGGCGTGATGGAGCAGACCGGCAAGATCGTGGAGGCGCTGGGGATCGAGGTGAACTGACGCGATCCGGCAGCCGCCGCCGGGGTGGTCGCCACGCCGGATCGTGCAGCGAAACGACCCCAGAGACGTCGAAACGCTGCAAGGAACCCGGCGCCGGGCGGACCGGCGGTGGACGGTGTACCGGCGGCTTGGCGCCGGGCGGACCGGCGGGGTGCCCCTCGGCTCACGGACGGGGCGGGATGCGGGCGGCCACCTCTGCGAGGATGACCTCGACCAGTTCCTCGGTGGTGGCCTCGGTGGTGTCCAGCACCACGTCCGGCCGCACCTCGGCCCGGTGGGCCCGCAACTGCGCGACCGCGAGGCCTGGGCTGCGCGCGCCCGCCTCCCGCTCCCGGTCCTCGAGCACGTCCGCATCGCAGATCAGCCCGAGGTGCACGACCTCGAGCCCCGCGGTCGCCGCGTGCAGGTCCGCGACGGTGGCATGGTCGAACAGCGTGTGGTCCACGGCCACGTCGAACCCGGACCGGGCCCAGCTCGCTGCGGCGCGGTGCATCGCGGCGACCAACTCCCGCCCAAGGGGACCCCAGCTCACCCGGGGGTGGGCGGCGTCGGGAGGGGGTGCGCTCGGCAGCACCAGCTCGGCCCAGCGTCGCGCGCCCGGGCCGAAGGCGGCCAGCGCCGCGTCCAGACCGGCCTCCAACAGCGGCCCGGAGCGCACCTCGGGCCAGGCCAACTGCAGCGCGTGCAGGGTCGTGGACCGCCCCACCATCGTGGGACCGTCCAGGACCAGCACCAGCCCTGTGTCGCTCACAGCCCGTAGATCTCCGGCTTGGCCTCGCGGGACATCAGCAACCCGACCAGTTCCTGCGGATCATGCCCGCCGTGGCACACCGCGACGACAGCCTGGGTGATCGGCATCTCGACGCCCACCCGTTCGGCGAGCCCGAGGAGCGCGCGGGAGGACTTCACCCCCTCGGCGACCATGTTCATGGAGTCGATGATGTCGGTGAGCGCCTCGCCGCGTCCGAGCCGCGCACCGACCGTGCGGTTGCGCGACTGCGGTGAGGTGCAGGTGGCTGCGAGGTCACCGACCCCCGCCAGTCCCGCGAAGGTCAGGGGCTGCCCACCCAGCGCGACACCGAGCCGGGTCATCTCCGCGAGTCCCCGGGTGAGCACCGCCGCCTTGGTGTTGTCGCCGAAGCCCATGCCGTGGGCCATCCCGGCAGCGATGGCGATGACGTTCTTGACCGCGCCCGCGACCTCGACGCCGACCTTGTCCTGGTTGGTGTAGACCCGGAAGTAGGGTGCCATGACCGCCGCCTGGACCCGCTCCGCACGCCAGGCCTGCGGGCTCGCGGCGACGCTGGCCGCGGGCAGTCGGGCCGCGCACTCGCGCGCCAGGTTCGGCCCGCTGACCACCACGACGCGCGCCGGGTCGCAGTCCAGGGCATCGGCGATGATCTGGCTGCCGAACCGCAGGGTGTCGACGTCCACACCCTTGATCAGGCTGACCAGGGTGGCGGCGCCCGGGATCGCAGCACCCCAGGAACCGAGCTGCTGCTCGATACCCAGCGACGGGACCGCGAGTACGACCACCTCCGCGCCCCGCAGGGCGACGTCGGGGTCGTCGGTGGCACGCAGGCCGTCGGGCAAGGCCACCTCGGGCAGGTACCCGAGGTTGGTGCCACGCTCGTTGATCTCCGCCGCGACCTCGGCCCGACGGGCCCACAGGGTGACCTGCTCGCCGGCGTCGACCGACATCGCCGCGAAGGCGGTGCCCCACGAGCCCGAACCCATCACCGCGACCTGCCCCACCGGATGCCTCCCACGCGCACCGACCCGCCCGAGACCCTACCCGGCGGCGTGCCGCCACCGGAGTAGCCTGCACGCCATGCCTGTCGCACCGGTCCCGCATCCGGTCCCACCCGCCGGACCCTCCACGGCCCCGCCCCGGGCCCTGGTCCCGCTGCGGGCACCGGGGGTCGGCAAGACCCGGTTGGCCGCCGTCCTCGACCCCTCGCAGCGGGCCGCCCTCGCCGTGGCGATGCTCGCCGACGTCACGGAGGCGTTGCACACCGGTGGCATCACCGAGGTGGTGGTCGCGGCAGGGGGGAGTGCCGCCGCCGAGGTGGCGCACCACCTCGGCCTGGCGGTCATCGCCGATCCACCGGGATGTCGGGGCTTGGACGACGCCCTCGCTGCCGCCACCGAGCGGCTCGGGGCACACCATGACCTGCTGGTGGTCGCCGCGGACCTGCCGCGTGTCAGTGCCGTCGACGTCCGTGCGGTGCTCTCCCATGACGCCGAGGTGGTGGTGGCACCCACGGCAGCGGGTGGCACGGGCGCGCTGCTGCGCCGTCCCGGCGCCGCGATCGCCGCGTCCTACGGGCCGGGCTCGGCACGCCGCCACCTCGACCTGGCGCACCGTGCCGGCCTGCGGGCGGCGACCGTGGACCGTGACGGGCTGTTCCACGACGTCGACACCTTCACCGACCTGGCCGCCCTGCACGAGGTGGAGGTCGGTCGGGCGACGGCCAGGCTGCTGCCTCGGCTCCTCGGGCACCGGCACGTCGCCCCCGCCGGCGGCACGGTCTAGTCGCCCTTCTTGCCTGCGCTGTCGCGACGCTGCTTGGCGGCCTTGCGGGCCCGGCGGCTGCGGCTGACGTAGCGCTCGGTCAGCATCGTGACCAGCGCCCCGACGACGAAGGCACCGAGCAGGAGCAGGATCAGGGGCACGCCACCGGCGGTCCCCTGCCCGTCATCGGCGGGCTGCGCGGTGGTCTCCCCGAAGACCCAGGAGAAGTCGACCGGTTGGCTGTTGGCGATGGCGAAGACCGCGAACAGCGCGGCGATCACGACGATGGCGATCCGCCCCAGCTGCTGGGTGAAGGGGGTGGGTGGGGCCACCGCCTTGTCCTCGTCACGGGGTCGACCGGGCGGCTGCCTGCTGGGCTCGGGAGCGCCGCTGTCCGAGCCGGCCGAACCCGAGCCGCCGGGCTCACCGCCACCGTCGGTGCCCTCGGCATCGGATCCCTGGCCGGACGGTGGCCGTGTCGGCGGCTGTCGATCCGGGTCGGGCGGTTGCTGCGCGGACATGACGACTCCTGACGAGGGGACGGCGTCGGTACCCGGCTATCCTGCCCGAACCGTCGCCAGGTCGCGAGGAGCAGCGATGCCGCAGGGCACCATCAAGGCGTTCGATGCCGGTACGAGTACCGGGTCTCTGCTCGATGACGGGCTGAAGGAGCGCCACTTCGACCGTGAGGCCTTCGTCGCCTCCGGGCTGCGTGAGCTGCGCATCGGCCAGCGGGTGCGCTTCGAGCTCGAGGGCGACGGCGAGGAGCCGCGGGTCAGCCACCTCAACATCGTCAGCCTCTGAGCCCGACCGCGTCCCCGACCCCGGCCGGCCTTCAGGCGACGTGCTCGGGCAGCTCGTCCAGGACCGCCGCGGTCCGGGCGAACAGCCCCTGGCCGTGGTCCAGTCCCTGGTCGTCCGCCCACCGGCGGGTCTCCTCGAGCACCTCACGTAGCCGTGCGACCAGCTCGGGTGCTGTCGCCGAGTGCTCGGCGAGCACGGCGCTGACCACCTTGTCGGGATCCATCTCCACCAGCTCCCGGATGAGCCGGTCGGGGTCGGGCTCGTCCCGCCACGCCAGTGCGCAGGCCGCGGTGAAGTCGGTGGAGTCGAAATCGGCGCCGCTGGCGATCACCGCGAGGTGCATCAGCGCCTTGGCCGAGAGCCGGTCCTCATCCGCGACCGCGTCCACCACCTCGGCGTACTCGCCCAGCTCCTCGTCGGTGACCAGGGGTGCGTGCAGCTGGATGCGCTTGGCCCGCACCGGCACGTTCTGGTGGACCTCGAGGTCCTCGGGCAACGGACCCTCGGCGAGCCACTCCTGCAGCGGCCGCGCGCTGTCCCAGTAGGAGGCCGGGTCCCCCTCGCGCACGCTGGCCAGGTTGGCCAGGGTGCGGGCCGGATCCACGGAGTAGCTGACGTGACCGCCGCCGAGCTCAGCGACCCGGGTGCGTGCGTGATCGAGCGACACCCACCCCGAGACCCGCTTGGCGTTGGCGTAGACACCGGGGGCGCTGCGGTCGAAGTCGCTCGGTGGTCCGTACAGCCCCGAGAGATCCGCACGCGTCCTGAGCCCGTCCTCCTCGATCAGCGGTAGCCGCTTGGGCAGGGTGAGGTGGTGCACGGTGACACGGGCCACGGGGTCCTCCGGAGGGGGTGGATCGCACAGGCACGGAGGGTAGTGGCCCTACGCTCGCCGGGTGCCTCGCTCCCCCGCCGATCCCAACCGCACCGCGTCGCTGGCTGCCGTGGCCGGTGCGGGGCCGGCCCCTCCCGTCCCCGGCGCCGTCACGCGTGCTCCCACCGACGCCGACCTCGACACGGTGGCGGCGCTGTTCGCCGCGACGGCCGCCGTCCGCGGCGACGGGTCACCGGCCGTGCGCCGTGAGGATCTGCGCATCCGGTGGCTGATGCTCGACGACCTCGACGACGCGGTGTTGGTGGTGCTGCCGGGCACACCCGACGAGCTGCTGGCCTACGCCAGCGCACCCGTGGACCTCGAGGTCGATCCCACGACCGATGCGCCGGCGGCGGTCGTCCACCTCGAGGCAGAGGTGCGGGCCGATCGGCGTGGGCTGGGGCTCGGCAGCTTCCTGCTCGACCGCGCGGTCGCCGTGGGAGGTGCCGTGCTGGCTGCTGCTGACAACGCGCCGGCACCCTCGCCCGCCGCCGCGCCCCGGGTGCGTATCCGCACCGCCCTGGTCGACGGGACACCACGTGAGCAGGCGTGGTTCCGCGCCCGCGGCTTCACCGCGGTGCGGCACCTGCTCGAGCTGCGTCTGGACCTGCACGCGCCACCGCCGGCACCGAGGTGGCCGACCGGCGTCACGGTGCGCACCTTCCGGCCCGGCGCCGACGACGAGGTGCTGTGGCGCACCCACCAGGCCGCCTTCGCGGACGTGCCCACCCACCTGCCGATCACCCGTGAGGACTTCCTCCGTGACCGCGCGCCGGCCGCCGATCCGCACCTGGTCCTGCTCGCCGAGCACCACGACCCCGACCCGAAGGTGGTCGCCGTGGCGGTGTGCCGCGCCGGCACCGAGCTCGCGCCCGAGGAGGGGTGGGTCCGCGATCTGGGTGTCCTGCCGGCCTGGCGACGGCGCGGGGTGGCGATGGCGCTGCTGCGCACCGCCTTCGCCGCCTTCCGCGACCGTGGGCTCACGGGCGTGGCGCTCGAGGTGGACGACGTCACCCTCGAAGGTGCGGTGGCGCTGTACCGCCGCGCCGGCATGCGGGTGACGCGTCGCACCGACGTCCTCGAACGCGCCACCCCGGTCGCGCTGCGCGACGCGCTCTGACCGTCGCCGTCAGGGCCCGGGCGCGCTCACCCCTGCACCGCCGTCAGGCGTGGGTCTGCCGCATCTGCCGCCTCCACCTCGTCGCGGCGGATGCCCAGCAGGAACAGGATCGCGTCGAGGTAGGGGACGCTGACGGCGGTGTCGGCCTGCGCGCGCACCACCGGCTTGGCGTTGAAGGCGATGCCGAGCCCGGCGGTGGCGAGCATGTCGAGGTCGTTGGCCCCGTCCCCCACCGCCACGGTCTGCTCCACCGGGACGTGCTCGGCAGCGGCGATACGGCGCAGCACCGCCGCCTTGCCGGGGCGGTCGACCACGGTGCCGAGCAGCGCACCCGTGATCACCCCGTCCACGATCTCCAGCTCGTTGGCCACCGCGTGATCGATGTCGAGCTCCGCTGCCAACCGGTCGGTCACCGCGGTGAACCCTCCCGAGACGATCGCCACGGTGTAGCCGAGCCGCTTGAGGGTCCGCACGAAGGTGCGCGCGCCCGGTGTCAGGCGCACGCTGTCGCCGACCTCGTCCAGCACGCTGGCCGGGGTCCCTGCCAGCCGGGCGACCCGCTCCCGGAGCGAGGCCTCGAAGTCGAGTTCCCCGGCCATCGCCCGGGCGGTGATCGCCGCGACCTCCTGTTCACAGCCGGCGCGGGCGGCGAGCAGCTCGATCACCTCGTCCTGGATCAACGTCGAGTCCACGTCGAGGACCACGAGCCGTTTCGCGCGCCGCTCGAGGTTCTGGCGCTGCAGCGACACGTCGATGCGCTGCTGCCGCGAGGCGTCCACCAGCGCGGTGCGCATCCGGTCGAGGTCGCCGTCGAGCACCGTGAACTCGAAGGCGGTCACCGGCTCGTTGGCCAGGCGCACGATCCGGTCGATGTTGCCGCCCCCCCGGGCGATGGCGCCGGTCACCGCACGCAACGCCCCGGGCGTCAGCGGCTGGCCGATCACCGTCACCACCGAACGCACGCAGGGCGTGGGGGGGTCATCGACCTCCACCACCTCGAAGTCCAGGGTCAACCCCTGCTCCCAGCCGTGGAAGAGCAGCTCCTTGAGCACGTCGTCGGAGCCACCCAGTCCGATCGACAGGTCGAGGGTCAGCCGGCCGCGCACGACCACCTGCTCCATGTCATAGAGCTCGGCCTGGGAGTCCTCGAGCACACCGAGCAGACCGGCGGTGATCCCCGGCCGGTCCCTCCCGGTGCAGCGCACCAGGATCGTCCGCGTGTGCTCCTCCATCGCGACCGAGCCTAGCGGTGGCACCGTCGCCGTCCGACGCACGTAGGCTCCCCGACCATGGTCACCTCCAACCCCGCCCTCGAGCAGCTCGGCGGCTACCCGCTGGCACGCCTGCAGGAGCTGGCGAACCAGCTGCGCGCCGACGGTCGCCCCCTGCACGACTTCTCGATCGGTGACCCCGACGAGCCCACGCCGATGCCGATCCGCGACGCGCTGACCGCCGCGGTCGGTCCGGTCAGCCGCTACCCCACCGCCGCGGGGCGACCCGCGCTGCGCAGCGCGGTCGCGGGCTGGTTCGCCCGCCGCCACGGCGTCGAGGTGGACCCGGACATCCACATCGTGCCCACCGCCGGCAGCAAGGAGGCGATCTTCCATCTGCCGCTGGCGGTGCTCGACCCGGCCGGCCCGCGCCGGCACGTGCTGTGGGGTGATCCGGGCTATCCCGTCTACGGGCGTGGCGCGCTGTTCGCCGGCGGGGTGTCGGACCCGGTGACGCTGACCGCGGAGAACGGATGGCGGCTGTCGCTGGCCGACCTGCCGACCGAGCGGCTGGAGCGTGCCTGCATCGCGTGGGTGAACCACCCCCACAACCCCACGGGCGCCACCGCCGATCTGGGCTGGTACCGCGAGCAGGTGGCCGTGGCCCGCGAGCACGACCTGCTGCTGGCCTCCGACGAGTGCTACCAGGAGATCTGGTTCGACACGCCACCGCCCTCCGCCCTGGAGGCCTGCGGGGGCGATCTCCGCGGGGTGCTGGCGGTGGTGTCGCTGTCGAAGCGCTCCGGGATGACGGGCTACCGCTCCGGGGCCATCGCCGGTGATCCGGAGCTGATCCGCCGGCTCAAGCTGCTGCGGCCCAACGTCGGCACGGCGTCGCCGGACTTCATCCAGGCCGCAGCCACCGCGGCCTGGGACGACCAGGCCCACGTCGACGAGCGCCGTGCGGTCTTCGGCGCCAAGCGCGCGGTGCTGCTCGAGCACCTCGCACGCCACGACATCGAGGTGTCGGGCTCCCAGGCGACCTTCTACCTGTGGCTGCGGGCCCCGGGTGGCGATGACGCCGCCTACGCCGAGGCGCTGCTGCACGAGCGCATCGTCGCCTCGCCCGGCCGCGCCTTCGGACCCGGTGGGACCGGATGGCTGCGCCTGGCCCTGGTGCCCACCGTGGAGGGGTGCCGCGCTGCTGCGGCGGCCTGGGCCGCCGCGATCGAGGCCGGCCGGCTACCGACGGACTGACGCGGGCCGCCCGACGGCGACGAGGTCGGATGGTGCGCTACCCCGTCCGGGGGGCCGACCGACGCTCGCGCCACCGCGCCATCCGGCGCTGCACCGCGGTGGCCGACAACCCGCCCATGTAGACCAACGCGAAGGCGGCCAGCGCCAGGGCGACGGCCAGGAACGCCTCGCTGCCCACGGGAGCACCCAGCTGCGCCGACCCGCCGACCCCGGCGTCGGAGGGCCAGGGCCACAGCACCCGCACGCTGCCCACCATCAGACCGATGAGGGCGGCGAGGACCAGATCGTGGGCACGGGCCAGCAGCCAGTTGAGGGCGGTGGAGAACGCCGAGAGCCCGAGCACGCAGCCGATGGCGAACAGCGCGAGGATGCCGAGGTCGCGCTCGGCAGCCGCACCGATCACCGTCGGGTAGAGCCCCATGATCAGCAGCAGGAAGGAGCCGGAGACCCCCGGCAGGATCCACGCGGTGACGGCGACGGCACCGCCGAGCACGATCAGCAGCAGGTTCGGCTGCGTGATGGTGCCGGGGGTGAACCCCAGCGCGACGAAGGCGACGGCCGCGGCGACCACAGCCACGGCGAGGTGGCGCGCACCGGGTGCCCGCAGGCGGCGCGAGGCCACCACGGCCGCCCCGAGCACCAGCCCGAGGAAGACCGCGGACATCTCCACCGGCCGCTCCTCGAGCAGCGCCGACAGCGGTCCCGCGACGGTGAACAGCACCGCCAGCATCCCGACGCCGAGCACCGCGACGAACAACCAGTCGACGGTGCCCAGCGCGCGCCAGGCGTCCCGCGGACGCGCCCGCACCAGCAGCGACAGGGCCCTGGCGCCCTGGCGCACGTTGGCGACCAGCCGTTCGTAGATGCCGGCCACCAGCGCGACGGTGCCACCGGAGAACCCCGGCACCACCTCCGCGGCGCCCATGACCCCACCCGTCACCAGGGTGCCGAGCAGCGCGGCCGGGCGGCGCATCGGGGCCATGGCCTCGACGGGTCGTTCCGCGACCAGTTCCTCGAGGGGGAGCTCACCGTCGGGGATGTCGTCGAGGGGATCGAGGGAGATGGGACCGTCATCCTCGGCCGGTGCCTCGGCGGTGCCATCGGCGGCCTCCCGGCGCTCGTGCGCCGGCTCGGACTGCTCGTCGTCGGTGGCCATGGATCCCTCCCGCCCGCAACGCTACCCCGCCGCGATCACCACGCCGCGCGTGGAACCACGCTCCTCCCACGGCGACGGCCAGCGCGCGGGCCGGCTCAGGCGGTGACGGGAGCCTGCTCGAGCAGTTGCGGCAGCGTCGCCAGAGGCCGCACCCGGGGGATGACCGGGCTGCAGCCGCGGCCGGGCAGCGCCGCGTGCAGGAGTTCCACGGCGCCGTCGGCGAGCAGGTAGCGGACCCGACGACCGTCGCGCACGGGCGTGACCAGCCCCGCCTCGCGCAGGACCTTGAGGTGGAAGGACATCCGGTTCGCGGGGATGTCGAGGTCCTCCTCGAGGTCGCAGTGGCAGCGGTCACCGCAGTCGGTCAGGCGATCGAGGATCGCGAGCCGGCTCGGATCGGCGACGGCTTTCAGCAACCGGAGCCGGTTGTCCACGTCCCTGAACGCTGGCGTCTTCACCTCGGTGTCACCCTCGCCTCGGATCGGATCGGACGGAACGGGCCAGCGCCGACGGTACCCCGGTACCCCCCACCTGGCCTCCGGGGCGAAGGTCACCGGTCGAGGGGACCAAGCGCCGTCTCAGCCCGGTTCCGGGGAGGCCCGGCGGAGCTCGAGGGCGAGGTGTTCCGCGTCCTCGACACCACGCAGGGACGCGGTCAGGCCACGCACGGTGCTGGCGACGATCGTGTGTGCGAAGCCGCGTAGCGGCACCTCGCGCCCGTCGGCGTGGAGCCGGACGACGTCGGGCCCGAGGGCGGCCCGGCGCTCCTCGAGCAGGTCGAGCACCGCGGTCACATCCTGGTCGGTGAACCGCTCACCGTGACGGACCAGCTCCAGCACGACCGGATCCGCCACCTCGCGCGGCGGGTTGGCGCCCGCGGTGACGCGCACCTTGGGCCAGGCGCTGGCGCTGAACCCCTCGAGCAGCACGACATCGCCACGCAGGCCCGTGAGCAACTGCGACAGGGGCTCGCGGCCACCACCGGTGAGCTCGATCCGGCCGTTGGGGCCGATCACCACCACGGGGTCGGCACCCGCCTCGCGCACCCGCTCGCTGTTGGAGTCCGGGCGACCCGGTTCGAAGCCGTGGGGGGCGTGCTTGACGTAGGCGACGCGCAGCCCCTTTGCGGTGCCGGCGGCAACGACCTGTTCGGCCAGCAGGGTCTTGCCGCTGCCGGAGTGACCGACGAGGGCGACGACGGGCATGGGTGGCTCCTGTGGGTCCGCAGGGGGTGACGCACGGTGGTGCGGGACGGTAGACGACGCCGTGCGCGACCCCCGGTGTCGTCTACGGTGGCAACCCTCGACCAGGAGCCAGGACCGATGAGCGAGCACGTCCCCGAGATCTACCACGACTACCGCGAGCGGTTCCCGGAGGTGGCCGCGGCGATGGACGGCCTCGGTGCCGCGACCCAGGCCGCCGGCCCGATCGCGGCGCGGGACCAGCGGCTGGTCAAGCTGGGCCTGGCGATCGGCGGGTTGGCGGAGGGTGCCGTGCGCTCCAACGCCCGCAAGGCACTGGATGCGGGGGTCACCGCCGACGAGCTGCGTCACGTCGCCATGCTCGCCATCGCCACCTGCGGGCTGCCCACGGCGATCGCGGGGTTGCAGTGGATCGAGGAGGTGCTCGCTGCCCGCGACCAGCGCTAGCTGCTCTTCCCACGGACGAGGGGCGGGCCGTGCGGCCCGCCCCTCGTCACGTGCTCAGCTCCTCAGCTGGTGACCGCCTCGCCGGCCTCGACCCAGGCGCTGAAGCTGCCCGGGAAGCCTTCGGCGTTGGTGTAGCCCAGCAGGTGCCACATCGGCAGCGCCAGCGCCGCGCGGTACCCCGACTGGCAGTAGACCACCAGCGGCTGGTCCTGTGCGACCTCCTCGGCGACCGTGACCGTGTCCCGGATCGGCGCGGAGATGGCGTCGGGGATGTAGCCCTCCTCGTACTCCTCGGGCTGGCGCACGTCCACCAGCTGCGCGCCCTGGTCCGTCAGCTCCTGCACACCCTCGAGGGAGTTGGTCAGGAAGCCCTCGGGCAGCGTCGACAGGAAACCGTCGACGGCCTCGACCAGCTCCGGCTCGAAGCCGGGGTCACCGAAGCTCTCGGGCTCGACCGTGTCGGTGGAGGCCGGCTCGTCGGCGGCGGTCCAACCGTTCCATCCCGGTGCCCAGCCGCTGACGTTGTCGTAGCCGATCAGGCGCAGCGTGGAGTAGGACATGCCGGCGCGCCACCCGCTCGCGCAGTAGACGATGACCGGCCGGTCGGTGGGGATCAGGTCCAGGTTCTGGGCCAACTCACGGATCGGGATGTTGATCGCACCCTCGATGTGGCCCTCCTCGTAGTCGCTGACCTCGCGGACGTCGATGAGCACCGTGCCCTCGACCTCGAGCGCCTCCTTCAGCCCGTCGACGTCACCCACGAGGCCCCAGCCGTCGGGCAGGGTGCTGACGTGGTCGTCGACCTCGGCGACCAGATCGAAGTCGGGGGCCTCTTCCTCCTCGGGCTCCTCGGCTTCCTCTTCCTCCTCGGCCTCGTCCTCGTCCTCGTCGAGGTCGAGCGCGAGCTCCTCGCCCTCCTCGGTATCGGTGTCATCGACCGCGGCGTCGCCGTTGTCGCCGTCGCCACAGGCCGCCAGCACCATGACCAGTGCCAGCAGGGCCGCGAGCAGCGACCGTGTGCGGGGTGTACGCATCGTGCATCCTCTCGGTTGGTTGGTCGTGCGATCGGGGCCACCCGCCCCGCTGGGTCGTGCTGAGGTCGTGCAGGTCTCGTGGCAGCCAGCCGGCACCGGCTAGCTGCGGTCCTCGTCGCCCTCCGCGCTCGGCGTCGAGGGATCCGTGGGCGTGGACGCGTTCTGCTCGTCCATCTCCGCGACCCACTTCGCGTGCTCGATCTCCGCCTCGGTGCGCGGCACGTAACCGGTGTGCATCGAGGTGATGGCCTTGTAGACCACCGTGAAGTAGATGTGGCCGATCAGCAGCAGCACCAGGGCGAGCATCGAGACGTTGTGGACCAGCACCGCCCAGGACAGCATCGTGTCGGACATCGAGCCGGCCTGGATCCACAGCACCAGGCCCGAGCCGACGACCGACGCACCGAGGATGATGACCAGGGCGTGGTGCAGCTTCTGGCCGGCGTTGAGCCGTCCCTGCGGCGGCATGTCCGCGGCGTTGCCGAGGAAGTAGCGGCCCATCTGCATCAGCCACCGCCGGTCGTCCTTGTCGTAGCTGAAGGACTCGACGATCAGCTCCTTGGCGCCCTTGCGGTCCACGATGAAGTAGAGGAAGGGCACCGCCATGAAGCCGACCGCGGCGATGCGGTGGATGATCCGCGACCAGCCGTTCGCCGCCAGGAAGGACAGCGGCTCGAAGATCAGTGGCAGGCCGGTGAGGAACAGCACCGTGAAGGACGTGGCGACCAGCAGGTGGATGTAGCGCTGGCCGGGCCGGTAGCGCAGGAGCTTCTCCTCACGCTCGACCACCTCGGGTGTCTGCGGCGTCTCGGTGTCGCTCATGACTGGTCCTCGTCGTCGTCGCTGTGGAGGTCCTCGGCGGCACTGGCCGAGGCGGCACCCGCCACCTCGAGGCGCGCCAGCTCCTGCTGGTGGTTCCGGCGGGCGATGATCGCCGCCAGGCCGGCGCCCAGCGCGGTCAGCCCGATCGCACCGACACCGATCGGCTGGGCGAAGTCCTGCCACGCCTCGGTGACCTGGGGGATGTCGGGATCGACCGGCAGGCCCATGACCTCCGGGTCGTCGGGGATCACCACGACCATCCCGAGCCCACCGGCCTGGTTCTCGCCGTAGACCTGCGCGTTGGGGTACTTCTCCCGCATGACGCTGGCACGGCGGTGGGCCTCCGCAGAGATCTCCGCCCGTTCACCGAAGCGCAGGGCGTCGCTGGGGCAGGTCTCCACGCACCACGGCGTGCCCCCGGCCCGGGTGACGTCCCGGCACCCGTCGCACTTGCGCGAGACGCCCTCGACCATCTTGGGCACGTCGAAGGGGCAGGCCTGCACGCAGTACTGGCAGCCGATGCAGGCGTCGGTGTTGACCCGGGTGAGGCCGTCCTCCTGGAACAGCGCGCCCGAGGGACAGACGTTGACGCAGGCGGCGTCGGTGCAGTGGTAGCAGCGGTGGTTGTCGAACCCGGCCACCACGTCGGGGAAGGTGCCCCGCTCGGTGGTCGAGATATCGATGTAGTTGACACCTTCACCGAGCTCGTTGCCGGTCTTGCAGGCCACGACACAGCCGGTGCAGCCGATGCACTGGGTGAGGTCGAGCAGGAACGCTTGGCTCATCTCAAGCCTCCGATGCGATGCGCACGAAGTTCACGCGCAGTCCGGCGCCGCCGCACACCGGGTCGAGGTTGTAGGTGGTCTGGAGCTTGGCGTCGCTGGCGCCCACGGCGTTGGCGTTGCTGAGCAGCTCCGAGCGCTGTCCCCAGCCGTGTGCCATGAACACCGCATCCCGGCGGATGCGCTGGGTGGCCTTGACCGTGATCGGGCCGTCGGTGATCCCGTCCTGGTTCTCGAGCATCACCTCGTCGCCGTCGGCGACGCCGAGCTCGGCGGCCGCGTCGGCGTTGAGCCACAGCACGTTCTCCGGGGTCACCTCGTGCAGCACGGGCGTGTTCTGCGTGGTGGCGAAGGTGTGCCCGGGCTGGCGGCCGTACAGCAGCCGGAAGAAGCCCTCCGGTGGATCGTCCACCGGCTCGTACTCCGGCAACCCGTCGAGGCCGTTGTCGGCCAGGTCCTGGGCGAAGAGCTCGATCTTGCCCGAGCGGGTGGCGAAGGGTGAGCCGTCCTCGAAGTCCTCGAGGAAGGGCTTGCCCTCCTGGGTGATCACGCCGCCCTGGGAGCGGATGTCCTCGAGGCTGGAGCCGACCGAGTTGAGCCGGGTGTCCAGGAACTCCTCGATGGTGTCCCAGCGGAAGTACCCGTCGAGTCCGACCCGGTCGCTGAGCTCCTTGACGATCCACCACCCCGGCCTGCTGTCGTGCAGCGGCTCCGCCGCCGGCTCGCGCAGGTGGATGTAGGGGGTCCGGTGCGCCAGGGTGAACAGGTCGTCGTAGCGTTCGAGGTAGGTCGCCTCGGGCAGGAGGACGTCCGCCCACGCCGTGTACTCCATCGGCAGCACGTCGACGGCGACGAACAGCTCCAGGTTGGCCAGCGCCTCCTTGGTGCGTGCCGGGTTCGGGATGGCGTGGAACAGGTTCACGCCGGAGGCGATCAGGGCCTCGATCGGGTAGGGGTCACCGGAGATCATCGGCTCGATGAGCTCCTGGATGGCCGTCGGGCCCTGGAGGAACCGCTCCTGGGCGCCGTCGGCGCGGACCCTGCCCGTGGGGCCCTCGGCGAGCTGGGGTGGCCCGTCCGAGTCCTCCTCGGGCTCGGCGGAGCAGCCACCGGCGCTGCCGGCGATCTTGTAGGGCGGGATGGGCACATCACCGATGTAGGGCGAGCGGTTGAAGTACATCCCACCCTCGCGTCCGTAGGCACCGAGCAGGGAGTTGACGAGGTAGACGGCGCGCATGCGCTGGGTGTCGTTGCCGTACCAGGTCACGTGACGGCCCGGCATGATCACCGTCTGCGGCGCGTGCTCGGCCATCGTGCGGATCGAGGTGCGGATCTGCTCCGCGGACAGCTCGGTGATCTCCGCCGCCCACTCGGGGGTCTTGTCCTGGACGTGGGCGGCGAGCTGGTCGAAGCCGGCGGCCCACTTGTCCACGTAGGGGGCGTCGTAGAGCTCCTCGGTGATCAGCACGTGCAGCCACGCGAGCAGCAGGGCGGTGTCGGTGCCCGGCTTGATCGGCAGCCACTGGTCGGCCTTGGTGCCCGCGCTGGACAGCCGCGGGTCGACCACGATGATCTTGCCGCCGCGCCCGTGGATGTTGGCGAAGTCCTGCATGACGGTGTTGCGCGCGTCCTCACCGATGTGGCTGCCGATCAGCGTGAGGCACTGCAGGTTCGGCCAGTCGAGGGGTTCGTGCCCGCCCACGGGGGTGCCGAAGGTGAGCAGCGACGCCTCCTCGCGGGGCGAGATGCACAGCGACGACGCCGGCTTGGCGGCGTTGGGGGTCCCCCAGGCCTGAGCGAAGTGCTCCACCCACCAGTAGTCGCTGGATCCGTGCCCGAAGACCGCCACGGACTCCTCACCCGAGCGCTCACGGACCTCGTTGAGCTTCTGTGCGATCAGGTCGAGCGCGAACTCCCACTCGACCTCCTGGAACTTGCCCTCTCCCCGCTCACCCGTGCGGACCATCGGCGCCTGGAGCCGGTCCGGGTCGTACATGAAGGAGACCCCGCCCTGACCGCGGGGACAGAGCATCCCGCGGCTCTTGGGGTCGTCGGGGTTGCCGTCGATCTTGTGGACGACGCCGTCGACGGAGCGCACCACCAGACCGCAGTGCCAGGGGCACATGTCGCACACGGTGTAGCTGGTCTTGATCTCGCCCTGGCGGTACCAGGCGTCCTCCCGAAGCTCCATCGCCAGCGCCGGAGCGCCCTTGAAGCCTCCTGTGCCGACCGCACCCGCCACGCCGGCGGCGACGCCGGACTTGAGCAGGTTGCGTCGGGTGATCTCGAGCTTGACCCTCGCCATCCTCGTCCTCGATCTGCCTGGTGGTCCACGGCCTCGCGCGCGCAGCGAAGGAGGGACCAGTGGGCGCCGGTGCGGTTTGCTGGTGCCGGAGGACCGTGGCAGGCGCACACCCACGTCGCTCCGTTGACAGGGATGGTCGTTGAGGCGGGTGCAACCCCCTAGGGCAGTGGTACCTCGGATCGAGCAACAAGACGGCTTGGAAGGTCCGTACCGGTCAGGGCCGAGAGTCCCGGCCATGTTCCAACGCTCGTGGGAAGGTGGGACCCATGCCCTGCACCCCTGACGCTCGGTGGCCGGCAGGGGCGCCCTGCGGCACATGGCTACGCTCACCGCCATGCAGCCGCGTCCGACCGGGACAGCCCATATGACCACCTTCGCCGCCCTCGGGATCGGGTTGGCCACGCGCGTGGCCGAGACCGACCGCATCCTCGACACCTGGTACCCGCTGGCGGTCACCGGGGGGGACGCAGGCGAGGCGGTGGCCCTGGCGGCGACGCTGGGCCACCGGGACGGCACCGCGACCTACCACCTCGACCGGGACGTCCTGCGCCGCGCGGAGCTGAGCGCGGACCACCTGGTCGCCGAGGCGGTGGCCGCCGTGACCTCCGATGCAGCGCTGCGGCCGCCGCCGACGCGCACGGAGCGGGTACCCGTCGCGACCTTCATCGGGGACCTGGCGGCGCCACCGGTGGACGCGCACGACGTCTACCTGCGCCTGCACCTGCTCTCCCGCCGCCAGGTCCGTCCCCACGGCGCGAACCTCGAGGGCGCCTTCGGCCTGCTCAGCAACGTGGTGTGGACCGACCAGGGGCCCTGCGACCCCGACACCTTCGACGGGCTGCAGCTCGAGCACGCCCGCAGCGGGCGGCGGCTGAAGGTCACCTCGGTCGACAAGTTCCCGCGGATGACCGACTACGTGGTGGCCTCGGGCGTGCGGATCGCCGATGCGGACCGCGTGCGGCTCGGCGCCCACCTCTCCCCCGGCACCACGGTGATGCACGAGGGCTTCGTCAACTTCAACGCCGGCACCCTCGGGGCCTCGATGGTCGAGGGCAGGATCTCCGCCGGGGTGGTGGTCGGCGACGGCTCCGACATCGGCGGCGGGGCGTCGATCATGGGGACCCTGTCGGGCGGTGGCAGCGAGGTGATCGCCATCGGGACGAACTGCCTGGTGGGCGCCAACGCCGGGATCGGTATCTCGCTCGGGGACGACTGCGTGGTCGAGGCGGGTCTGTACGTCACCGCCGGCACCAAGGTCGCCCTGCCCGACGGCACGGTCGTCAAGGCCGCGGAACTGTCGGGCCGCGACGGGCTGCTGCTGCGCCGCGACTCCCAGACCGGTGCGGTGGTCGCGCTTCCCCGTGACGGCAGCCGGGGGGACTGGGGCGGGCTCAACGCGGAGCTCCACGCCAACTGACGCCGGGGGCAGACGTGAGCAGTGCGACCGAGGATCCGCGGGCGGCGTTGACCACCCACCTGCTCGAGCACCTGGGTGCGATGTGCGTCACGGGTGAGGAGACCCCGCTGGCCGACGCGCTCGAGCAGCGCTACCGGACGCAGGGCGAGGTGGTCCGGCGCCTCGGCGACAGCCTGGTCGTCGGCGGCCCACCGACCGGCGTCGCCCCCGAGGCCGGCACCCACGCCCCCGACGCGCGGTGGACCGGTACGCGCCCCCTGGTGCTGCTGGTCGGCCACCTCGACGTCGTCCCACCCACCGACGACGACCTCGAGCCCCGCACCGACCGACGTGACGGCGCCGAGGTGGTGATCGGCCGCGGCGCCTCGGACATGAAGGCCGGCAACGTCGTGGCCATGCGCGCCTTCGAGGACGCGCGCCTGCGCGAGCGGAGCGCCTACGAGATCGCGCTGGTGCTCTACGCCGGCGAGGAGGGCCCTGCCGAGGGCAACGAGCTGCGTTCGGTCCTGCGGGCGGTCCCCTGGCTCGCGGATGCGGCGCTGGCGGTGGTGCTGGAACCCACCGACGGCCGGGTCGAGCTCGGTTGCCTCGGCGGCCTCCACGCCCTGGTGCGCTTCCACGGCCGCCAGGCCCACTCCGCCCGGCCCTGGCACGGCCGCAACGCCCTGACCATGGCCGGACGCCTGCTCGCCGACCTCGAGCGTGACCACGTCCGCGACGTCGAGGTGGAGGGCATCGCCTACCGCGACGTGTGGTCGGCGACGCAGGCGTGGAGCGAGGGCTTCGGGCCGGACCGCGACCCGGGGCGACCACCCGTCCGCAACGTGATCCCGGGCGAGTTCACGGTGAACCTCAACCTGCGCTTCGCGCCGTCACGCGGCCTCGCGGCGGCCGAGGCCGAGCTGCGGGAACGCGTCGCGGGAGCTGCGGGCCAGGCAACGGTCAGCGTCGAGGTGATCGACCACGCCCCGCCCGCACCGCCGCACCGCACCGCAGCGGTGCTGCAGGCCTTCGTCGACGCGGTCGAGGCCGAGGTGGCCGGCAAGCAGGCCTGGACCGACGTCGCCCGCTTCACCGAGATCGGGGTGCCCGCGTGCAACTACGGCCCGGGGCTGACCGGCCAGGCCCACCAGCGCGGCGAGTACGTGCCCGTCGATGCACTGGTGGAGGCGGACACGCGCCTGCGCCGGTTCCTGCTGCCAGCGGAGGACATGCGGTGACCGCTGTCCGCTTCCTGCACCTCGCCGAGGCCGAGCCCGACGAGGCCGTGGTGGTGATCGACGTGCTCCGCGCCTTCACCGTGCAGCCCTGGCTGTTCGCCCGCGGCGCCGCGCGCATCCTGGCCGTGGCCGAGGAGGACCACGCGCGCGCCCTGCGGGCGGCGCACCTCCCCGACGCGCTGTTGGCCGGGGAGGAGGGCGGCGAGCAGCTCGAGGGCTTCGAGCTGGGCAACTCCCCCACCCAGGTGCGCTCGGCGCCAGTCGCGGGGCGCACGATCATCCACCGCACCTCCGCCGGCACCCAGGGGCTGGCCCGCACCGCCGGCAGCGCCCTGGTGCTCGCCGGGGCCTTCGTGACCGCGCGGGCCACGGCGGCGGCGCTGCGTGCCGCCGCGCCCGAGCGTGTCAGCTTCATCATCACCGGCGCGTCGAGGGGGCGTGACGGCGACGAGGACCTCGCAGCGGCGGAGCTGATCGCGGCCCGCGTGCGTGGCGAGGATCCCGACGTCGACAGCTTCACCGCCCGGGTCGCCACCTCGGATGCGGGGCGCAACTTCGTACCCGGCGGGCCCGACTGGGCACCGCCCTCGGACCTCGCCTGCGCCATCGAGGTCGACCGCTTCGACCACGCGCTGCGCGCTGTGGCGGCGGCCGACGTCGACGCGATCGAGATGGCGCAGCTGCCGGTCAGCCGCTGAGCATGCCGGTGAGCTGCTTGACCGAGGGCACGCGGCCGGAGACCACGACCTTGCCATCGACCACCAGCCCGGGCGTCGACATGACCCCGTAGCCCATGATGTCGGCGGTGTCGGTGACCTTCTCGATCGTGGCCTGCGTGCCGAGCCCGTCGAGCGCCTCGCGGGTGCGCGCCTCCAGGGTCACGCAGTTGTTGCAGCCGGGTCCCAGGACCTTGATGTCCATCGGTGTGCCTTCCGTGTCGTGTCGTGCGGGTGGTCGGATGCAGGAACGTGCGGTCAGGCGATGAGGTCGAAGAGAAAGCCGATGCCGATGATCCCGGCCGTCACCGTGGCGACGTAGATCGCGAGCAGGGGCAGCCGCATGACCCGCTTGAGCAGGATCATCGCCGGCAGGGACAGCGCCACGATGCTCATCATGAAGGCCATCGCCGTGCCGAGCCCCAGCCCCTTGGTGTAGACCGCCTCCACCAGCGGCACCACACCGGCGACGTTGGCGTACAGCGGCACGCCGGCCAGGGTGGCGACGGGCACCGACCACACGCTGTCGGCGATACCGGTGGTCTGGAAGAAGTCCGCGGGGACCCAGCCGTGGATACCGGCG
Source organism: Nitriliruptoraceae bacterium (assembly GCA_041685505.1). Taxonomy (GTDB): domain Bacteria; phylum Actinomycetota; class Nitriliruptoria; order Nitriliruptorales; family Nitriliruptoraceae; genus T1Sed10-7. Next base: position 81,775 of record JAWLFQ010000002.1, read on the forward strand.
CCGATGCCGATGCCGACCAGGACGTAGGGCCACACCGTCCGCACGATGTCGATCGTCTCACCCTTGGCGGACTCGATGCGCTCCGCCAGCGTGGGCGCGCCGCCGTCGACACCCCTCGGGACGGTGATCTCGGTGACGAAGGGATCCACCCACCGCTCCAGGTTGAGCCGCGACAACAGCACGCCCGCGAGCACGGCCATGGCCATACCGGTCAGGACGTACAGCGCGGCGACCTGCCAGCCGACCATGCCGGCGAGCATCACGACACCGACCTGGTTGATCAGCGGTGAGGTGATCAGGAAGGTGAGCGTGACCCCGAGCGGCACACCGGCGGCGACGAACCCGATGAACAGCGGCACCGACGAGCACGAACAGAAGGGCGTGATCGCCCCGAAGGCGGCCGCCAGCGCGAACCCGACGGCGACGTGCCGGCCGGCGATCAGATCCCGGACCTTCTCCGGCGGCACCGCCGACCGTGCCAGGGAGATCGCGAAGATCAACCCCGTGATCAGCAGCATGATCTTCGCGGTGTCGTAGAGGAAGAAGTGGACCGCGCTGCCCAGCCGGGTCTGGGCATCCAGACCCAGCGCGTCGTAGATCAGCACATCCCACAGCCGCTCGTTGACGGCGTAGAGCAGCGCCCACCCGCCGGCTGCCGCCAGCAGCCCCAGCACCAGCCGGCGGGTGGGTGATCGGGTCTGATGGTCGGTGGCGCTCATCGGGCCGCCTCGGCGTCGCGTCGGTCACAGGCGGAGCAGTGCGCGGTCAGGTGGTCCGGGTCGGTGAGGACGGGGATCGCGGCACGCACGGCGTCGAGCGCCCCCGGCTCGAGGTGGTAGCGCACCCGGCGGCCACGCCGCTCGGAGGTGACGAGCCCAGCCTGCTTGAGCACCCTGAGGTGGAAGGACAGGCGGTTGGCCGCCAGGCCGAGCTCCTCCTCGAGGTCGCAGTGGCACCGGGCGCCCCCACGCGCCAGGCTGTCCAGCACCGCCAGGCGGATCGGGTCCGCTGCGGCCTTGAGCAGCTCCAGCCGTCGGGCGGGCTCGGTGACCCCGGTTCCAACGCGCATCGTTTCAACCATGGTTGAAAAGATACGGCGTCGCCGGCGCCGAACCGTGGGGACGAAGGTCCCCGGATCAGGGGACCTCAGCAACAGCCCGGGCGGGAGGCCAACGTGGCCGAGGGGGCCACCATCCACGGCCAGCGCCACTGCGTCGCGACGCCAGCGGTGCGCTGCGACCGTTCGACGCACCTGCGGTGCACGCGACCCGCGGCCGGATCAGCCGAAGCGACCGGTGATGTAGGCCTCGGTGCGCTCGTCGCTGGCGTTGGTGAAGATGGTCTCGGTGTCGTCCATCTCGACCAGGACGCCGGTGCGCTCGCCCTTCTCGTTGTCCACGTCGACCGTGAAGAAGGCGGTGAGATCGGAGACACGTGCGGCCTGCTGCATGTTGTGGGTGACGATGACGATGGTGTAGTCGTTCTTCATGTCCTGCATCAGTTCCTCGATGCGCAGCGTGGCGATCGGGTCGAGGGCCGAGCAGGGCTCATCCATCAGGATGACGTCCGGGTTGACCGCGATGGCGCGAGCGATGCACAGCCGCTGCTGCTGCCCGCCGGACAGCGCGAGGCCGGAGGTGGTGAGCTTGTCCTTGACCTCGTCCCAGAGGGCGGCCCTGCGCAGGCTCTGCTCGACGAGGTCATCCAACCCCTTCTTCTGCCCGTTCAGGCTGGGGCCGAAGGCGACGTTGTCGTAGATCGACTTCGGGAACGGGTTGGGCTTCTGGAACACCATGCCGATCCGACGGCGTACCTCCACGGGATCGACGCCGTCGGCGTAGATGTCCTCGCCGTTGTACGTGATCGATCCGCTCACCGAGGCGGAGGGCACCAGGTCGTTCATCCGGTTCAGGGTCCGTAGCAGCGTCGACTTCCCGCAGCCGCTCGGTCCGATCAGCGCGGTGATCTCGTTGCGTGGCACCTCGAAGGTCACGTCACGGACCGCGGTGAAGTCGCCATAGTTGACGCTCACGGCATCGAGTGAGATGTGGACCGCGCCATGCTCGGTCTTCGCGGCTTGACCGATCTCGGTGTGCAACGCCGGGCTCGCAGCCGGTCGGGCTGACGAGCCGTCGCTCGTGGGACCCTCGGTCACCTGATCCTGGGTCACGGAGTGCTGGTCCATCATGGCTCCATGGTCGGGTAGTGCGATGTGGCCGGGGAGGCAGGGAACGGCCAGCTGACGGCGCGACGGCGCCGCCGCATGGTGCCGCGCCAAGGTGACGGACGGATGAACGCCAGGCGATGGGACGACAACGCTTCTCCGGGCACGAGCCTCATACCTGGGCCCGACGCGCGATCAGGCGCGCGATGACCGACAGGATCAGCACGATCGCGATGAGGGTGAAGCCCCCCGCCCAGGCACGCTGGATCCCGCCCTCGAAGGGTTGGTTGAAGCCGTCGACCATCAACAGGCCGATGTCGGCCTGGGGCCGGCCCCAGAGCGCACCGATCACCTCACGGGCGCCGAGCGCGGTCAGGATCAGTGGCGCGGTCTCGCCCGCACCGCGGGCAACCGCCAGGATCGAGCCGGTCACGATGCCCGGAGCCGCAGCCGGCAGCGTCACCTTCAGGGCGGTCTGCCAACGACGGGCGCCCAGCCCGTAGCTCGCGTTCTTGAGGTCATCGGGGACCAGCCGCAGCATCTCCTCCGTGGATCGGACCACGATCGGCAGCATCAGGATGCCGAGCGCGGCAGCGCCGGCCAGGGTCCCGAAGCCGAGCCCCGCGCCTCCGGCTCCGCTCACCAGGAGTGCGTAGACCGCCAGTCCAACGAAGACCGACGGGGTGCCGGTCATCACGTCGGTGAAGAACCGCACGATGTTGGGATAGAGGCCGTCGAACTCGGTGAGGTACACCGCCGCGAGGATCCCGAGCGGGATCGTGACGAGCGCGGCGATCCCGGTCATGTAGAACGTGCCGACGATGCCGTGGAGGTAGCCACCGCCCGTGTCCCGATAGGAGAGCGGCTCGATCTGCGTGATGAAGTCGAGCGACAGCGCCGGCAGGGCGTTGACCGTCACCTGCCACAGCAGGAGGGCCAGCGGTGTGACCGCGGCCAGGAAGGTGATGCCGAGCACCACCGTCATCACCCGGGAGAAGAGGGCTCGGCGCTGCGCGTTGGGCGTCGTCACCGACAACGCTGGCCGCTCGGCCGGAGGCTCGGTCCGTGGTGTCGTGTCGACGCTCATAGGGCGGCATCTCCTGCGAAGCGCCCGACGCGATACACGATGACGCGCGCCAGGACGTTGACGAACATGGTGATGAAGAAGAGGGTGACGCCGATGGCCAACAGTGCCCAGATCGCTTCGGGCGCTGCGTCGGCGAAGGTGTTGACGATCACCGACGTCATGGCATCGCCACCGAAGAACAGTTGCGGCGCCCAGCGCTGGCTCGACCCGATCAGGTAGGCGATCGCGATCGTCTCGCCCAGTGCACGACCGAGGCCCAGCATCGTGCCACCGACGATGCCCGGGAAGCTGCGTGGCACGATCACGTGCCGCATGGTCTCCCAGCGCGTCGCCCCCATCGCATACGCGGCGTTGACCTCGTCCCGTGGTACCTGCGCGAAGGCCTCGCGGCAGATGGCCGTGATGATCGGCAGGATCATGATCGCCAGGATGTTGGCCGCCGACCAGTAGCTCGAGAGCAGGACCGGCGGCCCGAAGAAGCGGAAGTTGCCGAGCGGGCTGTCCGCGATGAACTGACCGATCGGTGCCCAGACCTCCAGGCGGAAGAAGTAGATGCCGACCAGGGCGTAGACCACGCTGGGCACCATCGCGAGCAGTTCCACGATCGACGCCATGGCCTTCTTCAGGCGCGCCGGAGCGACCTCGTTGATGAACAGGGCGATGCCGATCGCCAGCGGGACGGCGAACAGCAGCGCGACGAAGGAGATCTTCAACGTGCCGTAGATGAAGGGGAAAGCCCCGTAGGTGCCGGTCACCTCCGACCGGGACGATCCGACCGACCACTCCTGTCCGGAGATGAAGCCCCAGATGCCCATCGCGTCGAACACCGGCCAGGCGTCGATCGCCGTGCGAAGGATCATCGCGGCCAGCACGACCAGCACGCTGGTCGCGCTGGCGACGACGACCCAGCGGAAGATGGGGTCAGCCCGCCGACCGGCTCCTGACCCCCGCAGGCTGGATGGTGGTGTGCCTGTCGTAGCAGCCATCGTGACTCCTCGCTTCCCGGACTATCGGCGGCCGGCCCCACCGCCCTGAGAGGCGATGGGGCCGGCCGTTCGGCGGAGATCAGTTGGCGGAGTTGATCCGCTCGATCTGTGCCACCACGGACTCCTCGAACGCACCCGTCGGAGGAGCGTAGAACAGGTCGCGCGAGAGGTCGTCACCCTCGGTGACGGCCCAGGTGAAGAACTCGATCAGCGACTCGGCGACAGCATCGTCG